>CALAOV010000319.1 GCA_937889515.1 uncultured Myxococcales bacterium | reverse complement strand
GTCGCTGAACGCCTCGGTGGCCGCCGCGGTGGCCCTCTACGAAGCCGCCCGCCAACGCAGGGCCTCGCGCGCTCCATCGTGGCCGTCCGGCCGCGCTGCTGGTAAAGTCCGCGGCCTTTAGAAGGAGGTCCCAGCAGTCATGTCACGCATTCCCGTCGCCGTTGTGGGCGCCACCGGTCTGGCCGGCCAGCAGTTCCTGGCTTCGTTGGCCGGTCATCCCCTGTTCGAGATCCGCAAGCTAGCCGCCTCGAGCCGATCGGCCGGCAAGAAGCTGGCCGAGGCGGTCAAGGACGACAAGGGGGCCTCGCGCTGGCACTGCACCGAGCCGATGGCCGAGGAGCACGCGGGGATCACCGTCGAGGATTCGGCGAAGATGACCACCGACGGCGTGCGCCTGGTCTTCTCCGCCGTCGAGGCGGACGTCGCGCGCGAGCTCGAGCCGCGCTGCGCCGCCGACGTCCCCGTCATCTCGACCGCCAGCGCGTTTCGCTACGAGCCCGACGTCCCGGTCTTTCTGCCGGGCGTCAACTGGGACCACGCCGCGCTCATCGACGTGCAGCGCCGCCGGCGCGGCTGGAAGGGATTCGTCTCGCCCGGACCGAACTGCACCACCGTCGGTCTCGCCATGACGCTCAAGCCCCTCCACGACGCGTTCGGCGTGTCGCGCGTGATCATGACCTCGATGCAGGCGCTCTCGGGCGCGGGCCGCTCGCCCGGCGTCTCGGCGATGGACATCCTCGACAACATCATCCCCTACATCCCCAAGGAGGAGGAGAAGGTCGAGCGCGAGACCGGCAAGATCCTGGGTCGGATCGTCGGCGAGGAGATCGCGCCCGCGCAGGTCGCGGTCTCGTGTACCTGCACGCGCGTCAACGTCCTCGAGGGACACACCGAATCGGTGTTCGTCGAGCTGAAGAAGAAGGCCGGCCTCGAAGAGGTCAAGGCCACCTGGCGCGCCTTCGGGAGCGAGATGCGCGCGCTCAAGCTGCCGTCGGCGCCGCGCAACCTCATCACCGTCAACGACGATCCCTTCCGCCCGCAGGTCCGCCTCGACCGCGACGCCGAGGGCGGGATGTCGACGGTGGTCGGCCGCCTGCGCGAAGACCCGGCCCTGCCGAACGGCATCAAGTACCTGCTGGTCTCGCACAACACCCGCATGGGCGCGGCGCGGGGCGCGATCCTGGTCGCGGAGTACCTGACCCAGAAGGGCTACATCAAGTAGGCCGCACGGACGACGGCTACATCAAGTAGCGACGGGTCTCAGGGGCCTGCCGTTCCCACTTTTCGTTCGGCCAGATCGCGGCGGCGCCGGGTGCCGGCATTGGTTGGATCGAGCGCCAGCGCGGCGTCGTACTCCCGCAGGGCGTCGCGGTAACGTTCGAGTCGATAGTACGCGTCGCCGATCAGGAGTCGGCCATTGATCTCGGCGCCGGCGGCGACCGCCTCGCGGCCGCGGCGAACCGCCTCCGGATAGTCTCCCCGATCGAAGGCCATCTGGCCGCGGCTCAGGATCTCCCCGGTGTCGGGGCCCGCTCGCATTGGCGCAGAACCGACGCCGCTCTTGTCCCCGGTCTTCGCGACGTTCCTCGCGAGAGGGATCTCGTCGGGCACCGCCCGCCTCGCCGCGGGCATTCGCGTGGGCGCCGGCGCGGGCTCGCCCACATTTGCACGGCGGGCGGCGGAGGCGATCAGTTTCTGTGGCTCGGGGTCGGCAAGCACCAGGCTGGGCAGGGCGCTCGGTTGCGCCGGCGCAGGCGGCGCTGGCGGCGGCACGGGCGCCGCGATCGCCACGGTCGTCGCGGGTCCGGACTCAGCCGGCGGCGGTGACTCCTGGCGCGTTTGACGCACGACCAGCAGCGCGACCGCGACCGCCGCAATCCCCCCGATCAGCAGGCCCGGACGCATCTTGGCGCGTTCCACCCGTCCCGTCGTCGGCAAGACGGTGGTATCCGCGGCGCCGAAGGAGAGACGCGGCGTGATCGAGCTGGCGCTCGGAGCGCGGGTGGGCACCGACGCATCTTCGAACGCAGACAGACAGGCCAGCACCTCGTCCTTGAGGGCGCTCATGGACGGTTGTCGGCCGCTGGGCGCGCGGGCGAGGGCCCGGGTCACCAGCGCCTGCACGTCGCGCGGCAGATTGGGCCGCAAGCTGCCGATGGCCGGTGGGTCCTCGCGCGCCTTGCGGTGGAGCACTTCGATCGCGTCATCGCCCGCGCAGGGCGGGGTGCCGGTCAACATCTCGTAGAGCAGGCCGCCCACCCCGTAGATGTCGCTGAGGCCGTTGGCCTCCTTGCCGGCCGCCTGCTCGGGCGCCATGTAGACCGGCGTCCCGATCGCGACGTTGGGGCGGGTGAGGCCCGCGCCGGCCGCCGTGTCGAGATCCTTCGAGATGCCGAAGTCCAGCACCTTGACGAAATCCGCCTCGTCCTTGCGGTTGATCAACATGACGTTGGCGGGCTTGAGGTCGCGATGGATGACGTCCGCGGTGTGCGCGGCATCGAGCGCCCGGGTGATCTGGGCGGCGACCAGCAAGGCGCGCTCGACGGGAAGCGGGCCGTTCTGGATGATGAGCTCCTCCAGGTTCACGCCGTCGAGGTACTCCATGACGAAGTAGAACGCGCCATCGCTGGTGGTGCCCGAGTCGGTGACGTCGACGATGTTGGGGTGGCCGATCTTGGAGGCCGCGCGCGCCTCGCGGCGGAATCTCTCGACCAGATCGGCGCTGTGGTGGAAGCCGGCGTGCAGGACCTTGATGGCGACGCGCCGGCCGATGTCGATGTGGGTGGCTTCGTAGACCCGCCCCATCGCCCCCTCGCCGCAGAGGCGGCGGACATGGTAACGGCCCCCCAGGGTGCTGCCGATGCGGGGATCCTCGCCCGGACGGGCGGCGTTCTCGCCGCTCGGGTGGGGCGTTTCCCTCTGGGCGGTGGGCGCGACGATGCCGCCGGAGAGCATCGCGCGGGCGGCGCCGATCAGCCGCTCACGCTCGCGGCGCTCGTCGCGGGCGTCGTCGGCGAAGAGCGGTCGCATGAAGCCGGCCAGCCGCTCGGTGTCGGTCTTGGGCGTCGTCTCGGCCAGGAAGGCGGCCAGGTCGGCCCGCAGGATCTCCGCGTTCGGATAGCGGTCCTCGCGCTCGGGCGCCAGCGCTTTGAGGACGATCCGATCGAGCTCGGGCGGCACGCGGCTCGTGATGGTCGACGGCGGGACCACGTGCGGATCGCGGGCCCGCGCCAGCGCATCGATGTTTCGGTCGGAAGCGTCACTGCCTTCCCCGTCGACGGGGAAGAGCTGGCGGCCGGTCAAGAGCTCCCAGAGCAAGATCCCGACTGCGTAGATGTCGACGCGACCGTCGAGGGGCACCCGCCGCGCCTGCTCCGGCGACAGGTAGCTGAGCTTGCCGAAGACGATCCCCGGCGTCGTACGCTCGATCTTGAGGATCGACATCGCGAGCCCGAAGTCGGTCAGCTTGACCTCGCCGCTGTAGGACAGCAGCACGTTGGCCGGCGAGACGTCGCGGTGCACCAGCTTGAGATCTTCGAAGGCGTGCGCGTAGGCGAGGGCGCGCGCCAGCTCCTTGGCGATGAAGACCGCCACATCGACGGGGAAGGGGATCCGTCGCTCGGCGCAGCGGTTCCAGGTAGCCAGCAGATCCTTGCCCTCGATATGCTCCATGGCCAGGAAGATCTGGCCGTCCTGCAGGCCCGCGTCGAACACCGAGACCAGGTTCCCGTGCGCGAGCCGGAGCGCCACCATCACCTCGTCGCGAAACCGGCGGGTGTTCTCGGAGGCCACCAGATCGGGCAAGACCTGCTTGATCACGCAGGGCTTCTCGAGGCCGGGGGCCCCCGTGAGCGCCAGATAGAGCTGCCCCATCCCCCCCCGCGCCAGCGGTTTGAGGAGCACATAAGAATCGAATCGGCGCGGGAAGCCCGCCTGGCTCGGCACGGCCGCGGATTTTACCTTGGTCCGAGGCTCCGCGAGACGTGCCATTCGGGAATTTGAGGTAATCTCGTGGTCCGAACGGCCATGAGCGACCCCGCGACCAGCGAGACGAGCCCGGCTTCGCTCGACGGAACGCTCGCGACACGGCGGATCGTCCTCGGAATCACGGGCGGCATCGCCGCCTACAAGGCGGCCGAGCTCTGTCGCCTGCTGGTCAAGGCGGGCGCCACGGTCCGGGTGGTCATGACCGAGGCAGCCACCCGGTTCATCACCCCCCTGACGCTCCAGACGCTCTCGGGGGCGCCGGTCTCGACCGATCTCTTCGATAGCGGCAGCGAGGCCGAGATTGGCCATATCCGGCTGGCCGACGAGGCCGACCTCCTGATCGTCGCGCCCGCGACGGCCGACGCCATCGCGCGGCTCGCCGCCGGAATGGCCAACGACCTCCTGACGGCGGTCGTGCTGGCGACCCGGGCGCCCGTGCTGCTGGCGCCAGCCATGAACGTGAACATGTGGGAGAACCCGCTCACGCAGGCCAACCTCGAACGCCTGCTCGGCGCCGGCGGCGGGGGACGCATCACCAGCGTCGGCCCGGACCAGGGCCCGCTCGCCTGTGGCTGGATCGGGGCGGGGCGGCTCATCGAACCGGTCGAGATCGCGGCGGCGGCAATTCGTCTGCTGGCGCCAGGCGATCTGGATGGCCAGCGGGTGGTCGTCACCGCCGGTCCGACCCGGGAGCCCGTCGACGACGTTCGATTTCTCGGCAACCGGTCCTCGGGAAAAATGGGCGCGGCGCTGGCCGCCTCCGCGGCGGCGCGGGGGGCGCGCGTGACCCTGCTGGCCGGCCCTGGGACGCCGGCGATCCCGGGTCGGGGCGGTCCGATCGAGATCGAGCGGATCGAGGTGGAGACGGCGGCCGATCTCGAGCGGGCGCTGGCCACGGCGACGCCGAGCGCCGACGCCGTCGTGATGACCGCGGCGGTGGCTGATTTCCGGCCCCGAACGCGGGCCAGCGGGAAGCTCTCCCGACGCGCGGCCACCGGCGTGGCCTTGGAGCTGACGCCCGTTCCCGATCTGCTGGCCGGCGTGGCGCGGGCGCGGCAGAACGGACGTCCCTTCCTGATCGGCTTCGCCGCCGAGATCGGGGGCGGCGCGGCGATGGAGACCCGGGCGGCCGACAAGCTGCGCGACAAGGGCTGCGACGCGATCGTCGCCAACGACGTGAGCGCGGCCGGGATCGGTTTCGGGGCCGACGACAACGCGGTGACCGTGCTGTTCGCCGACGGGGCGCGCGTCGCGATCCCCCGGGCCTCGAAGCGCGAGGTCGCCGACCAGCTGTGGCACCTCTTCGCGCCGCGGCTGCCCCCCAAGGCCAAGGGCAAGGAAACGGCCGGTCATGCCTGATCCGCGCCTCAAGACCTACGCTGGGCAGGTGGTTCGGCATCTGGCGACCGCCGGCGGGGTGCTGGTCGCGCGCCAGGCGACGGCGGGGTCGCACTCGGGGAACGTCCCGCCCTGGCCGGGCGCGCCCGATCCGGATTTTCACGGCACCCTGGCCGCCGTCTGGATCTGGGCCCGCCACCAGCGCCTGTCGGGCGTCGAGCGTTTCGCGGCCGCGCGCACCGCCGCCTGGTCGTTTCTGGTCGACGCCGCCAAGCGGTTCGTGCCCGATGCGATCGACAGCGCCACCGACGACGAGGCCGCCTACGACTGCGCGATGGTGCTGCTGGCCGCGGTCGCGGAGCGCGGCCTCGAGCGCGTCGATGGTCGGCGCCAGGCCATCACCGAGCGTGCGGCGCGGGTGCTGGCGATGCACCTGGCGGCGCTGGAGGATCTTTCGGGCCGCGAGTTTCGTGACCCGGGCTTCCTGGCGATCGCGCTGGTCGAGTACGCGCGCGCCATCGACGATCGGGGGCTGCTGTCGAGCGGGCGCAAGTTCGTCGAACGCGCATTCGGGATGAAGGCGCCGCCGCCCTTCGCGAGCGAGCTGGCCGCGGCGGGAGGCCTGTTCGATTTCTCGTCGACGACCGCGACCCGGATTCTGGCGGTGATGGCCGCCGAGGGGAACACCCCCTTCGTTGGCGCCTGGCTGCGCGAGCGGATCGCGGCCACTGTGCCGCGCGCCTTCCAGGCCCGGCGGCTCGACGAGAACAGCTGGAACGCCTGCGCCGCCTGGGCGCTCGGGCGAGCCTACGTCGTTTCCACCGATCCCATCTTCATGCATGCCTATACCGACATCGTCGACGAGATCGAACGGCGCGACGGCGATCGCGACGGTGCGCTCGGCCGCGATGGAACCGTGCGGGCGGCCGAGGTGGCCCCGACCTTCTACTACGCGCTGGCCGTCGACGCGCTGGTGACGCCCGAGAGCGTGGGCGCGGCGCGCGCCGAGGCCGGTGGTCATGGCCGCTGAAAGGCGGGACGGAGGCGAAGAGCGTGAGGAGCTGCGGGCTCTGGTGGGCCAATTCAAGACCAACCTGGCCACCCGCGGCCGCTCGGGCCTCCTGGGCGCGTCCTTGAAGAAGCGTGCGCCCAAATCGCCCGAGCCCCCTCCAGCGGCCGCTCTCGCGCCGCCGTCCGAAACGTCGGTGGAGGCGGAGGGCGCCGGGCCGCCCCGGGGCGCGGAGGGGTTGAAGCTGCTGCGCGACGACATCGGCGACTGCCAGCGCTGCAAGCTGGCGGGCGGGCGGACCAACCTGGTCTACGGCGTCGGCAACCCGGACGCGGACATCGTGTTCGTCGGCGAGGCGCCGGGCGCGGACGAAGACGCCCGCGGCGAGCCGTTCGTCGGCAGGGCGGGCCAGCTCCTCACCAAGATGATCGAGGCGATGGGCTACCGACGGCAGGACGTCTACATCTGCAACGTCCTCAAGTGCCGCCCCCCCGGCAATCGCAACCCCGAGCCCGACGAGGTGGCCAGCTGCGAGCCCTTCCTGAAACGCCAGCTGGCCGCCATCCGGCCCCGGATGATCGTCGCGCTGGGAAAATTCGCGGTGCAGTGCCTCCTGCGCGACGACACGCCGATCAGCCGATTGCGCGGGAACTTCCGCACCTATGAGGGGATTCCGCTCATGCCGACCTTTCACCCGGCGTATCTCTTGCGCGATCCCAGCAAGAAGAAGCCGGCCTGGGAGGACCTCAAGTCGGTGAATACTGCGCTGGCCCGGGTCGGCATCACCCCGCCCAACCCACCGGCGACCTGATCGTGTAGCATCCGGCGCATGCCTGCGCTGGCCCCTCGCAGAGTCTGGAGTCTTGGCCTGATCGCGCTGTCGCTCGGCTGCGGCGCCTCCCCCGGCGAGCTCTATGACCAGGGGATGGCCGCCCAGGCGCACAAGCAGGCCGAGGTCGCGATCAAGGACTTGGGCGCCTTCACCGACAAGAGCTGTAGTGGGGGGGGGACCGATCGACGCTGCCGGAAAGCGTATCTGATCTTGGGCGAGGTCTACGAGGGTCGCGGCGCGCCCGGGCGGGCCTGGGCGGCATACGAGTCGGCGCTCACCTTTGCGCCACACTCCGACGACGTGACGGTGCAGGCCAACGTCGAGCGTGTGCGCCAGGCGCTGGGCGAGAGCCAACAGAAGGCGTCCACCCGGGCGCCGGTCATCATCCGCTATCGGGACGAAGTCACCGACGAATACAGCCCGCGCTCGGTCGCGATCTCGCTCGACGTCGAACCAATCTTGACCAAGGACAAGGACGCGAGCGAGTTTCACACGCCCGAGTTCCATCGGGTTTACGGCGGGTCGGTGGCCGTGGGCGAGCACGTGGTGCTCGTCGAGATGGTTCACGACTGCAAGGTGGGTGGCGGCGTCCGCTGCACCCGATCGCACGTACGGAAGGCCTGGTCCTTCGAGAGCGTCGCCCATACCCCCGCGACGATCGAGATCCGCGCCTATGCGGAGAGCGGGGAAGGGGACGCCGCCTCGCGCCCAACCCTGGAGTTTCTGAGTCGATAAAATGGAAACCCTGGGAGGGTTCCCAACCCCTCCCGCGACGGGCTCGACTCGGCAAAGCCGAGTCTCCCCCACGCGATAGCTACTTGGGCGCGGGTGGCTTCGCCGGCGTCTCGACGATCTGAACGGGGCTGCCGTCTTCGGCTTCACTGCCCAGATTCAGCGCCACCCGCTCGCCCTCCTCGAGGCCGCTCACGAGGTGCACGGTCTGGCCGTCGTCGTTGGCCACGACCACCGGCTTGAACCGCACGTGCTCACCGCCGTCGACGGTGGCAGCCTGGGTTTTCTCTCCCCGCATCACCAGCGCCTCGGCGGGCATCTCCAGGAGCGGCGGGACCTTCAGGTCCAGCGTCACCTCGACGTAGCTGCCGGGCAGGATCGCGCCGTCGGTATTCTGGATGTCGACCTCGGTTTGCATGGTGCGCGTCTTGGGCGACAGCTCGCCGCTGGTCCGGGTGACCTTGGCGGCGCGCGACCAGCCGGGGCGCTCGGGGACCCGCACCACGACGGCGTCGCCGTCGCGCACAAAGGGGGCGCTGGCCTGATCGACGTAGACATAGACGCGGAGCTGATCCCCCTTGGCGATGGCGACGATGGGGACGGCACCGGCCTGGCCGTTGGCGGCGCTCTGGATGAGCGTGCCCGGATCGGCGAAGCGCGCGGTCACGACGCCATCGAAGGGGGCGCGGATGACCCGGTAACCCCGCTGCGTCTCGAGGGCCCCCTGGTTGGCGTCGGCGACGTCGGCCGAAGCCTGCCCGAGCTCCAGCTCCTGCGTCGACACCACGCCCGAGGGCGCCAGGGCCGAGAGGCGCTTGGCGTTGATCCGCTTGTTGCGCGCGTCGGCCAGCGCGGCGTTGTACTGCTGGTCGAGCTCGGGCGCCGTGACCGTCGCGATGAGCTGGTTCTTCTTCACCCGATCGCCCTTGTCGACCTTGAGATCGCGCAGGAAGCCGGCCACCTTCGCGTACAGCGTGACCTCGAAGAACGGCCGGGCCTCGCCCTGCAGGACCAGGTGTCGGACACCGGCGGCGCGCTTGACCGTCGCCACCCGGACCCGCGGCCCGCGCCGGACGTCCGTCTGTCGCACCTGCGCCTCGTCGCGGGCCTCCGACTTGCGGTGGCTTCCGAGGCCGACTACCCCGAGCGCGGTGGCGCAGAGCACCCCGACGCCCGCGACGTAAACCAGGATCGATCGGTGGCGGGGCGACATCAGGCCGGGCTCCCGGTCGGGTGAGCCTGGGGCGCTGCCCCTTCCTTTTCTTCGTCGAGGAACTGCTGTTCCATCACGTGCTTGTTCGGCAGCTTCACGCGGAGGCTGGCATATACCACAGGGACGATGAACAGCGTCGCCACGGTGGCCAGGGCCAGGCCGCCGATGACCGCCCGTCCGAGCGGGGCGTTCTGCTCACCCGCCTCTCCGAGGCCCAGCGCCATGGGAATCATCCCGATGATCATGGCCAGCGCGGTCATGATCACCGGCCGCAGGCGGGTCTTGCCGGCTTCCAGCGCGGCGTCGAGGGGCGAGATCCCTTCCTTCTCGACGCGCAGATCGTTGGCGAAGCTGACCAGCAGGATCGAGTTCGACACCGCGATCCCGACCGCCATGATCGATCCCATCAGCGATTCGACGTTGATGGTGGTGTGGGTGAAGGCCAGCATCCACAAGATGCCGACCAACGCGCCGGGTACCGCGACCATGATGATGAAGGGGTCGAGCCAGGACTGGAACAGGATCACCATCAGGCAATAGACCAGCAGCGCCGCCAGGATGAGCCCCAGGCCCAGGCTGCGAAACGAGTGCTGCATGACCTGGTTCTGCCCGCGCAACGTGATCTTCATGCCCGGCGGCAGCTTGCCGAGCGCGTCGATCTTGTGCTGGATGTCGGTGGCGACCGAGCCGAGATCGCGATCCTCGACGTTGGCGTCGACGTCGATCACGCGCTGGACGGTGTAGTGGTTGATCTGCTCCGGGCTGCCACCCGGGTGGACCGTCGCGATGCCGCTCAAGATCTGGGTCGGCGCCTCGGGAAACGCCGAGGGGGAATCGGGAGCTGCCGCCGTCTCGATCGGAACGCCGGCGGTGAGCGGCGTGGACATCACCCGTTCCACCGACGACAGCTGGGGCAGCGGCGTCTTGACCACCACGAAGTAGTTCACGTTGTTGTGCGGGTTCAAGAAATACGACGGCGCCACCAGGCCGCTCGACGACAGCGAGACCAGCAGGTTGTTGGCGACGTCGCGCTCGCTGATGCCCGCCTGGGCGGCGCGCAACCGATCGACGTCGACCTTGAGCGCCGGATAGTCGATGTCCTGGACGATGTGGGAGTCGGCGGTCCCGGGGATCTCGGCGATGCCGTCGCGCAGCTTGCGGGCAAACTCGTACCCCTTCTGCAGATCGGGGAACTCGACCTGCACGTCGATGGGCGCCGACAGGCCGAAGTTGAGCACCTGGCTCACGATGTCGGCCGGCTGGAAATAGGCGCTCGAGCCGGGGAAATCGCGCTTGAGCATCTGGCGAATCTTCTGCATGTAGCGCGCGGTCGGCGGGTGGCCGGGCTTGAGCGCGATCAGGAGCTCCGCGTCCATGGGGCTGACGTTGTCGGTCTGGACGAAGGCCAGGTTGTAAGACACGGGTACGCCCAACATCGAGTTGATGGTCTCGATCTCGCCCGCCGGGATGATCTGGCGGATTCCGTTTTCGACCTGCGTCACCAGCTCTTCGGTCTTCTCGATGCGCGACCCGTTGGGGGCGCGGAAGTGCAGCTTCATGAGGCCCGCGTCGACGGAGGGGAAGAAGTCGGTGCCGACCACGAAGACCAGGCAGAGGCTGGCCAGGCCGATCGCCGCGGCGGCCGCGATGGTGAAGCGCCCGTGGTCGAGAGCGCTGCGGAGCAAGGCCGCATAGCCATTTTGAAAGCGTTCGAACTTCGCGTCGCGCCACCGATTGAACCGGAACGCGAGCCCCTTCCAACCGCCGGACGGCTCCGGCTGTCCCTCCTCGTGGTGCGCCTCGCTGCGCATCAGCAGCCGGGCCAGCGCCGGCACGAGCGTGCGCGACAGTAGGTACGACGCCAACATCGCCAGCACCACCGAGATCGCCAGCGGCGTGAACAGGAAGCGGGCTGGGCCGACCAGCAGCACCACCGGGCAAAAGACGATGCAGATCGACAGCGTCGCGACGATGGCGGGCACCGCGATCTGTTGCGCGCCGTCGAGGATCGCGCGGGTGAGCGGCTTACCCATCAGGCGGTTTCGGTGGATGTTCTCCACCTCCACGGTCGCGTCATCGACAAGCATGCCGATGGCCAGCGCCAGCCCCCCCAGCGTCATGATGTTGATGGTGTGGCCGGTCAGGTTGAGACCGACGATGGCCGAGAAGATCGCCAGCGGGATCGAGGTGCAGACGATCACCATGCTGCGCCAGCTCCCCAGGAACAGGCCCACCATGAGCGACACCAGGATCGACGACACGATCGCCTCGCGGACGACGCCCCCGATCGCGCCCCGCACGAAGACCGACTGATCGAAGTCCAGCTTCAGCTCGAGCCCGTTGGGCGCCGCCGCCTTGATCGCCGGCAGCGCCTCCCGCGTGGCGTCGACCACCGCCAGCGTCGACGCATCCGCGTGCTTGAGGATGGCCAGGTAAGTCGCCCGCCGGCCGTTGACCCGCACCACGTTGGTCTGGTCGGCGAAGGCGTCCGAGATGCGCGCCACGTCCCCCAGCAGCACCGGCGCCCCGTCCACGATCTTGACCGGAATGTTCCCGAACTCGGCCACCTCGAGCGGGCTCGAATTCAGCAGCACGTTGTACTCGCGGCTGCCGATGCGCGCCGTCCCCGCCGGCAAGATCACGTTCGAGGTGTTGAGCGCGTTGACGACGTCGTACGGCGACAGCCCCTTGGCGGTCAGTTGCTGGGGATTGATGTCGACGTTGATCTGCCGCTGCTTGCCCCCGAAGGGCGCCGGCGTCGACAGCCCCGGGATGGTGAACAGCTTGACCCGGATGAAGTTGAGGCCGTAGTCGAAGACCTGCTGCTCGGGCAAGGTCTCGCTGCTGGCGGTGAGCTGCGCGACGGGAACATTCGAGGCGTTGAACTGAATGATCGACGGCGGCGTCATCCCCGGCGGCGCGATGCGCAGGATGGTGCTGGCGACCGAGGATATTTGAGCGATGGCGGCACCGATTTCGGCGCCAGGCTGAAAGTAAATCTTCAGCATCCCGATCCCCGGAATCGACTGCGATTCGATGCGCTCGATGCCGTTGACGGTGGTCGAGAACCCGCGCTCGCTGATGAGCACCACCCGCCGCTCCATGTCCTGCGCCGACAGGCCCGGATAGTTCCAGACCACCGCCACCACCGGGATGTCGATGGCGGGGAAGATGTCGACCACCATCCGGGTGAGCGACAGGATCCCCATCACCAGGATGAGACCGCACATGACGGCAACCGTGTAGGGGCGGCGTAGCGCGAGACGAACTATCCACATGGCTGCTTACGCCGTTTCCCGCCGTTCACTTCGACGGGAATCTATGCGACGAATGGCCAAGGTCAAGGCCGAGCTGGCTCATCGTCAAGCTTGGAACCCTGAAAGGGTTCCAAACCTCCCGCGACGGGCTCCGCTGGGCGAAGCCCATCGGAGCCCACGCGATCGACCTCGCTGGCTCACCCGCCCGAGGTAGCGGTCGTGAAGAGCATCGGCGCGCCCGTGGCCTTGACGATGGTGTCGCGGTGGACGCCCTCGGCCTTGGCGATGCACACGAAGCAATCGCCCCCCACGTCGAAGATGCCAAGCTCGGTGATCACCCGGTTGGTGCACCCGAGCGCAGTGGGCGGCAGCGTGAGGCGGTGAACCAGCTTGGGCCTTCCGTCCTTCGAGGCGTGGCTCTGCAGGACCACCACCCGGCGGGCGCCGGCGGCCAGGTCCATAGCGCCGCCCATCCCGGTGATGAGCTTGCCCGGGACCGTCCAGTTGGCCAGATCGCCGTTGCAGGCGACCTCCAGCCCGCCAAGAATGGCCAGGTCGATGTGACCGCCGCGGATCATCGCGAACGACTGCGCTGAATCGAACATGCTGGCGCCCGGCAGGGCTGTCACCGTCTGCTTGCCGGCATTGATCAGGCGGGCGTCGATCTCGTCTTCGGTGGGGTAGGGGCCCATCCCGAGCAGGCCGTTCTCCGAGTGGAGCGTCACGCCGCCGGCCGGATCGAGGTAGTTCGCGACTTCCGTGGGAAGGCCGATGCCCAGGTTCACCACCTGGCCGGCCTCGACCTCGGCGGCGGCGCGCCGGACCATCTCTTCGCGCGTCCAGCTCATTGTCGACCGATCTTGGTGCGGGTCGCTTCGGTCAGCTTCTTGCCGCTCTTGTCGCGGGTGGTCCGGTGCTCGATGACGTTCCGGTGCTCGCGCACCTCGACGATGCGTTTGATGTAGAGGCCCGGCAGGTGGACGTCGTCGGGATCGATCGTCCCCTTGGGGACCAGGCGATCGGTCTCGGCGATCGTCATGTCGGCGGCCGTGGCCATGAGGGGGTTGAAGTTGCGGGCCGTGCGATAAAACCGCAGGTTTCCGAAGCGGTCCGCGACGGCGGCCCGCACGATCGCCAGGTCGGCGCGCAGCGGTCGTTCGAACAGATACTTGCGGCCGTCGAGCTCGCGCACCTCTTTGCCTTCGGCCACCACCGTGCCCACGCCGGCGGGCGTGTAGAACCCGGCGATGCCGGCGCCGCCCGCGCGGATCCGCTCGGCGAAGGTCCCCTGTGAAACCAGCTCCACCTTCACCTTGCCGGCCATGAACTGCTCGGCCAGGTCCGGGTTGCCGCCCACGAAGCTGCAGATGACCCGCGAGACCTGTCCGTTTTGCAGCAGCACCGCCAGCCCCTGTCCTTGGTTGCCGCAGTTGTTGCTGATGATGGTGAGGTTCTTGACCCCGCTGGCCGCGATGGCGTCGATGCAGGCCTCCGGGTTGCCGCATAGACCGAAGCCGCCCGACATGATCGACATCCCGTCGCGCAGCACCCCGGCGAGCGCCTCGGCGACGCTGCCGTAGACCTTTCCGTCGGTCTGGCGCTTGGGGCTCACGACAAGGCCTCGTCGAGGGCGCGGCCGAGCTCGTCGAGCGCCGCCGCCAGCTCAGCCTCGCCGATCACCAGCGGTGGCGCCAGGTAGAGCAGGTTGTCGCGCTTGTGCATGTGGATTCGATCTCGACGCAGGATGGCCGCCAGCTTTGCCATGGTGACGGCCGGAATGGGCTCCCGGGTGCGCGCGCCGCCGGGACCGGGAACGCAGAGCTCGAACGCCCAGAGCAGCCCCAGGCCGCGCACCTCGGCGATGGCGGGGCGCGCGCGGGCGAAGCCCTTCAGCCGGTCGCCCAAAAATGTGCCCAGCGCCGCCGCGCGCGCGATCAAGTTTTCATCGCGGAGGGTCTCGATGGTGGCCACCACCGCCTCGCAGACCAGCGGATGGGCATAGCTGGTGAGACCGCAGACCAGCACGTGGTCGTCGAAGTGCCGCGCGATCCGGTCGGTCACGATCACGGCGCCGCCCGGCACGTAGCCGCCGGTCAGCCCCTTGGCCATCGTCAGCAGATCCGGCGTGACGCCGTCGTGATCGACCGCGAACCAGCGCCCGGTGCGCCCGAACCCGGAGAGGACTTCGTCGGCGATCAGCAAGACCCCGTGGCGATCGCAGATGGCCCGGATCTTCTTCCAGTAACCCGGCGGGGGCACGAAGACGCCGTTGGCGCCGACGATGCCTTCCAGGATCACGGCCGCCACCGTCTCGGGCCCCTCGCGCAGGAGCGCCGTCTCGAGATCCGAGGCGCACTCGTGCGCACAGGAGGTCGGCTCCTTGCCGAAGGGGCAGCGGAAACAGTAGGGATCGCCCATCCGCACCACGCCGGGCAGGCCCGGCTCGAAGGGCGCCCGCCGCGGATCGCCGGAGAGGGACAGCATGGCCAGGCTGGCCCCGTGGTAGCTGCGCGTGCGGGCGACGATCTTGCTCCGACCCGTGTAAAGGCGCGCCATCTTGACCGCGTTCTCGTTGGCCTCGGTGCCCGAGAGACAGAAGAAGGTCTTCTCGAGGCCGGGCGGCGTCACCTCGGCCAGGAGCTCGCCGGCGCGCGCTTTGGCGGCGAACGCCGCGGTCGGCGTCACCAGGAGCCCGCGGGCGGCCGCCTCGCCGAGCGCCTTTTGCAAGCGCGGGTGACCGTGCCCCAGGCCGGCATTCCAGGTCATGCTGCCGAGGTCCCACCATTTCCCGCCGTCCGCGGTGACGAAGCGCGCCCCCTCGCCGCCGACGATCTCCAGCGGCACCGCGCTCGACTGGGCGCTCCAGGTGTAAAAGACGCGGGCAGCCTGTCGCTCGGCGATGGGGATCGGCGCGGTCATGCGGGTGAGGCGGCGTTGGCCTCGGCGCAGGTGTCGGCGAAGACCTCGGTCACGACCTGCGCCTGCGCCTCGGTGAGAATGAGCGGCGGCGAGAATCGGATGGCCTTCTTGCCGCACTCGAGCACCAGCAGGCCGCGCCGAAAACAGAGCTGGGCGATGGCGCCGGCCCGCTCGTGCGAGTCCAGCTCGACGCCAATCATGAGACCGACGCCGCGCACGTCGGTCACCCCGGCGACGCCGGCCAGCTTGTCGCGAAGCCGCTTCTTGAGGCTCTTGCCGACGCGGTCCGAATTGCCGACCAGGCCGCCTTCCAGGAGCGCGATGGTTGCCATTCCCGCCGCGATCGCGACCGGGTTGCCGGCGATGGTCGATCCGTGGCTCCCGGCCGGCCAGGTCATGATCTGGCTCGGCGCCATCATCGCGCCGAGCGGCATTCCGGAGGCGATCCCTTTGGCCACCAGGAGGATGTCCGGGACCACGCCGGTGTGCTCGGCGGCGAACATCTTGCCCGTGCGCCCCATCCCGGTCTGAACCTCGTCGAAGCAGAGCAAGATTCCGTGCAGGGTGCACAGCGCGCGCAGGCCGGGCAGGAAGTCCGGCGGCGGCACGATGTACCCGCCTTCGCCCAGGATCGGCTCCACCACGATCGCGGCGACGTCCTCGGGCGTGGTGAGCGTCGCGAACAGCTCCTCGACGCTGTCGAGATCGCCGTAGGTCGCGTGATAGACCCCGGGCAGAAGCGGCCCGAAGCCGCGACGGTACTTGGACTTGCTGGCCGTCAGCGACAGCGCGCCCAGCGTCCGGCCGTGGAAGCCGCCGCGAAAGGCGATGATCCCGGACCGCCCGGTGTGCTGCCGCGCCAGCTTCAGCGCCGCCTCGACCGCCTCGGTCCCCGAGTTGGTGAGGAAGGTCTGCCAGTGGTGCCCGTTGGGGCCGATCTTCTGCGCCAGCTGGCCCAGCTTCTCGCAGATGGCGCCGTAGCCGGGATAGTGAAAATCGGTGCCGCAGATGTGGATCAGGATCTCGGCCTGCGCCGCGATCGCCGCCGCGACGGCCGGGTGGCAGTGGCCCGTCGACGCAGTGGCGACGCCGGCCTCGGCGTCCAGGTAGACGTTGCCGTCGACATCCTCGACCATGCAGCCCGAGGCGCGCCGCACCATCAGCGGGTAGCAGTGGATGAGCGAAGGGGACAGGTGGGGCAACGCGCGGGCGATCATCTCGCGCGCCCGCGGGCCCGGCGGCGGGGTGGTGATGGTGATCGGCTGGGCGGCCAGCGCCTCGAGCGCCAGCTTCACGGCGCTCACTGGCACACCGTTCGGCTCTGCTCGCGCAGGTAGCACAGGAGGGTGTAGTGCCCGCCGATGTTCTTCCCGGTCGAGCCGCTCCCTTTCCAGCCGCCGAACGGCTGCACCCCCGGCCAGGCGCCGGTGGTCGCCCCGGCGGCGCGATTGACGTAGACCACGCCGGCCTCGATGCGATCGAAGAAGGTGTCGATCTCTTTCTGCTCGCGCGAAAACAGTCCAGCGGTCAGGCCGAACTTCGTGTCGTTGGCCACCGTCAGCGCCTCGTCGAGGCTCCCCACGACGGCCACGGCGACGATGGGGACGAAGAGCTCCTCGCGCGCCAGCTGGTGATCGGGCGGCAAATTCGCCAGCACCGTGGGTCGGACGAAGTAGCCGTCCGCCTGCGTGCCGTCGGTGAGCACGGCCCCGCCGGCCCGCACGACCCCCTCGCCGGCGGCCCGGGCCTGCGCCACGTACCCCTGGTAGTCCTCGTAGCTCTGCTTGGTGGCGACCGGGCCGACGAAGACCCCCTTGTCCAGCGGATCGCCGGGGACGATCGCCTCGGCCGCCCGCGCCAGGCCGGCGATGAAGTCGTCGGCGACGTCGCGGTGAACCAGCACCCGTGAGCAGGCGGAGCACTTGTGCCCGTTCATCCCGAAGGCCGAGCGCTGCACCCCCTGGATGGCCTGCGCCAGATCCGCGCTCGGCATGATGAGCGCCGGGTTCTTCCCGCCCATCTCGACGACGCAGGGTTTGGGGAAGTCGCGGGCGAATCGCCGGTAGAGCTGGTTGAACCCGACGTCGTAGGAGCCGGTGAAGGTCACGCCCGCGACGTCCGGGTGGGCGATGAGGCCGTCGCCGACCACCCGTCCGCTGCCGGGCAGACAGCTCAGCACGCCCGCCGGAACCCCGGCCGCCTCGAAGATCTCCGTCAGCTTCACGGCCGACAGCGGCGTCTCCGACGACGGCTTGCAGACCACCGTATTGCCGGTGAGCAACGCCGCCGCGATGGGGGCGCCCAGCAGCGCGTACGGAAAATTCCAGGGCGCGATGACCGCCCAGACGCCGTAGGGGCGCAGCACGCTGGTGTTCTGGTCGGTCGGGGCCAGGCGATCCATCTGCCGGATGAAGCCGTCGTTCCGTCGCATCTCGCCCGCGTAGTAGTCGAGGAGATCGGCGGTCTCCTCGATCTCTCCCAGCGCCTCGACCCGGTTCTTGCCCATCTCGAAGATCAGCCAGGCCGAAAGCTCGAACTTGCGGTCGCGGACGATCTGGGCGGCGCGCTCGACGATCGCGACGCGTTGCTGCCAGGGCCGAGCACGCCAGGCCGGGAAGGCGGCGCGCGCCGCGGCCACCGCGTCCTGCAGGTCCGCCTCGCCCGCGCCGGCGACCCGCGCGACGACCAGCCGCGCGTCGGTCGGGCTGCGGCTGTCGATCACGACCGCGCCGGGGCGCGTCTGGCCGGCCAGGTGGAGCGGATGGCTCTGTCCCAGCGCCGCTCGGGCGGCGGCGATGGCGATCCCGAACGCCGCGTCGATCGCGGGGTCGTCGGCCGACAGGCTGATGTACGTCACCTTGCCGGCCGAGCTCATGGCGATCTCACCCCGCGCACTCTCCTAGAATAGACCAATCGCGCGCGATCGTTGACACCGCAATTTCGAATCCGTAGTCTGACGACCCCCAATGAGCACTGGGATAGGGAGAGACACGAAATGACGAAGGCGGAGCTCATCGAGCGCGTGTACGGCGGTAAGTACCTGCCGCGCGATCTGACCAAGAAGACCGTGGCCCAGATCGTAAACGCCGTCTTTACCGAGATGGGCGACTACTTCATCCGGACGCGCGTCTCCCGCAACCAGGGCGCCCGCCTGACCTATCCCGGCTTTGGCACCTTCTCCAAGCGCCGCCGACCGCCGCGGATGGTGAAAAACCCGCAGACGGGCGCGCCGATCACGATTCCGCAGCAGGAGACCATCATCTTCTCCCCCGGTCAGGAGCTGCGCTCGCTGCTCAACCGGAACGGGAAGTCGACCGCCGCGCGCGCCCCCGCCGCCGCCAAGCCCGCCTCGGCTGTGCGCTAGCCCCGGCGGCGCGATAGAATAGTCAATGCTGTCTCCGGGCCTCGAGCTCTGCGACCTGCACATACACGTGGGCGCGGCCGTGGCGCCGCACATCCTCTGGTCGATCGCGCACGAGCAGGGCATCAAGCTGCCCGTGCACACCTTCTGGGAGTTTCGCGATCTGGTGACCGCCAACCCCGAGACGGTCTCGTCGCTGGGCGAGTACCTGGCGATCCTCGATCGCTGGACCGAGAAGATCCAGTCGTCGCCCGCCGCGATCGAGCGGTCGGTCTACGAGATCATCGGCAAGGAGTTCCGTTCGAGCAACGTGTCGCTCATCGAGCTGCGCTTCAACCCGATGAAGCGGAACCTGGGTGGCGAGCGGGACCTCGACCACATCATCCACGCGGCGCTGCGTGGGATGGACCGCGCCTGCCTCGACTACGGGGTGCGGGCCGGCCTCATCTTCTGCCTGGCGCGCGAGTTCTCGCTCGACCTCAACGAGATCCTGGTGAAGAAGGCGGTGAAATACAAATCGCGCGGCGTGGTGGGGATCGACCTGGCCGGGCCGGAGGTCCACACGCTGGAGCTGGGCGCCGAGGTGGAGGGCTACCGCGATCTGTTCGCGCGCGCCCGACACGCCTCGCTGGGGACCACCGTCCACACCGGCGAGACGCCGTACACCGCCGTCCCGGGCGTCCTGGCGGTGCTCAAGGAGCTGGCGCCGGCGCGGATCGGCCACGGGGTGGCGGCGGCGTCCAGCGAGGAGGCGGTGCGCAAGATCGCGGAGTCGGGGACCGTCCTCGAGATCTGTCCCAGCTCGAACCTGCGCACCCATGCGGTGGCCAGCTTGGCCGAGCTGGGCACCGCGCTTCGAACCTTCGAGAACGCGGGCGTTCGCTACACGATCAACACCGACGGGCCCTACCTGCTCAACACCCACCTGCGGCAAGAGTACGACCTGCTGCTCGACGCCAAGATCCTCTCCGAGGCGGAGGCCGAACGGAGCGTCGAGGTGGCCCGCGCGGCGACCTTCATCCGGTAGTGATAGTTTCAGCCCCGTGAGATTGGGGGATCTGGCCCTGCCGGCCGTGATCGTCGCGCTCTGGGCCGCCGCCGGACCCGCGCGCGCCGCCGACGATCCGTTTGCCTGGGCACCCGCCCACGCCCGGGCTGTCACCCGCGGGCGGGTCGACGGCGCCCGCTTCGGGCTGCTCGGCCTGCACGAGCTGGACGTCGAGGTGGACGACGTCTACGACGCCGCCAACCGGCAGGCGCTGTCGCTGGCCGAGCAGCACCTCCTCGAGGTGCCGGGGGTGCGCGCCGTCTTCGGGCCGGCCGGCCTCTTGGACATCACCGTCGACGGTAGCGGCAATCCCAGCGCGCGGCCGGTGCTGGCGCGCGGCGAGAGCGAGAGCGAGGGGGAGGCGGCGCGCCAGCGGGTGGTTCGCCGCGCCGATGCGCTCGGCTGGTTCCTGACCGAGAACGGTCGCCGCGTGCGCTTCTTCGTCGACGCGCCCGACTGGGACCAGACGGCGCCCCAGCTGGCCACGGCGCTGGCGTCGTCCGGTCTCGGCCTCGGCCCGACCTCCGGCGCGACCATCGATGCGCGGCCGCTCTGGCCCGATCCTCGGCGGCGCGGGGCTCGCTTTCTGCCGCTGGGATTCGCGGCGGCCTGGGCCTTCTTCGTGCTGCTCGCGGCGTCGCGGGTCCGGTTTCCGCTAGACCGCCGGCGCCTGCCGCGCACGCTGGCCGCCGCCGTCGCGGCGGCCGCGCCCTTCGTCCTGGTGCCGGTGACGGGTATCCGGCTCGCCGGCCTGTTCGCCGCGGCGGGGGCCGGGGCGATCGGCTTGTGGGCGCTGCCGCTGTGCGCCGCGTCTGCCGACACGCGACCGCCGCGGCCGCGCTTCTGGCGTCTGCTCCTGGTCCTGTCGGCCGCGATCGTTGCAGCGGGCGTGGCCCTGCCGCCCCACCTGCGGGTGGGGACCCGCCAGTGGAGCGGAGCGCCGATGTTCTTCGTCAGCGTGCGGGCCGATCTCGACGAGCCGGTGGTTCTGCGGGAGGTGCGCCGGCTGGCCGACGATCTGCGGGCCCAGCCCGGGGTGGCAAACGCCTGGTCGGTGGCGGATCTCTTCCTGGGGATCACCTTCGAGGGCGAGGAGCAGAGCGGCATCCCGGACGATCCCGCCGAGGTGCGGCGGATTCTGGTCCAGGCCAGGACCGACCCGGCGGTTCGGCTGGAGCTGTCGCCCGATCACCGGGAGGCGCTCATCGGTGTCCGTTTCGTCGACGACGATCCCACCGTCGATCGCCTGGCGATCGTCGCCCACACCGAGCGCTACCTCGAACGCGAGCTGCGCGGATCGCTGGCGCATCTGGACTTCTCGGTCGCGGGCGTGTCGCCGGTGAGCCGCCTGGTGGGGCAGGGGTTGCTGGCGGACGACGCCCGTGAGCGGGTGTTCCGGATCTGCGCCCGCTCGGGCCGGACGCTCGGGCGCTCCGAGGCGCTCTCGGTCGAACGGGTGGCGCGCGCGGCGGCCCTGCTGCCCAGCGCCGATCCCCCCCGGCTCGACGCCGAGATCGCCGATGCGGTTCGCAACTTCGCGGCGCACCATCCGCTGTCGATCGCCGTCCCCCAGGTCGACCGGCTGATCCTGGCGGCGATCGCGCTGGGCGCGGCCCCGGTGCCCGACGACATGCGCGGACCGGTGTCGATCGCCTACGGCGGGCGCCTGTCGGAAGCGGCGCTGCGCACCACCGCCGCCGGCCTGGCGCGGCGGCTGGCGATCGTTCGCCGGCGACACACGGCGCGGCTCGATTTCAAGGAGATGCTCTAC
>CALAOV010000318.1 GCA_937889515.1 uncultured Myxococcales bacterium | reverse complement strand
ACCATCAGCTACCAGAACTACTTCCGCCTCTACAAGAAGCTGGCCGGCATGACCGGCACCGCCGACACCGAGGCCGAAGAGTTCCACAAGATCTACAAGCTCGGCGTCACGGTGGTGCCGACCAACAAGCAGATCCTGCGCGCCGACGCCGACGACGTCGTCTACAAGAACGAGCGCGGCAAGTTCCGCGCGGTGTGCGACGAGATCGAGGACTGCCACAAGCGCGGCCAGCCGGTCCTGGTCGGCACCGTGAGCGTCGAGAAGTCCGAAGTGGTCGCCTCGCTGCTGCGCAAGAAGAACATCCCGCACAGCGTGCTCAACGCCAAGCAGCACGAAAAGGAGGCCTTCGTCGTCTCGCAGGCGGGCCGCAAGGGCGCGGTCACCATCTCGACCAACATGGCCGGCCGCGGGACCGACATCATCCTGGGCGGCAACGCGGAGTTCATGGCGCGCGCCGAGGTCGATCCCGAGAACGCCGGCAAGCCGGGCCACGAGCTCGATCCCGCCAAGCAGGCCGGCTACGACGAGGCCTTCGGGCGGTTCAAGCCCCAGTGCGACGCCGAGAAGCAGGAGGTCCTGGCCGCGGGGGGCCTGCACATCCTCGGCACCGAGCGCCACGAATCGCGGCGCATCGACAACCAGCTCCGCGGCCGCGCGGGACGCCAGGGAGACCCGGGAAGCTCGCGCTTCTTCCTGTCCCTCGAAGACGACCTCATGCGCATCTTCGGCGCCGAGCGCATCACCGGCCTCATGGAGCGCCTGGGGATGGAAGAGGACGTGCCGATCGAGCACGGCCTCATCAACCGCGCCATCGAGAACGCGCAGAAGAAGGTCGAAGGGCACAACTTCGACATCCGCAAGAACCTGCTCGAGTACGACGACGTCATGAACCAGCAGCGCAAGACGATCTATGCGTTGCGCCGGCAGGTGCTGGAGGGGCGCTACGCGCCCGAGCCGACCGACGAAGAGAAGAAACGGGGCATCGCGATCGAGGTGGTGCTGCCGACCGAGTCCGGCAAGCACACGGTGACCAGCATCGCGCAGGTGATCCGACCGGTCCTCGCGCGCATGTGCGACGCGCTCAGCGAGGATCGGGTCCCCGATGCGGCTGCGCCCGGCGGCTTCACCGTCACGACGGTGCCGCCGGAGCCGTCGCACCTCCGCTCGCTCATCTATCGTGATTTCGGAGCCTATCTGGACCCGACCGGCATCGTCGAGGACCGAACCGCGACGCTCGATCGCCTGGCCGACGAAGTCGCGTCGTCGATGCTCCAGCAGCGCGAGCGGCTGCTCGACCTCAGCGAGGAGATGGTCTACTCGATCGTCGGCGAGCACTGCCCGCCCAACTCCCACGCCGAGGATTGGGATCTCGGCGCGCTCAAATCCGCTGTCAAAGAACGCTTCGGCTTCGAGCCGACCATCGACGCGACCGAGGCGCTCGATCGCGAGACGATGATCGAATCGCTCGGCGCCGAGGTCGAAAAGGTGATCGAGGCGCGCGAGGCGGAGTTCCCGCTCCACGTGCTGCTCCACTACGCGCGCCGGTTCTACCTGGAGGAGATCGATCTGCGCTGGATCGAGCACCTCAAGGCCATGGAGGCGCTGCGCGAGGGCATCCACCTGCGTGGCTACGGCCAGATGGACCCCAAGCAGGAGTACAAGAAGGCCGGCTACGTCATCTTCGGCGAGATGATGGAGAACATCGGCCGCAACGTCTGCGAGAAGCTGTTTCACATGCGCCTCTCGCGCGGCCCCGACGCGCCGGCCGCGGGTGCCCCGGCGACGCCACCGGCGCAGCAGCGCCGGCCCCGAAAGGTCGTCGAATCGGGCGGCGGGGCCGAGCCGACCAGCGCCGGCGGCGCCCAGGCTGGGTCTGCCGGTGACGACGGATCGGCGCGGCCGGTCCGTCGCAACGAGCCCAAGGTAGGCCGCAACGATCCCTGTCCGTGCGGGAGCGGGAAGAAATACAAGAAATGCCACGGACTCGCCGCGGCCTGACGACGGCCCCGGCGGCCGGCGCGCTGCTGGCCGCCGCGCTGGGTCTGTGCGCCTGTCAGGCCGACCTGGGGAACGCCGATTGCCAGCTCACCCAGCAGACGGTGCTGGCGGGATCGCCGAGCTCGGTCCTCCTGCTGCTGCCAAACCTCCGCCTCGATCAGGTGGGGGCCGGGTTCTTTCTCATCGGCAGCGACGGAACGGCGGTGCGTTGGGCGGCCATGGCGGCCGACGGGACTCTGTCGAACGAACAGGCGTTTGCGCTTCCGGCCGGCGCCACAAATTCGTTCTATGCCGTTGCGGGTGCGAGCGCTCCGGGTGACACGGTCCTCATCGGCACGCTCGCGGCGAGCGCCACGGCAGGCCAGGGGGAGCTCGATGTCGTGGCCGTCTCGGCCGACGGTTCGCAAGCGCCCACACCCCCGAATCCCCTCGTCACGTTCCCCGGGGGTGTTCCCTCCGCCTCGACGGTGGCGATGATGTCCTCGCGATCGGGGAGCGTCGCCGGCCTCGCCTGGGTCGACGCTCAAGCTAACCGGGCGATGTTCACGACCGTCACGGGGCAGGGCGCGCTGGTCGGGGCGCCGGTCGCCGTGGGGGCCTCCGCCGTGCTCGACGCGACGACCGCGTTCGATTGCCTGGCGTTTTCCCCGGGTAAATCCCCGCTGACCCTGAGCTACGTCAACGACACCGCGGACCAGCCCGACAGTCCGATCGGGGTCATCGCCGAGGCGAACGACGGCGGGACGATCGATTCGACGACGACGTTGAACTACAACAGCCCCGTCGGGTGCGCGACGGTGACGCCGACCGACACGGGCTACGGCCTCGTCTGGCAGGACGACCAGGGGAGCTGGTTCACGGACTACATGACGGGCGTCAACCATTTCACACCGCAGACGTTCGTTCTCGCGTCCAGCTTCGGGGGCGCGGATCTGCAGCCCCCGCTGGTCGGTCTGGCGCCGTTCGGGACCGACTTCGGCGTGGTCCTCGCGCGCGCGCACGACGTCGAGCTCTGGAGGCTCGACGACATGGGCAACCGCAGCCCCGGCTCGTTGGTCTTCCCGTCCCTAAACGGGAACCTCGGCGGCGTTTCGACCTTGCTCTTCAATGGCGGGTTGTTGGCGACCTACGCCGACTACAGCAGCGCCCCAGGCGCCCCCACTTTCGCTGGCCGCCGACTTCTGGTTAACGCGGTCTGTTATTGATGGGGACCCTGGGAGGGTCCCCAAACCCCCCGCGATGGATCTCGTCGGGCAAAGCCCGACGAGCTTCCGACGCGATCATTCGCTATCTCTCTGGGTTCTGGGGGGGCAAGTCGGCTGGGTTGGAATAAAATGGGGGCCTTGGGTGGTTTTGTAGACTGAATGAAGCGGCGACCCCTCCAGTCGGATTTCGAGCGCGAAGCGCTCCCCCACCTGGGCGCGCTCTATGCCGCCGCGTTGCGCATGACGCGCAACGAAAAGGACGCCGAGGACCTGGTTCAGGACGCGCTGCTGCGGGCCTACCGCTTCTTCGACACGTTTCAGGCGGGTACCAACTGCAAGGCCTGGCTCTTCCGCATCCTCACCAACGTCTTTTGCAACCGCTATCGGGAGCGGGAGCGCGAGCAGGTGGTGCTGTCGGAGGCGGAGTCCTCGCCCGCCAACCTCGAGCAGTTCCTGGGTGGCGTCGGAACGGACGCGCGCGACACCGAGACGGCGCTCCTCGGCCAGATGGTCTCCGGCGACGTCGAGAGGGCCCTGGCCGCGGTTCCGGCCGACTTCCGGATGGCGGTGATCCTGTCCGACCTGGAAGACTTCTCGTACAAAGAGATCGCCGAGATCATGGAGTGTCCGGCCGGGACGGTGATGAGCCGGCTCTTCCGGGGCCGCAAGATCCTGCAGGGCCTGCTGCGCGAATACGCCCTCGAGCAGGGGATCATCCGAGAGCCGTCGGCCACGCCGTCCAAGGACACCAACCCGGCGGACGCGCCGGTCGATCTGGCCGCCTATCGGCGCCGCCGCGGTCAGGGGGAGGTTTCGTGACCTGCGCCGAGGTGGACACCTGCGTCCAAACCTACGTCGACGGCGAGCTGGCCGGGGTCGATCGGGAGGGGGTGGAGCGGCACCTGGTCGGCTGTCCGGCCTGCGCGGGCCGCGTGCGGCTGGAGGCGCGGTTCAAGGCGGCGGTCCGGGCCCACCTCCCGCGGCCCGCGGTGCCGGCGGCCCTCAGGCTGCGCATCGAGCAGACGCTGGCCTCGCAGCCGATCGCGCCGCTTCGCTGGCCGTGGCTGTCGTATCCGCGGCTGGTTCCGGCGGCGGCGGCGTTGGTGCTCCTGGTCGCCATCACCGGCACGGTCCGGCAGTCCCAGTCCGGTCTGCTCGAGCAGGCGCAGCGCAGCTACCGCGCCGAGATGCCGATGGACATCACGGGGTCGGACTGCGGATCGATTGCCTCCTGGTTCCGCGGCCGCCTCGATTTTTCGATGCATGCGCCGGCGCTGGGCGGCGGCGCGACCTGCCAGGGTGGGCGCCTGGTCAACGTGGGCGTCCATCCCGCCGCCTACCTCATCTATCGGAATCCGACCGGCCACCGGGTGGCGTTCCTGGTCTTCGATCCTCGCGATCAGTCGCTGGAGGCGCCCACCCGCCGGGTGGTCAATGGCCGTGAAATCTACGTCGACGCGGGCCCCGGCATCTCGACCGCGACCTACCGCGACCGGGGCCTCGGCTACGTGGTGACTTCGGACATCGATGAGGACGCGCTCACCCGCCTGGTCACCACCTCTTTCGGCCGCTGAGGCCAAAGATTCTGTTAGGATAGGCGGTCCCTCGCGTGCGGAGATCGTCGGGTTAGCGCCCGGGGATCTCTCGAGCGGGAGGGTTGGGAACCCCTGCCGGGTTTCCATCTCACAGGAGGCGAGATGGCCGACCGAATCGCGCTGTGTATCGAACCCGACGCCGACACGGCGGATCAGCTCCGCCGGCTGCTCGAGCCGAACGGTTTTCAGGTCAAGAACATCCCCAACGGCGACGAGGCGATGGAGTGGGGTCGCACCCAGAAACCGGCGGTCATCATCCTGAGCGTCGAGCCCAAGAAGGTCGGCTACGCGACCTGCAACAAGCTCCGCCGCAGCCCCAGCCTGCGGGAGGTTCCGCTGGTGCTGATCTCGTCCGAGGAGACACCCGCCACCTTTGAACAGCACCGCAAGCTGAAGTCGCGCGCCGACGAGTATCTCATCAAGCCGATCGACGGCAAGGACCTGCTGGCCAAGGTCGGCGGGTTGCTGCAGATGAACCTTTCGGCGGCCAAGATCGACGATGAGGAAGTGCACGAGCTGGATGCCGACTCCGACATCGTGCTGGCCGAGGACGACGACATCGACATCGTGAGCAGCGCCTCCACCGACGAGGACTCGACCATCGCGGTCGATCCCAGCGCCTACGGCGCCGTGGTGGAGAGCGCCAGCCCGCGCGACACCTCCGAGGAGCGGCTCCCGCCAGAGGACAGCCAGCCGGTCACACCCTTCGAAGGTGAAAAGTTCGATCCGGAGACCCAGGCGGCGTTCGCGGCGCTCGAGGCCGGCTCGCCCGAAGGGGGCTCGTCGCAGCAGCACGCCAACGACATGGTGGATCTGCGGAACCTCTGGACCGACGACGATCTGCCGCCAAACCTGGGGTGGGAGCGGCCCCCCGCCGGCAAGGAGGCGTCCACGGGCTGGACGAGCGACGTGCTCGCCGCCACCAGCGACGCGGTGCCGACGCCCGGGGACATCGATCCAGACGCCTACCGGACCGGCGAGACGCTCGGTCCCGAGCCGATAGTGTCGGACGCGTTGCTCTCGTCGGCGCTCTCCGATGGCAGCGACGGGGAAGTGCCGCCGACACCCGACGAAGTGGCCTTCGAGGACGTCGCCACCGAGACGGGTGGACGCATCATCTCCGAGGACTTCGGGATGCCCGCCGCGGACGATACTCGCGCGCGCGAGGCCGAAGCCCGCAACACGGAGCTGCAGGCGCGGATCCAGTCGCTCGAGAACGAGCGGCAGACGTTGCGCAAGGAGATCGAGGAGGCGCGCGAGCGCTTCACGCAGTCGGCCACCTTCTCCAAGGAGCGCGAGTTCCTGGGCCTGCGCGAGATCATCAACAAGAAGGAAAAGGACATCCTGGATCTGCGCGACGCGCTCGACGCCAAGGAGCGCCAGATCCTGGACCACAAGGACAAGATCCGGGAGCTCGAGCGGGCCCGGCGCGATCTGGAGGAGAGCACGATCGGGTTCGAGCAGAACCTGGTGGCGGCCAACGAACGGGTGGCCGAGCTGGTCCAAGACCGCGAGAAGTCCGGCGAGCGCGAGAAGGGATTCCGGGCGCGGCTCGACGACGCGCAGGCGGAGCTGCGCAAGGCCCACGACGAGATCGACGCCATCAAGAAACGCGCGATCCAGGACGAGGTGCGCGCGCGCTCGGACGCCGATCGCTTGCGCGGCGAGATGGAGACCCGACTGGCCGAGCTGGAAGAGGCGCACCGGGCCGAGGTGGCGCGCTTCTCAGACGAGCACGGCCAGTCGCTGGCCTCCGCCGAGGCGGCGCGCCAGACCGAGCTTCACCGCAACGAGGTCGCGCACCGGGCCGAGGTCGAGGCGCTACAGCGGCGTCTCACCGAGGAGCAGGCCCAGGCGGGGGAGCGGCTCTCCGCCGAGGTGTCCAAGCTCCGCAAGGAGCACGAAAAGGCCATCGCGGCCGCGCGCGAGGAACAGGCGATCCAGCTGGCGTCGGAGCGGCAATCCTACGAAGCGCTCACCGAGCAGAAGGAGCGCGACCACCGCAACGAGATCCTGGGGATGCGGCGCCGCCACGAGGAAGAGGCCACGGCGGCCGAGGAGCGCCGCCAGCGCGACATCGCCGAGCAAGAGGGACGGCGCATCTCGGAGCTGGAGTCGGCCGAGACCCGACGCCGGACCGAGCTGGCCGCGCGCGACGAGGAGCACCACGTCCGGGTCACCGAGATCGAGCGGCGTCACCTCACCGAGAAGACCGATCAGACCGAAAAGCACCGGGCCGACTACGACCAGGCGCTGGGCCGGGCGGCCCGGGCCGAAGGGGAGCTGGCGGCGCGGGTGCAGGAGATCGAACAGGCCTACCGCCGGCTGGCCGGCCTCGAAGCCGACGTCGACGAGGCGCGCGCCGAGCTGGGCAACCGGGAGGTGCGCCTGGCGCAGGGGCGCGACCGGATCTCGGAGCTGGAGGCCAAGGTGGCGGACTACGAGGATCAGATCGTGCGCGCCTTCCAGCGCATCCGGGCCGACGACAAGACCACCGAGAAGACGCGGCGGGCGCTCTCGGTGGCCCTGGCCCTGCTGGATGAACGGGTGAGCGCGCCGCCGGCCGCCCCGGCGCCTCGTCCGGCGCCCGACGACGCCGAGCTCAAGACTTAGCGGCTGGAATCTGCGCCTGCACGGTTGACGTTCAGTCGGCGCGCCGTCTAACTTCCCCGGTGGCGTCCATGCGTGTCTCGGCAAATCAGGTCACCTTTGCCCGTCTGTTCGGGATGCCGTTCGTGGGGCTCACGCTGTTCGGCAGCCTGCGCACCCAGGTGGTGGGGGTCATCGTGGGGACCCTGATCGGGCTCACCGATTTCGTTGACGGCTACCTGGCGCGCAAGTACGGACCGACCGTGCTCGGATCGCTGCTGGATCCGGTGGCGGACAAGATCTTCATCGTGGTCTGCTACGGCTGTTTCGTCGCTCGCGGGAGCATCGCTTGGTGGGTCGTCGCCGCCATCTTTTCGCGCGAGCTCCTGGTCACGGTGCTGCGCTCCAGCCTCGAGCTCGGTGGCCGCCGTCTGCCAAGCACGGGCCTCGCCAAGGCCAAGACCTGGATTCAGATGATCGGCTTCGCGTTTCTGGTTCTCATTCCCATCGTGGGACCTTCCGGCCTGCGGATCCTGTTTGCTGTCCCCCTCGGCTTCGCGATCTTGATCGTTTCCATAGGGCGTCTCTTCGCTGGAAGGCGCTGGCGGGGCTTCGAGATCGCGGCGTTGACCCTGGTTCCATTCCTCGCGGTGTCGTTCGTTGGTACGGCCGCGACCCAGATCCTGCTGATGGCTGGGGTGGTTTTCATCACCTGGTACAGCGCGGTCGACTACCTGGCCGTGGGGTTGCCGTATCTTCGTCGCGTGGCGCCCAACCGGGCTCTCCACTGGCTTCGTCTGGCCGCCGGCGGCCTGCTTCCGATCGTGGCGCTCGCGGTGCTGGCGACGGGGCAGGTTTCGACCATCACGATCCTGGTGCTGCTGTCGTGCGTGATGGCCAGCGGGGCGCTCGACAACTTCGCGGCCCATCGGGGGATCGCCGACTTCTCCTGGGCGGCCAGCTTGTGGGCCGAGGTGGCGCTCCTGGTCGGTGCGCTCGCGGTTCCGGCGTTCGGGAGCCGGCTGGCGCTGGTGGCCGCGGCGATCGGGGTGGTGGAAACCCTGCGCGGCCTCGGCAAGTACCTGCGGGCGCCCACGGCGGGGCGGGCCGTCGAGCCTAGCCCCGCTTCTCCCGTGCGTGGAACGCACTGACGGCGCGCTCCGCGGCGACGTAGATCCGACTGTAGGACAGCGGCAGACGGGCCGGCTCGCCCGCCCGCGCGTCGTCTTCGATCGCCTGCTCGACCCGCTTGGCGAAGCCCCGATCGCGGCAGAACAGATCGACCTCCTCGTAGTCCCCGTGCGAAAGCTGCGTGAAGTTCGCCGAGCCGAGGTCGACCCATTCGCCATCGCCGACGATAGCTTTGCCGTGCACCATGCGCGGGTGCAGCACGATGCGCAGGTTCTCGGGGCTGCCGGTTCGGCGCAGCAGCTCGGCGCAGGTGAAGAGGTTCAGGTCGGCGCCGACGTTGGAGCGCGCCGCGGTCAGCATCGTCACCTTGACGCCGCGCTTGACGGCGGCGACCAGGATGTCGGTCGAGGCGGGGTCGCCCAGATAGGCCATCTCGATGGTCAGACGCTCGCGCGCGCCCGCGATGAGCTCGAAGCGCTCCGCAGCCAGTCCCTTCCGGTCCTGGCTGCGCAGGGTGTGCAGGAGGTAGTCGAACGAGCGCGCGGGATCGAACGGCGCCCGCCCTTCGTAGCGATCGGCCAGGCGGGCCGCGGCGCCGCCGCCGGTGATCTCGACCATGAAGTCGACGTTGGTGTCGCGGAAGTCGTCGCCGATCCCCATCCCGCCGAGGATCACCGTCTCGTCGTCGAAGACGTAGAGCTTGGCGTGGTCGAAGCGTTTGTTGTCGACGAACTTCACGTTCGGATGGGCCACCAGCGCGGTCGCCAGCCGGCTGGGATTCTGTCGCAGCGACCCCCAGCGGCCGTAGAAGGTCATCAGCGCCCAGGTCTGCAGGCGCGCCGTGAATTCGATCTTCTTGTGAAAGAAGCTCTGCTTCGTCGCTTCGAGGTGCTCGTAGTGGCGGCCGACCCGATCCTTGTAGATCGTGACCGCGACGCCCCGATCGGCGGCCTTCAGCAAGGCGCGCGCCAGGGATTGACCCGTGTCGTCGTCGCGCCACTCGAAGCAGCGGAGCATGACCGTGCGCCGCGCCTGATCGATCCGGCGGAGAATACGATCATAGGCCGCCCCCCCGTTCGCGAGGAGGTCGAAGCTCGGTGCAGGCTCCGCACCGGTGATCGGCCAAGAATTGAGCGACACGGGCGGCGAAATCTAGCTTAGGTGTGGGGTAGCCGCAATCGATGGATCCGGGTCGCCTACGGGCGGCTGACCTCAGCCGCCCAGGCCCGGTAGCGGGCGAAGAACGCCCGCCGCTCCTCGGTGTGCAGCGGGATCCAGGCTGTCGCCGCATACCCGAACAGCCAGAAGAAGAGGACGTCGAAGGTGTAGGGACGCGCCAGGAAGAACGCGGCGACCGGCGTGACCAGGAACCCGACCGAGACCAGCTTGACGTACCCCTGCATACGCCGCGCCCCCCGGTGGGTCATGTACGGGATCGGCAGGAGGTTCATGAGCGCGAAGGCCGTGATCAGCAGATCGCCGGCCACGAACCCGGCCTCGCCGCGGAAGAAGAACCGCGAGAGCACGAAGGCCATGGCCGCGTAGCCGCTCACGGTGCGGGGTAGGCCGCAATACATCAGGGGATCGCCGAGCTTGGCCACCGAGAACAGCGCCTGTCGGATCGTCGCGCAGGTCACGATCACGCCCAGCAGGACGACACCCGCCGTGGTGTGCCCGCCGCGGGCATAGACCGCGCACACCACGATCCCCGGCACGATCGCCTGCACGAAGTGATCGGTCGCGGTGTCGAGCTCGCTGCCGAACTGATTCGAGGTCTTGGTCGCCCGCGCCACCACGCCGTCGAGCGAGTCGCCGAACAGGTAGCCGGCCAGCAGCGCATAGCCCGCCACCTCCGGCTGGCCGACGAGGACGAAGTGAATCGCCGCCACGCCGCCCAGCAGGTTGACGAGCGTGAAGAGATCCTTGACCCCGAAGGGTCCGATGTTCCAGCGCATTCGCCCCAGAGTACCAGGTGCCGCGGGTGGCCCGGTTGCGCCAGTTCGCGATCGCGCCGAGGCGGCTGCTCTCCGGCGATAGATGCACCGGGGTTCCGGTGCTAACCTGCACGGCCTGCACGTCGTCACGGGCAATACGACCGGGCTCAAGGCGAGCCAGAAGCATGCCCTCGAGCGCGTGTACCGGCGGCGGTTGCGGCCGGGAGAGGTGGCGTCGTCGGAGCTCGCCTCGCTGCTTTGCGGCATCTCTCGCGAGATCGAGCGGCAGGTCGGCATCCTGGTCGGCCGGCGGGGCGACGTCGAGCACGTCTTCGTGGGCGACGCCTCGCGCATCTACCTGCCGGAGATCGGCCGGGTGCGCGCCGGTCGCGGGCGTTTCCGCGGCCTGCGCCTGGTGCACACCCACCTGCGCAACGAGCCGCTCACGCGCGACGATCTGGTCGATCTGGCGTTGCTGCGGCTGGATCTGGTGGCGGCGATCGGCGTGCAGCCCGACGGGCGTCCGGCCGATCTCCACGCGGCGCACCTGCTGCCACCGGTCGAGGGCAAGCCGACGTCCCCCTGGCAGATCCTCCCGACGGTCCCGTTCCACCACAGCACGCTGGACGCGGCCGCGCTGATCGAGGCGCTGGAGGAGGAGTTCGATCGGGTCGCGCCCTCCGCGGTCGCCACCGACAACCGCGACCGCGCCTTGCTGGTCGTCATCGACATCCGCCAGCGCAAGGCGGGCCCGGCCGGTCAGCTTTCGAGGGGACCGGAGAAGGTCCATGAGCTCCGGGAGCTGTGTCGAACGGCGGGGGTGGGCGTGATGGGCGTGCTCGAGCAGCGGCGTCCCGAGGCCGATCCCAAGTACCTCATCGGGCGCGGCAAGCTGGAAGAGGTGCTCATTCGCGCCATGCAGCTCGACGCGAACGTGCTGATCTTCGATCCGGATCTGACGCCGGTGCAGGCGCACGCGATCGCCGACTTCACCGATCTCAAGGTGATCGACCGGACGATGTTGATCCTGGACATCTTCGCGCAGCGGGCCAAGAGCCGCGACGGCAAGCTGCAGGTCGAGCTGGCGCAGCTGCGGTATCGCCTGCCGCGCCTGCACGAGAAGAACACCATGATGAGCCGGCTGACCGGCGGCATCGGCGGTCGCGGCCCCGGCGAGACCAAGCTGGAGGAGAACCGGCGGAGGGCCCGCGAGCGGATCCATCGACTGGAAAAGGAGATCGATCGATTTGGCGAGCAGCGCGCCGGACGCCGCGCCGAGCGGGTACGCCGCCGCCTGCCGGTGGTCGCCATCGTGGGGTATACCAACGCCGGAAAGTCGACGCTGCTCAACGCGCTCACCAACAGCGACGTGCTGGCCGAGGACAAGCTGTTCGCGACCCTGGATCCGACCACCCGGCGGCTCCGGTTTCCGCACGAGCGCGAGATCATCATCGCCGACACGGTGGGGTTCATCCGCGATCTGCCGCGCGATCTGGCGCGCGCCTTTCGGGCCACCCTCGAGGAGCTCGACCAGGCCGACTTGCTGCTGCATGTGGTCGACGCCGCCGATCCGGCGCGCGAGCAGCAGATGGCGGCGGTGGAGGGTATTCTGACCGACCTGGGTCTCGGCGAGACGCCGCGCCTGCTGGTCATGAACAAGATCGATCTCGTGCCTCCGGAAGAACGGGCGCCGCTCGCGCGGCCCGCGCGGTTGGCGCGGTCGGCGCGGTTGGATTGGGGGCTCCCGGTGGTCGCGATCTCCGCGCAGGACCGGGCCACGACCCTGCCGCTCCTGAACGCGATCGAGCTGGCGCTCTGGCGCGACGGCCTGGTCGGCAAGTCGGTCGAGCCGGAGCCGGGGCCGGAGGCGCTGCCGCTGTGAGCCTCCTGGTCTGGGCCGGCGCGGTGCTGGTGTTGCTGGGCGTGCTCATCCTGGTCCACGAGCTGGGGCACTTCGTTTTCGCCAAGCTGTTCGACGTCAAGGTGATCCGTTTTTCGCTGGGCTTCGGCCCGCGCCTCTTCGGCTTCACCTACGGAGAGACGGAGTATCGGCTGTCGCTGGTGCCGCTGGGCGGCTACGTCCGCCTGCTGGGCGAGGATCCGGGGGAGCCGATTCCGCCCATCGATCGCCCGCGGGCTCTGGCCGCCAAGCCGCTGTGGCAGCGCTACACGGTGGTGGTGGCGGGCCCGCTCTTCAACATGCTGCTGCCGCTCTTCATCTACTTCGTCCACTACGCCGGCCAGCGGACGTTGTTGCCGCCGACCATCGGCACGGTGCTGCCCGATCTGCCCGCGGCCGCGGCCGGGCTATTGCCGGGAGATCGCGTCGAGGCCGTCGACGGTCGCCGGGTTCGATACTGGGAAGAGCTGGAGCGCGTGATCTCCAGCTCGGCCGGGCGGACACTGCGGTTCGCGATCCACCGCGGCTCCGACGCCGAGGAGCGCGACGTGACGCCGATCTTGCTCGAGCGACTCGGGCCCATGCGGGTCCGCGAGCACGTGGGCTGGATCGGCGTCTCGCCCCGCTTTCACCTGCCCGAGATCGGCGTGCTCGATCCCGCCTCGCCGGCGGCGCAGGCGGGGCTGCGGACGTTCGACTTCGTGACGGCGGTCGGCGGCGTGCCGGTCGGCACCTGGACCGAGTTCGAACGGGCCGTGGAGCGGGCGGGCGCCTCGCCGCTGCGCCTCAACTACCTGCGCGGCGGCTACTCGGCGGTTCCCTTCGCGCACGTCGAGATCGAGGAGCCGGGGTCGGCGATCGTCATCCCGACCGCGGTGTTCGACCCCGAGGGCCATCGACACTACGAGACCGGCATCCTCTCGGCGGAACTGTTCGTCTTCTCGGTCGAGCCGGGCAGCCCGGCCGACCAGATCGGGCTGCGGCGCGGCGATCAGATCCAGACCCTCAATGGCGACCCCCTACCGCACTGGGATGTCTTGCGCGAGCATCTGGCCGATCACCCGGAGCAGACCTTTCGCATCGGCTGGCTCTCGCCGGGGGGCGTGCACCACGAGGCGAGCTTCAAGCAGGAGGTCCGCTCCGAGCTGGACGCCTACCGGCAGGACGAGCAGCACCTGGTCTTCGGCGCGCTCAACCGACTGGCCTGGAAGACCGATCCCCCGGTCCCCATCACCAACCGCTTCGGCTACGCGCTGTCGCATTCGTTCGAGCGGACCGGCCAGATCATCGCCGCGATGACCACCGGTTTCGCCGAGATCGTGCGCGGCCGGGTGCCGCTCACCACCCTGGGCGGGCCGATCATGATCGGCTACGCGGCCGGCGTCGCCGCCGAGCAGGGATTCGATCAGTATCTCTGGCTCATGGCGCTCATCAGCATCAACCTGGGCCTGCTGAACTTCTTGCCGGTGCCCATCCTCGACGGCGGCCTGCTGGTCTTCTTCACGCTCGAGCTGTTCAAACGGCGGCCGCCCTCGCCGCGCGCGAGAGAGATAGCCACCTACGTAGGCCTGGTGGTGGTCGTGACGCTGATGTTGTTCGCGATGCGCAACGACGTGTTCCGGTATCTGCTCCCCAGGTAAAAGACGGCTAGAGGCGACGAATGACTTCGACGCGCGATCTGTTTCTCTGCCTCGACACCTCGACGCCGACCGCGCGGGTGGCGATCCTCGACGGCGACGGCGCCGTGGTGTTCGCGACCGAAGCGACCGCCGAGCGGCATTCGAGTCACGTGCTCACGCTCTGCGCCGCCGCGCTGGCCGCCGTCGGCCGCACGCCCGCCCAGCTGGCCGGTATCGGCTGCGGGGGCGGCCCGGGCAGCTTCACCGGGCTGCGGGTGGGCCTGGCGGCGGCTAAGGGCCTGGCCCTGCCGACCGAGGTGCCGCTCTTCGTCGTCTCGTCGCTCGAGGCGCTGGCGCTGGACATCCTCGACGCCCGGCGCGGGTCCGACGTCCTGGCGGTTCCCTGTCTCGATGCGGGTAAAGGCGAGGTCTACGCCGGCGCCTACGCGGCCGACCCGGCGCGCCTGGTCCGCGAGACGGCGCCTGCCGTCCGGCTCACGCCGGCCGACGTGATCCTTTGGCTGGCGCCTCGCGCCTCTCCGGCCGTCTCGTTGATCCTGGCGGGGAACGGCGCCGAGCGGCACCGCGCGGCGCTGGCCACGGTGGGGTGCAGCGCGGTCGCGGGCCCGAGCGCGGTCTCCGTCGGGCGGTTGGCGCTGCTGCAGCGGGCCCGCGGCGAGGCCGCCGATCTCACGACGGCGGTCCCGTTCTACGGACGGCCCCCCGACATCACCGTCAAGCGCCCGCCCGGTTGAGGCCGGGCAGCGGCACCGATCGGGCCTCCCGGGTGAGGCCGTCGAGGAAGCGCGCGACCGGTTTCGTTCGCTTGAGTGTCGGACGGCAGACCAGGCGGACGTCGATCTCGGGCACGTCGGCGCGCTCGATGGCCAGGTGGCGGCGATCCCCGCGCCGGATGGCCAACCCGGGGACCAGGCCGACCCCCAATCCCTGCCGGACGTACGAGAGCAGCAGCGACACGCTCGGGACGTCGATGGTCGATAGCGGGCGCAGGCGGATGCGGCCGAGATACTCGTCGAGAACGCGGCGGCCCTGACTCCCCGCGCCGAGGCGCAGGAGCGGCTCGCGTGACAGGCGATTCCGGATCGGCTCGCGGCGTCTGTTGGTGGTCTTGGGTGCGACCCAGTAGAAGGGCTGCGCGGCCAGGGTGGTCTCGTCGGCGGTGGCGGCCCGATCGGTGCTGACCATGGCGACGTCGACCTGCCCGGCCGCGCACAGCCGCGCCGCCTCGATCGAATTGGTCGTCGTGATCTCGAAGCGCAGCGGCGCGCCCTCGGCGAAGAGGCGCCGCAACACGGGCAGCAGCAGCGCCTCGCCCAGGTAGTCGCTGGCGGCGACGCGCAACGTGGTCACGCGCGCCGTCGCCACCTCGGTGAGCAGCGTCTCGAGCGAGGCCGCCTCGTCGAACAGCCGGGTCAGGCTCCCCAGCACCGATTCGCCCGCCAGGCTGGGGCGGATGCCGCGTCCCACCTTCTCGAACAGCGCCACCCCGAAGCGGGCCTCGATCCGGCGGATCTGCTGGGACACCGCCGAGGCGGTCTTGTGCAGGCGACGCGCGGCCTCTCCGACCGAGCCCGTCTGGGCGACCACCAGCGCGTCGTGCAAGGCGGGGATGAGCGAGGCGTCCATGGTCGACCTGGGCCAATTATATACTTTAGTAAAACTTAACGATGGGGGCCGTGGTTGTCACTGGACGGGGACGGCCGCCCCGGGCCAGAGTGACCCGGATGAAACCCCGCACCATGTTCGAGAAGATCTGGGAGGCGCACCTGGTGCGCGCCGCCAGCGCCGACACGCCGGCCATCCTCTACGTCGATCTGCACCTCATCCACGAGGTCACCTCGCCGCAGGCCTTCACCTGGCTGCGCGAGAAGAACCTCAAGGTGCGGCGCCCCGAGCGGACGGTCGCGACGATGGATCACTCGACGCCGACCACCCCGCGCGGTCGTGACGGCAAGATCGCGGTGCTCGACAACGCCGCCGCGCTGCAGATCGCGGCGCTCGAGAAGAATTGCGCCGACTTCGGGATCGAGCTGCACCCCCTCGGCACCGAGGGGCAGGGGATCGTGCACGTGATCGGCCCCGAGCTGGGCCTCACCCAGCCGGGCGCCATCATCGTCTGCGGCGACAGCCACACCAGCACGCACGGCGCGTTCGGCGCCCTGGCCTTCGGGATCGGCACCAGCGAGGTCTCGCACGTCCTCGCCACGCAGAGCCTGCTGCAACAGCCGCCGAAGACGCTGGCGGTGACCGTCGAAGGGACCCTGCGCCCCGGGGTCACGGCCAAGGATCTGATCCTGGCGGTGATCGCGCGGCTCGGCATCGGGGGCGGCACCGGGTACGTCATCGAATACCGCGGCTCGGCGATCCGGGCGCTGTCGATGGAAGAGCGGATGACCGTCTGCAACATGTCGATCGAGGCGGGGGCGCGCGCCGGTATGATCGCCCCCGACGAGACGACCTTCGCCTATCTCGAGGGGCGACCCCGCGCGCCGCAGGGCGCGGACTGGGACCAGGCGGTCGCGGCCTGGCGGTCGCTGCCCTCCGACGCGGGCGCCGCGTTCGATCGGGAAGAGAAGTTCGACGCCGCCAGCCTGGAGCCGATGATCACCTACGGGACCAACCCGGGGATGGGGATCGCGATCGGCGGGCCTATCCCAGCGCCCAGCAATGCCACCGCCGAAAAGGCGCTGGCCTACATGGGCCTCACCGGGGAAAAGCAGCTCCTCGGGCACAAGATCGACGTGGTGTTCATCGGGAGCTGCACCAATTCGCGCCTGTCCGACCTGCGCGCGGCGGCCGGGATCTTCAAGGGCCGCAAGGTGGCCGAGGGCGTGCGGGTGCTGGTGGTGCCCGGCTCGCAGGCGATCAAGAAGGCGGCCGAGGCCGAGGGGCTCGATCGGGTGTTTCGCGAGGCGGGGGCCGACTGGCGCGAGGCGGGCTGTTCGATGTGCATCGCGATGAACGGCGATCAGCTCAAACCCGGGCAGTACGCGGTCAGCACCAGCAATCGAAACTTCGAAGGACGACAGGGAGCCGGCGGGCGCACGTTCCTGGCCAGCCCGGTCACGGCCGCCGCATCCGCCATCACGGGTCGAGTCACCGACGCCAGGGAGCTGGTCTAAAATGGAAAAGGTCAACCTCATCACCTCGCGCACGGTCGTGCTGCCGGTCGAGAACGTCGACACCGATCAGATCATCCCCGCGCGGTTCCTCAAGGCCACCAGCAAGATCGGCCTCGGCCAGCATCTCTTCGCCGACTGGCGATTCGACGCCCAGGGGAAGCCCAAGGCCGATTTCATCCTCAACCGCCCCGAGGCGGCCGGGGCGAACGTGCTGGTCGCCGGCGACAACTTCGGGTGCGGCTCGTCGCGCGAGCACGCCCCCTGGGCCTTGCACGACTACGGCTTCCGCGCCGTGGTCAGCACGTCGATCGCCGACATCTTCCGGAACAACGCGCTCAAAAATGGGCTCATTCCGGTAGTCGTAGACGGGGCCGTGCACGCCAGGCTGCTCGCGGCGCCGGGGGGCAGCGTCACGATCTCCGTCGAAGACCAGACGCTCACGCTGGCCGACGGGACCCGGGCCTCGTTTCCGATCGATCCGTTCGCCCGCTTCTGCCTCCTCAACGGCCTGGATGAGCTGGACTTCCTGCTGGCGCAGGAGCCGGCCATCGCTGCCTTCGAGAAGCGCCGCGCGGGCTGAGCCCGCCCGGCGCTTCTTCACGGTTGAGGCCGAAGGAGGCCGGGGCGTCGCGCGATTGATCCGCCGGCCGAGGCGGCGTTATCATCGTAGGGACGGAGGCTCGGTGCATGGAGAAGGTCCTCGTGGATTCGGGATCGATGGCGGTGCAGATGGTGAAGCTGCGGGAGCGGCACGGAGAGCTGGAACGTCGACTGGCGGCGCTGGAGCGCCACCTCTCGCTCACCCCCGACGAGCAGATCGAGCGCAGCCGTCTCAAGAAAGAGAAGCTGCGCATGAAGGACGAGATCAGCCGTCTGAGCGCCAGCGGCGCCTGAGCGCGGCGCGTGACCGACGCGGCCGACGTCGCCTGGATCGAGAAGCTCCGGCAGTCGGGGATCCGCGTCGATCGGGAGGGGCGCTTCATTCATGAGGGCGCCGAGGTCACGCACGAAGGGCTGAAGAGCGCCCTTTTCCGCTGGCTCGATCGGCTGCCGCCGCCCGATGGCCGCTACGTCCTCCGTCTCGATGCGCGCCGGTTCGCCTATCTCGACGTCGACGACACGCCGCTCGTGGTCCGGGCGGCGCGCGTCGACCCCATGGGTGTCGTCCACCTGGCCCTCTCCGACGGCGCCGAGGAGCCGCTCGATCCGGCGACCCTCACCCTCGACGCCGCCGGCATCCTGCGGGCCTGGGTGCGCGGCGGGCGTCTCGAGGCGCGACTCTCCAGCTCGGCGGTCGCGGCGCTGGCGGATCTGCTCACGGAGTCCGGCGGCCGCTCGGTGTTACGCGTGGCTGGGCAATCGGTTCCCCTCCCGGCACGGCCGGCAAGGTGACCACGAAACGCGCGCCCCCGAGCGGCGAGGGCGCATCCGTGAGCCGGACGTCGCCGCCGTGGTCGAGGACGATCTTGCGCACGATCGCCAGGCCCAGACCGGTCCCGTGCTCCTTGGTCGTCACGTAGGGATCGAAGATCCGCTCCCGCGATGGCGTCTCCACCCCGGGTCCGTTGTCGTCGACGGTGAGGCAGGCCGACCGTCCCCAAGCGTCCAGCGCGACGCTCAGCCGGACCACTGGCTTCTTGCCGGCCGTCGCCGCCGCCTGCACCGCGTTTTCGACCAAATTGGCAAGCACCCGCCGGACCAGCATCCGATCGCAGAGCGCCTCCACCGGCGCGTGGCGCTCGACCTGTAGCGCCTCCTGCCACTCCGGGTGCGCGCGCGCGAAGTCGTCGACGATCTGCCCGAGATCGACCGGCAGCGGCTCGACCTTGGGCAACTTGGCGAAGGCCGAGAAGTCGTCGACGAGCCGCCGGATGGCGCCGACCTCTTCGTTGAGAATCTCCTGGGCGGTCTCGAGGAGCCCCTGGTAAGCGGGATCCCCGCCGCGGTACTTCGAGGCCAGCTCCTGCACCGCCAGCTGGATCGGCGTGAGCGGATTCTTGATCTCGTGGGCCAGGCGGCGCGCGACCTCCTGCCAGGCGGAGACCTTCTGCAGATAGACCAGGCGGGAGCGGGCCTCGCCCAGCTCGGCCACCATGCGATCGAAGGCCCGGCCCAGATCGTCGAGCTCGTCGGAGCCGCGTGGCGCGACGCGCACCGCGAGATCGCCCTCGCCGACCCGCCGGGCGGCGTCGCTCAGCGTGGCGACCCGGCCGGTCGCGCGTCGGGCGATGAACAGGCCCAGAGCCGCCGCCAGCGCCAGCACGGCCACCAGCGCGACGCCGAGGCCATGGAAGATCCGCGGCAACACCACCGGCAGCAGGCGATCCAGCTCGTGCTCCTCTTCCATCGCGGCGCGCAGCGCCAGGAAGTTCGAGTAGATTTCGCGCGGGATCCCGAAGGTCACCTCCAAGAGACGCGGCTCGGGCCCGACGCCGGGCAGCGCGACCAGATTCGGTGGCGCCTCGTGGGCCTCGGCGATCACGTTGGCGGGCGCCGACCACTCGTCGACCACTCGGGTGCCGGCCAGGATCCGCGCCCGCAGCAGATCGGGCACCTCGGCCAGGTCGGCGGCGCTATCGACCGGACCGGTCGCGATCTCGTTCGCCCGGGCGCGAAAGCTGTCTTTCATCTTGTCGAAGTAGGCCTTGTAGACGTCGACCGCGCCGCCCAGCGACTGGCGGACCGCCTCCTGGTGCTGATCGGTGATGGCCTCGATGCGGCCGATCGTCACCGACATCAGGTAGGCCGCCGCGCCGAGCGGAAGCGACGCGACGGTGAAGAGGGCGATCAGGATCTTCCACTCGAAACGGCCGGGCATGCGCAGGAGCTTCATCGAATGGTCCTTCCGGTGCCGAGCGTGAAAGGCTGCGAGACGAACCGGACCTGGCGCTCGCTGTCCTCGATGCGCGGGTTGACGAAGATGCTCACGAACGATCCGAAGAAGCTGTCGCCTGCGCCCAGGCGGCGCTCGCCGCGGGCGGGCTGGACCAGCCAGCGCCGCACCTCGATCAGGAGGTCTTCGGAGATCGGGTTGAGATCGCCCCGGACCACCACCACGTATCGTCCATCCGGGCGCAGGCGTTTCGCCTCGGCGAGGGGGAAATCGAGCAGCACGGTGGCGCGCCAGATGGCCTCGTCGGGCGTCGGCGCCGCGGTGCGCTGCTCGGCGCCCAGGCCGCGCGTCGTGCGCACGCTGAACCGCTCGTCCCAGATGTCGTAGACGATCTCGGCGCGCTGGACCGCCAGCGCGATCGGCTCGCCGGTCGACTCTTCCTGGACGGCGGCGCGGATCAGGACCCGGGTGGCGAAGCCCGACGACAGATGTTGCCGCTCGGTCGGGTCGAACAGATCCTGCAGCCCCACGCTGATCGTGAGCTGGCCGCCCTTGACCTCGATGCCCGCCCGGCGCAGGGGAGGCTGATCCGCGGCCTGGGCCGAGCCCCGCGCGCCCGCGAGCCCGGCGGTCAGCGTGCCGGCGAAGATGACGACGAAGTGGGCGGCGGCGCGGCGACTGGTCATCAGAACGAGCTGCGGCTGAGCGCGTTCGCGATCGAGATCGTGAAGACGCCGACATAGGTATCGAGCCGCAGGCCGAGATCGCCCGTCAGATCGATGGGGAGGGACCGCAGCGAAAACGGGCCCGGCGCGGAGAAATCACCGTCGCTGGCCATGCCCAGCAGGCCGACCGCGACGAAGGCGTCGCCCCCGTAGACCAGCCCGCGGTGACGCCAGATCGGCACGGCGTACTCGACCAGCAGGCGCCCCGCGTAGTTGTCGTAGCGGTGGTGCGCGATGTTGGCGCCGAGGAGATTCGGCGACGGCTGGGTCGAGAAATTTATCCCCAGCGCCCGCCGCGGAAGCAGCAGGTTGAGATCGCCGACGAAGAATCGATCGAAGTAGGGGGCGTCGCCCCCGATCGCGCCGGCGAAGACGTGGAAGCCCAGCGCGTGCCCGTGGGGCATCTTCTTGTAGAACGATCCGTCGAAGACGGCCTTGAGGTAGTTGTAGTTGGATCCGAGCAGTTCGGTGCTCCCCTCGACGGAGAGCGCCAGCCGCATCCCGGACCGCGGCAGGATGGGGTCGGAGCGGGTGTCGAGATCCAGGCTGGCCGAGACGGTGCCGATCTCGCTGGCGCCGTTTTTCACCATGAAGTCGATCGGCGCCACCACGCCGCTCGGCAAGACGCGCGCCTGCAGGGGCGGGAGCGTGGCCGCGATCTCCTCCTCGCGAAACCCCAGGGTGGCGTGAAACCCGGCCGGGAGCATCTTGCCGACCGACAGCAACCCGCCGGCGCGCCGGACGCGCGTGGCGACGAAATCGGCGGGGCTGGCGTCGCCGTCGTCGCCGGCGGGGCGATAAAACTCGCTGCC
>CALAOV010000317.1 GCA_937889515.1 uncultured Myxococcales bacterium | reverse complement strand
GGCCGCCGGAGGTCCGCATCCGGCCGATCCGGCGGTCGTCGAGGCGCGCGCGCGGATCGCCGCGGACCTCCTGGTTGCCGAGCGAGATCTCGACGACAAGCAGACCCGCCTCCCCTACCAAGATCCCGACATCAAGGTGGCCCTGCGCCGCGTCGCCGAGGCGCGCACGGCACTGCGCAAGGCCGATGCGGCGGTGGCCGCCTCGGCGGCCGCCCCGTCGGCGGCGACCGTCGCGGTGAGGGCCGGCGGCGACGAGAAAGTCGCTTCCTGGCAGCGGGCGTTGGCGGCCGTGCAATCGCGGATCGAATCGCTGAAAGCGCAGAGCGCCGCGAGTCTACCGGGCGCCAACCCCGCGAAGACCGCCGAGACCCCAGAAACGGCCGCACCCGACAGCCCCGGAGCCCGACTTGGCCGGGAGGTCTCGGAGGCGCGGGAGCGGCGACGGCAGCTGGAAGCCAAGCTGTTCCAGGCTCAGCTGCTGTCGACCCTCGGCGCCGCAGGCCAGGGCGGGGGCCTGGTCGTCACGGATCGCTCGTACCAACCGAGCCGCCCGATCGCCGGCCGCCGAACCAAGGGGGCGATGGCGGGGGTCTCGATCTCGGCGCTGCTCGCGCTCCTGACGCTGATGGTGGCCGGACGACTCGATGGGCGCATCTACGAGCCGGGTGACGTCACGCGCGTCCTCGGTCCGAACGTCGTCGTGGTGGTTCCAAAGCTCGGCATGAAGTTGGTCGGCCGGCCGCCCCGCAAGGCCACGGACCCCGGTGCCTAAGGACGGCGGCAGCGGTTCCCGCGGCAGCGGCTCGCGTGAGAGCGAGGGCGGTGGCGCCCGCTCCGCGCCACCGGAGCCGGTGAAGTCGTCTCCGCTCGTTCCACGCGACAGCGGCCGCGCCATCGGCGTCACCTTCGTCCGCTTCACCCCCCGGACACCGCACGACACCCGGCTGGTTCTCTGGGGCAAGCGAAGCGCGTCCGCCGCGGCGGCGTTCCGGCAGCTGCGCGAGCGGCTCATCGAGCGCAACGACCCGCGCACGATCCTCTGCACCAGCGCCAACCCCGGCGACGGGAAGACCACGCTCGCGACCAACCTGGCCCTGGCCTACGCGGAGCTCGGCCGGCCCCGCGTGCTCCTGATCGAGGGGAGCCTGCGCGCGGCGGCCCTGAGTCAGCTCTTTGGCTTCAAGCCGCCGATTGGGTTTGGCGCGCAGCTGGTCCGCCATCGTGGCCAACCCGACGAGCCGTGGGTGGTGGTCCAGCTGGGGACGCAACCGCTCTTCGTGCTGGCGGCCGAGCCGCACCGTTGCCCGCAGTGCGCCGCGTCCCTCCCCGAGGACGCGCGTTTTTGTGGCCACTGCGGCACCACGGTCGGCCACGTCGCCGCCGACATCCTCGACGCGGTCGGCTTCGGGGCGGCGGTGCGACGTTTTCGCGAGACCTTCGACTATCTCGTCATCGACGCACCGCCCGTGCTGTCGCCCGGCGGCGTGCACGAGGTCCAGGACACGGCCGACGCGGTGGTGCTCGCGGTGCTCAAGGGGCACGCACGTCGGCGCGACCTCCGTCGCACGCTGGAACAGATTTCGCCCAGACCCGTCGCCGCCGTCGCGCTGCTCGACGAGTGAGCGCCGCCGAGCTAGCTGCCGGCGGCCTGGCCGTACCAGGAGACCGTGCGCGCGAGGCCCTCGCGGAAGGAGATCGCGGCGCGGTAGCCCAGGCGATCGCGGGCCGCGCCGATGTCGGCCAGCGAATGCCGGACGTCGCCGACCCGCCGGGGCGCGTAGGTCACCGGCACCGGGTGCCCGACGAGCTCGCCGATCAGAGTCACCACCTGGTTGAGATCGGTGGCGGCGCCGCAGGCGACGTTGAAGACGCCGCCCGACGCCGCAGGCGCAACGGCCGCCGCCAGGTTCGCCTCGACGGTGTTGTCGAGGTAGCAGAAGTCGCGCGACTGGGCGCCGTCGCCGAAGATCGTGACGCCCCGACCGGCGAGCGCCGCGGTGATGAAGCGCGGGATGACGGCCGCATATTCCGAGGCCGGATCCTGATAGGGGCCGAAGACGTTGAAGTAGCGCAGGCAGACCGTCTCGAGGCCATACGCGCCGGCGAACATCCGACAGTAGTGCTCGCCCGCCAGCTTCGATACGGCGTAAGGCGAGAGCGGCGCCGGGGCCATGGTCTCGATCTGGGGCAAGGTCGGCGTGTCGCCGTAGGCCGACGAGGAGGCGGCGTAGATCAGGCGGCGGACGCCGGCGCGGTTGGCCGCCGCCAGCAGGTCGAGCGTGGCGCTGGCGTTGACCTCGTGGCTCGCGACCGGATCGACGAGAGAGCGAGGCACCGACGCGATCGCCGCTTCGTGAAAAACCAGCTCGACCCCGTCGAGGGCTCGACCGAGCGCCCCCGCGTCGCGAAGGTCGCCCTCGATGAGATCGACGTCGGCCGCGACGGTCGCCAGGTTCTCGCGCTTGCCCGAGTAGAAGTTGTCGAGGACGCGGACCCGATCTCCCCGCGCCAGCAGCGCGCGCACCAAGGCCGACCCGATAAAACCGGCGCCGCCCGTCACCAGACACGATGAGGCCATGGCGACACCGTAACCGAAGCAAGCCCGGGTTTCACGGGCAACTCGGGGGAGGGGATTCCGAAGACGCTGCGTGCGCCTCGTCGTGTGGGCCGTCGCCTTCGCCCTGGGCGACGCCTGCGCTCAGAGCGGCGCCGCCGGCTGGGGCGCCGTGGCAGCGGCGCTGGCTCTCGGCGCGACGGGGGTCGCGCTGGCGCGGCGTCGCCGGGCGGCCGTCGCCGGACCGTTCGTATTTCTGGCCCTTGGCGCCCTGCTCGGCCTCCGCGCGGCGCGGCCCCCGCCACTGGATCCCTCCCTGACGGCCGCGATCGCCTCGGACGAGCCGCGGGCCATCGAGGCGGTGGTCGAACGCGGTCCGGAAGACTCCGGCACCGGGGCGCGCCTGGTCGTCGCCCTGCGGCGGATCGACGGCGCGCCCGCGACCGGCACGCTGGCGCTCGCCGTCGTGAACGGCTGGCCGGACTTCGGGCCCGGCGAAACCATCGCCTGCCAGGCGCGGCTCCGCTCGCTACGCGGGACGCGCAACCCGGGTCTGCCCGACCCCGTGCTGGCCCTGCGCGCGCTCGGGATCGACGCGCTGGCGGGGGTGGCGACCGCGGGCGCCATCCGCCGCATCGCGGAGCCATCGGGCGTCGGCCCACGCCGCGCGGCCTATCTGGCCCGCCGGGCGCTCCGCGCAGCGATCGAGCGGGACGTGGGGGGCGAGGCCGGTGCGTTCCTCAAGACCGCCGTGCTGGGCGATCGGCGCGGCGTCGCCCCCGAGGTGGAGGAGGGCTTCCGCGCGGCCGGCGCCACCCACGTCCTGTCGGTGTCCGGGCTGCACCTGGCGGCGGTGGCGGCCCTGTTCTTTCTGATCGTCCGCGCAGCGGCCGGCCGGATCCCGAGGCTGCCGCTCTATCTCGATCCGCGCGCGATCGCGGCGGCGGCCTCGCTGCCCGCGATCGCCTTTTTCACCCTGCTCACCGGCGAAGCGGTGGCGACCGAGCGATCGGCGTTGATGCTGGCGATCGGCATGGGGGCGTTCCTGGTGGGACGCCCCGCCTCGGCGGGACCGACCATCGCGGCGGCGGCGCTGATCCTGCTCTGCGCGCGTCCCCTCCAGATCTTCGACATCTCGCTGCAGCTCTCGGTGGCCTCGGTGACCGGCATCGCGCTCCTCTCGCGGCGCCTGGGACCCCGGGAGGCGCCCGTCGACGGAATCGGACCCCGCGCGCTCCGCTGGCTCTGGCGCTTTGGCGCCGCCACGGTCGCCGCGACGGCGGCCACCGGACCGCTCGTGGCCCACTGTTTCGGCGAAGTGGCGCCCCTGGCGCCGGTCGGCAACCTCGCCTTGGTCCCCCTGGTCGAGCTGGTGGTCGTCCCGGCCGGGCTGGCCGGCGCAACCGCCGCCGCGATCTGGGCGCCTCTCGGCAGGCTGCCCCTCGGGCTGGCGGCCGCCGCCGCACGCCTGGCGCTGGCGATCGCGGCGGCCTTTCGCGCGCACGCGCCGCTCTGGGTCTGCCGGTCCCCGAACACCCTCGAGACGTTCGCCCTGACCGCGGCCGGCGGGCTGGCGCTGGCCGCGCTGGCGGCGCGCGCCGAGCGGAGACGGCTCGTGGCGGTCGCGGCGCTGGTCTGCGCGATCGTGGCCGTGTCCAGCCTGGCGATTCGCGACCTGCGCCGGCGGACCAGCCGCGCGCTGACGGTCACCTTTCTGGACGTCGGTCAGGGAGATTCGGCGGTGGTCGAGCTGCCGGGAGGCGCCGTCCTGTTGATCGACGGCGGCGGCACCCGCGACGGCCAGTTCGATACTGGCGCCCGCATCGTCGAGCCGTTCCTGCGGGCCCGGGGGATCGGCCACCTGGAGATCGTCGCGCTGTCGCATCCCCACCCCGATCACCTGAACGGGCTGCTTCGGGTCCTCGACCGTTTCGAGGTCGGCGCGTTCTGGTCGAGCGGCGACGACGGCCGCAACCCCGAATATCGCCGGTTGATCGAGCTGGCCGACCGGCGCCGCATTCCCAGGCCGGGAATCGTGACAGTCGCGCTGGGCGGCGCGCGCGTCGAACCGCTGGGGCCATTCATCGACGGCCACATCGGCGCGCCGGAGGGACTCTCGGTCAACGACGCCTCGTTGGTCCTGCGCATCGCCTACGCGGGCCGCGCGTTGCTGTTCCCGGGCGATCTCGAGGCCGACGGGGAAGGCGAGCTGGTGGGACGTCGGGCGCTCGGTCAGACGGTCGCGGCCGACATCCTCAAGGTCCCCCATCACGGCAGCCGGACCTCGTCGAGTGACGAGCTCCTCGACGCCGTGGGCCCCCAGCTGGCGGTCATCTCGCTTGGTTGGCACAACCAGTTCCATTTCCCCGCGCCCGAGGTGCTTGCGCGCTACGCCGCCAGCGGCGCGCGGGTCCTGCGCACCGATCACGACGGCGCCGTCACGGTGACGATCGCCGCCGACGGCGGGTTGACGGTGCGATGCGAACGGGAGTGCCTCGACAGGCAACCAAATCAGAAGCCCGCCCGATGACCCCGGCATGAAAACGATCCAAAAGATTTCTCTGGGTCTCGTTCTGATGACGGCTTCGATGGGCGCGCTCGCGGCCGGTTGCGCGACGGCCCCCCGCCGCCTGCAGCCACGCGCGCTGGCCCTGCAGGCGGCCGGAATCGACGCGCTCGGTCGGGGCGAGCTGGATCGCGCGTCGGGCCATTTCGCGCTGGCGCTCGAGTACGAGCCGCGTCTGGCCGAGGCCGAAAATGGGCTGGGGTTGGTCGCGCTGCGCCGCGGGGACTGGGTGCGGGCCGAGGAGCGCTTTCGCGCCGCGCTGGCGCTCAACGAGGATCTGGCCGAGGCCCATCTGAACATCGCCAGCCTGCTCATGCGACGCGATGCGGACGCCGACGCGCTCCCCGAGGTGCGGGCCGCCCTCGCCATCGATCCGGGCTACGCCGACGCGCGGCTGCTCTCGGGCGAGCTGCTGCTCCGCCTGGGACGACCGAACGACGCGCACTGGGAGCTGGAGAAGCTGTGCGCGGCCTTCCCGGGACGGGCCGACGCGCACGCCGCGAACGCGCTGGTGCTCGCGCGCCTCGGCCGACCGGTCGCCGCCGAGGAAGAAGCCGACGCCGCGCTGGCCATCAATCCGAATCTCCCCGCCGCACACCGTGCGCGGGCCGAGGTCTTGCGCGGCAACGGCGATCTGGAGGCGGCGGGGACCGAGCTGGACCTCGCGATCGCGGCCAACCCGGGGTCGATCGAGGATCGGTTGGCGCACGCCACCGTGATGGCCGCGCGGGGGCTGTCGAGCGAGGCCACCCGGGAGCTCGCGGCGCTGGTCGAGACCGCCCCCCGCCAGGCCGAGGTGCGGTTCGCGCTGGCCTTCGTCGCCCTCGAGCGGGGCGACGCCGCGGCCGCGGTACACGCCGCCGACGACGCGCTCACGCTCCGGGAGCACTATCCCGAGGCGCGCCTGGTCCGGGCCGAGGCGCTGCTCCAGCTCGCGCGCGCGCCGGAGGCCCGTCGCGAGCTGCGCCGGTTTCTCGACGAGGCGCCAGCGACGATGGTCGCCGAGCGATCCCGCGCCGTGCAGGTCCTGACCGGCACGGGCAGATCGGAAGAGCACACGTCTGAACTCCAGTCACTGACCAATC
>CALAOV010000316.1 GCA_937889515.1 uncultured Myxococcales bacterium | reverse complement strand
GTCCGGCTTGGGCGTGCCGGCGCGCCGCCGTTGCGCCGCCGGCCCCACCGCCCAAACCGGCAAAACCGGCAAAACCGGCGACGCCGACCGAGGGGCCGCCGCTACACCCCGACGCGCTGGCCCGCTTCGTCGACCCGCTCCCCATTCCGGCGGTCTGGAAGGCGGATGGCCTCCGTCCGGATCCCCACGACGCCAGCAAGCAGATTCCGCTCTACCGCGTGGCCATGCGCGAGATTCAAACCCACGTGCACCGGGACCTGCCGATCACCCGCATGTGGAGCTACGGTGGCAGCGTGCCCGGGCCGATCATCGAGGCGCGCAGCGGGCAAGGGGTGTTGATTGAATGGCGCAACGAGCTGCCGACCCAGCATTTCCTGCCGATCGATCACACCCTTTGTGGCGCGGGGCGCGACCGCCCGGACGTGCGCGCCGTCGTGCACATCCACGGCGCGAAGGCTCCGCCCGAAAGCGACGGGTACCCGGAAGACTGGGTGGTGCCGGGCAAGCGGATGCTCTACCACTACCCGAACCAGCAGGACGCCGCGACGCTCTGGTACCACGACCACGCCATGGGGATCGAGCGCCTCAATCAATATGCCGGGCTGTTCGGGATGTATCTGATCCGCGACGAGGTCGAGGAAGCGCTGGGGCTGCCACACGGCGAGCACGAGATCCCGCTGGTCCTCTGCGACCGGCTGTTCGGGCAGGACGGCCAACTTCGATACTCGACGTCGGGCGCGCCCGACGCTCCGTGGATCTCCGAGATCTACTGCGACGCCCACCTGGTGAACGGTAAGCTCTACCCGTACCTCGACGTCGAGCCGCGCCGGTACCGGTTCCGCGTCGTCAACGCTTCGAACTCTCGTTTCTACGAGCTGGCGCTTTCGAACGGTGGAACCTTCCATCAGATCGGGACCGACCAGGGCCTCTTGCCGGCGCCGGTCGCGCTCACCACGCTGACGTTGGCGCCCGCCGAACGGGCCGACCTGCTCGTCGACTTTGGCGCGGCCCGCGGTCAGAAGATCCTGCTCAAGAGCCAGTCGTTCGAGCTGATGCAGTTCCGCGTCGGAACGGTGACCGGCGCGCGCGCGACGAAGCTGCCGACCAAGCTGCGCCCGGTGCGGAAGATCCTCGAGTCGGCAGCGGTCAAGACCCGGACGCTGACCCTGAACGAGTACCACGACCCCCAGACCCACCGGATGCTGATGCTGCTCGACGGGAAGCGATGGCACGAGCCGGTGACCGAGAAGCCCGAGCTCGACAGCATCGAGATCTGGAAGCTCATGAACCTGACCGAGGACAGCCACCCGATCCACCTGCACCTGGTGCGGTTTCAGATCCTCGATCGCCAGCTGTTCGACACCGACGAGTACAACACCTCGGGCAAGCTGGAGCTGGTGCGGGCGCCGATGCCGCCTCCGCCCAACGAAGCGGGGTGGAAGGACACCGTGCGCGTCGACCCCGGTACGATCACCCGCATCATCGTGAAGTTCGAAGGCTACCCGGGCCGTTACGTCTGGCACTGCCATGTGCTCGAGCACGCCGCCAACGAAATGATGCGCCCCTTCGAGGTGGTCGCCCGAGTGGCCCGGTGAGTCGGATCCCATGTTTCCGGGCTTTTCGGACCCCGAAGCGGCGCGCGGGAATAGCCTGGCTTGCCCGGGACTTGAGGGTGGAGTAGCTTTTCCAGCCGGTTCTGTAGGTTTTCCGCCCCCATGCTCGGCCTTGTCCTCTCTCTCGTGGTCTCCGCCGCACCGGCGATGCCGTCGGCTGCGGTGACGTGCCCGGATTGGCCCGCGACCTGCGACGGATCCTCGGTCGCCGCGGCGGCCTCGACGGACACCGGAAACGAGGACGACAGCGGCCCACGCGACTACGCGACGCCGGCGGAGGTGGATTGCCCCACCCCCAGCGACGCGCCGATCGCTAGCGGCGAGTGCGAAAGCGCGCCGCTGGATCTCTGGTACCGGATGTCGCGCCTCCCCGACAGCGAACGGCCGAACGGCAGCCTGGCGCCCAGCCCACGCCGCGCCCGCGCCGGCCACGGCAGCTCCTGCGGCGGCGGTCCGGCCGACCCCGGTCATCTGACCCTGCCCGACATACAACCGCTGGCGCTCTTCGCGCTGCATGACGTCGTGCCGCAGACCGCGCGAAACGGATACCTCTGGGACAGGCAGGCCTTGCCTCTGCGTACGCTGGCCCCACCCGACCGACCGCCCCGGACCTAGCAACGGTTCGAGCTCTCTGGTCTGCCGCGCGTTCGGGGTGAGCCGCGCTCCCGCACGCGCCCGGTTTGTTTCGCGCGGTACGTTTGTTTCGAAATTCCGAATGGAGTCTGATCATGAAAAAGGGAACAGTTTTGATATTGCTGGTGGCGGTGTTCGGAGGTGGCTATCTCCTCCGGGGCCTGGCCACGCGTGACAAGGACAGCACGACCACCGCTGCCGCGAACAACGCGGCGATGAATCAGCCGGCCGGACCCAGCGACGGCGTCGATCGCATCCGGGTGCCGCTCGAGGGGCCCTCCAAGGGCCCGGCGACCGCCAAGGTGAACATCGTCGAGTTCTCCGATTTCCAGTGCCCGTTCTGCAGCCGGGTCGTTCCCACGATCCAGAAGATCGAAAAGGATTACCCGAACCAGGTTCGGATCTTCTTCCGCCACAACCCGCTGCCGTTCCACCAGAACGCGCCGTTGGCGGCCGAGGCGGCGGTGGCCGCCGAAGCGCAAGGGAAGTTCTGGGAGATGCACGACAAGATGTTCGCCAACCAGCAGGCGCTGGACCGAGCCGGCCTCGAGAAGGACGCACAGGAGATCGGTCTCGATGTCGGTAAGTTCAAGACCGCGCTCGACACCCACGCCGGCAAGGCGCGGGTCGACGCCGACCTGGCAGCCGGCAAGCAGATCGGCGTGCAGGGAACGCCGAACTTCTACGTGGACGGCCGCAACATCCAGGGCGCGCAGCCCTACGAGGAGTTCAAGAAGGTCATCGACGACGAGATCGCCCGCGCCGACAAGCTGCTGGCGAAGGGGACGCCGCCGGGACAGGTCTACGCGACCTTCATGAAGGGGGCCAAGACCGCCGCCGGAGCCGCGGCTCCCGGTCAGCCCGCCAAGGGTCCGGGCGCGGGCGCAGAGGTCTACAAGGTCGCGATCGGCGACGCGCCGGTTCGCGGCGGCAAGCAGCCCAAGGTCACCATCGTCGAGTTCTCGGACTTCCAGTGCCCGTATTGCAGCCGTGCCAGCACCACGGTCACCCAGGTCCTCAAGGACTACGGCAACGACGTCGAGGTCGCCTACCGGCACAACCCGCTCCCCTTCCACCCCAATGCCATGCCGGCGGCGCTCGCGGCCGAAGCGGCGCGCGAGCAGGGGAAGTTCTGGGAGATGCACGACAAGATGTTCGCCGGACAGGCGAACCTGGACCGGCCGAGCATCGACAAGTTCGCGCAAGAGGTCGGGCTCAACATGTCGAAGTTCAAAGAATCGATGGACAAACAGCAGGGCAAGGAGCGCATCAAGCGGGACATGGACGACGCCAACACCTTCGGCGCCCACGGCACGCCCAACTTCTTCATCAACGGACGAAACTTCCGGGGCGCCCAGCCGATCGAGGCCTTCAAGAGCGTCATCGACGAAGAGATCAAGAAGGCGGACGCCAAGATCGCGGCGGGGACGCCGCGCGGGCAGGTCTACGCCGCGCTCACGCAAAATGGCCTCGAGAAGGCCGCCGCGCCACCGCCGGCCGCCGCGCGTCCGGGTGAGCCCGACGCCAACACCCGCTACCGCGCCGAGATCAAGGGCTCGCCGATGAAGGGAGCAAAGGATGCGCCCGTCACCATCGTCCAGTGGTCCGACTACCAATGCCCGTTCTGTAGCCGGGTCGAGCCGACCGTCAGCAAGGTGATGGACGACTACAAAGGCAAGGTGCGCGTCGTGTGGCGCGATCTCCCGCTCCCCTTCCACCCCAACGCGTTGCCGTCCGCCATCGCGGCGCGCGCCGCCGGCGAGCAGGGGAAGTTCTGGGAAATGCACGACAAGCTATTCGCCGACCAGCAGCACGAGGACCGGGCGACCTTCGAGAAGTACGCCGGCGAGCTGGGCCTCAACATGGGCAAGTTCAAGGCGGCGCTCGACGCCCAGAAGGGCAAGGAGTCGATCGAGGCCGACGCGGCCGCGGGCGGCAAGATCGGCGCGCGGGGCACCCCGGCGTTCTTCATCAACGGCAAGTTCCTCTCGGGCGCCCAGCCCTACGAGGTGTTCAAGGCCAAGATCGACGAGGAGCTCAAGGTCGCCGACGCGATGATCGCCAAGGGCACCTCGAAGGGAAGGGTCTACGATGCGCTCATGAAAGAGGCGAAGACCGAGCTGCCGGCCGCCCCGGCGGCGCCCGCCGGGCAGCCACAGGCCGGTGCGGAGAAGACGCCCGATCAGGACACCACGGTCTACAAGGTCAGCTCGGTCGGCGGCCCCGCCAAAGGGTCGAAGAACGCGCCGCTCCAGGTGGTCATCTTCTCCGACTTCCAGTGCCCGTTCTGCAAGCGCGTCGAGCCACAACTGTCGCAGCTCGAGAAGGACTACGGCAGCAAGGTGCACATGGTGTGGAAGAACTACCCGCTTCCGTTCCACAACAACGCCGAGCCGGCGGCCGAGGCGGCCATGGCCGCGGGCGCCCAGGGAAAGTTCTGGGAGATGCACGACAAGCTCTTCGAGAACAACACCGCGCTCGATCGCCCCAATCTGGAGAAGTACGCCCAGGACCTCGGCCTCAACATGGCCAAGTTCAAGGCCGACCTCGACGCGCAGAAGTACAAGGACCAGATCCAGTCGGACACCAAGGAAGGCCAGGCGGTCGGCGTGAACGGTACGCCGGCGGTGTTCATCAACGGGCGCAAGATCAACGGCGCCTATCCCTGGGAGACCTTCAAGAAGATCGCCGACGACGAGCTGGCCAAGAAGAAGGGCCACGGCTCGGCCAAGGAGCCGGGCTAGCGGGCCGCGGTTGACGACACCCGGTCCTATGACCCAGGTTTGACCCGAGCGCGGCGGAGGGGCTCGCCCTCTCCGCCGCCCTCGTCTCGCCTTGTTGATGCTCATCTCACCGTCCACCGCGATGGGCCGATGAAGTCGGCGGCCGCGCCACGCCCCGACGCGCAGCGCCCCGACATCGGCGTGTTGCGGCGTCTGGCGCCGGTGGCGCTCACCGCGCTCGCGGTCGCGTTCATCGCCGTCCGGTTCCTGGGCGCGGCGCACGACACCCTCGCGCGGACCCGCGGGGGCGCCTGCCAGGCCCTGGCGCCCGATCCGCTCCCCGAAGCTCTGCGCGCCGGCCTGGCGCCCGATTTCCAGCTCCCCGACGCCGCCGGCCACCTGGTCTCGCTGCGCGGCCAGCTGGGGCACCCGGTGCTTCTCAATTTTTGGGCCACCTGGTGCCCCCCCTGCATCGAGGAGGTCCCCTCGCTGGAGGACTTTGCCCGCAAGATAGACGGGACCGACCTACGCTTTTTAGCCGTGAGCGTCGACGACGACTGGGGCGCGATCCGACGGTTCTTCGTCAAGGGGACCCAGATCGGTGTCCTGCTCGACGTCTCGCACGACATCCCCAAGACCTTCGGTACCGAGAAATACCCGGAGAGCTTTTTGATCGACGCCGCCGGGCGCGTCCGTTACTACTTCATCAACAAGCGTGATTGGTCGCGGCCCGAGGCCGTCGCCTGCCTCGAGAGCCTCCGATGACCTCCCCGTCGCTCTCCCCCCCGAGGCCGACGGCGGGGGCGCGCTCGCGCGGTATCCCCCCGCTGCCGCTGCTGACCATCATCAATTTCTTCAACTACGTCGACCGCCAGGTGGTCTACGGGATGACGCCGGACATCGGGAAGGCCTTCCACCTCTCGAACTTCAGGCTGGGCTGGCTGGCCTGGGTCAATCTGTTCGTATTCGCGCTGGCGTCGCTCATCTCGGGCCCCATCGCCGATCGCGTCGGGCCCCGCAAGGTCATCTTCACCGGGATCATGGTCTGGTCGATCGCCACCATCGGCTCGGCGCTGTCGACTTCGTTCCCGATGCTGCTCTTCTTCCGAGCGCTGGTCGGCGTTGGCGAAGGCGCCTACGGACCGTCGGCCAACACGCTGCTCTGCGCCGACGCCCCCCCGGAGAAACGGGGTCGCGCGCTCGGGATCTACAACGTCGGGATGGCTCTGGGGGGCACGAGCGGGCTCGTGCTGGGCGCGACGCTCGCGCCGCACCTCGGCTGGCGGGGCGTGTTCTGGATCGCGGGCGGGCCGTCGATCGTGCTCGCGCTCGCCTCGGCGTTCGTGGCCGCGCCCGCCCGTCTGGAGCGCCCGCAAGCCCTGCCGGCGCGCGCCTACCTGCTGTCGCCGACGTTCATCCTGGCCCTGGCCGGCGGCATCCTGGCGACCTTCGGCGCCAGCTCCCTGATCTTCTGGACGCGCCAGCTCGTGATCGAGGATCGGCACTTCAGCATCCTCGTCGGCAGCATCTTCATGGCCGTCGTCGGTCTGGTCGCCGGCGCCGGCGGCGTGATCGCCGGCGGCTACGTGGGCGACGCGCTCAGCCGCCGCGCCCGTGGCGGCCACGCGCTCACCATCGGCGGCTCCATGTTGATCGGCGCGCCGGTGGGCGCGATCGCGCTCATCATCACCGGCCATCCGCTCTTCATGATCGTGACGGCCGCCGCGGCATTCTTGTTCTCCGTTTACAACGGCCCGTCGGCGGCCGTGGTGGACGAGCTCGGGCCGCCTCAATACGCCGCCACGCTGCAGGCGGTGTTCCTGTTCGGCATCCACGTCCTCGGCAACGCGCCCGCGCCCATGGTGGTCGGCTGGCTCTTCGACCTGTCCAAGTCGGTCTCCTTGGCGCTGCAGGCGGCCATCGTCGCCTTCGCGATTTCCGGCGTCCTCTTCATCCTGGTGGCGCGGCGCCAACGGCGCGCGCCCAGCTTCCACTGACGACATGTCGCAGCCGCCCAGCACCCAGACTTACTACGACCGCTTCGCCGCCGGCTACGAGGCCGAGCGACACCACGGGTACCACCAGCTCATCGACGAGCTCGAGCTGGAGCTCGTCCGCCGCTATGGAACGGGCAAGGACGTCTTTGAAGCCGGCTGCGGCACGGGCCTCCTGCTGCGCGAGGCGGCCCGCGTCGCGCGCCGGGCGGTGGGGCTCGATCTGTCGCGCGGCATGTTGGGACCGGCGCGCGGGCGTGGCCTGCGCGTCGTTCAAGGGTCGCTGACCGATGTGCCGCTGCCGACGGCGGCCTTCGATCTCGTCTACAGCATGAAGGTGTTGGCCCACGTGCCACCGATCGGCAGCGCGGTCGCCGAGCTGGCCCGGCTGGTGCGGCCGGGCGGCCATCTGCTGCTGGAGTTCTACAACCCGCTGTCGCTGCGCTATCTCGCCAAGCGCCTCGGGGGCGCGCGGCGGATCGCCGCCGACGGGACGACCGAGAAGGATGTCTACACCCGGTTCGACACACCGGCGCGCGCGCGTTCCTACCTGCCGCCCGACCTCGAGCTGGTCGGGGTGCGCGGCGTCCGGGTCGTGACACCCACCTCGCGGGTGTTCGCCTTTGCGCCGCTGGGCCGCCTCTTCAGCTGGGCCGAGCATGCGGCCTGCGATGCGCCGCTGCTGCGCAACCTGGGCGGCTTCCTGATCCTGATCGCGCGCAAGCGGGCCACCGCGGGCTAGAGCGATGCGCTTCGACCTCCCACCGCGCGGCACGCTCACCCCCAACGACGCGGTCGATCCCCTCCCCTACTACTACAGCCCTTGGGTCGGCTGGCTCTACCGCCACCGCTTGCAGATGGGCCTCGATCTCCTTCCGGTGGGTGGACGCCGGATCCTCGAGATCGGCGTGGGCAGCGGCGTACTGGTTCCGACCCTGACCAAGCACTACGCCGAGTACACCGGAACCGACCTGACGCTGGCGGGCGGGCTCGAGGCGTTGGTCTCGCCCGGCTGTCGCGCCGAATTTCGCCGCGCCGATCTCCTGCGCGACGGCGATCTCCCCGCCGACCACTACGACGCGATCGTCTGCTTCTCCGTCCTCGAGCACATCGACGACGCGGCCGGCGCCGCGCGCAGCCTGGCGCGCGCGCTTGCCCCCGGGGGGACGCTGGTCACCGGTTACCCGATGGTCAGCCCGCTGATGACCCGCGCCTTCGCCGCCATCGGCTTTTCCAACATCGACGATCACCACGTCAGCCCCCCGGTGCGGATCGCGGCGGCGCTGGGTTCCGTGCTCACGCCGACGCGGCGGGTGGCCTTCCCCCCGGCGGCCCCCGTAGCGGCCGCGATCTATCAGTGCAGCGCCTGGACCAAGGCCTCCTAGGGAGCGGCCGAAGACGGTTTTCCCGCGGGCGGGACCGCGCCGTCCGCCGGCAGGACCGCCAGCCGGTTCTTGAGCCTCAAGAAGTATTTCTCCCAAAGGTTCCAGCTCGCCAGCGCAGCGACCAGACTGACCGCCAGGGCCACCGCCGCGAAGCAGACCGCCCCAGGCAGCCCGCCCCCCACTTTCGGGATCAGCAGGGCCGCCAGCCCCGCCGCGGCAAGCCGCAGCACGACCGGCTGATGAAACACGTAGAGCGCGTAGCTGTACTTTCCGAAGAACCGCAGGGGCGCGGCGGACAGGGTTCGTCTGGCGCGACCGGTTGGCGACGCCGTCAGGCCGATGAACAACAGCGCGCCAAAGAAGACGGCCAGCAGACTGAAGCCGAAGGTTCCCACCACCGGGTCCTGAGCTCTCAATCCCTTCCGCAGGACGAACATCAGCGCCAGCGCCAGGCCTGCCACGACCACTACGGGTCTCGACCAGCGCGCGGCGATCGCGCGGTCGCGGGGTTCGCGCCAGATGAGCGCCAGGGCCGCGCCGACGGCCAGCGGATCCATCCTGGCAGGTGTCAGCACGTAGCCCGCAATCCCGAAGCCACGTCCGACGAGCACCGCGCGCAGGACCAGCGCGCCGATCATCATGCCGGCACAGATCTGGAGCAGCGCCCGCCGCGACAGCGAGAAGACCAGCCAAGGCCACACCAGGTAGAACTGCTCCTCGATCGCCAATGACCAAAAATGCTGCAGATCGTAGGGAAGCCCCTCCCATCCCCGCAGGGTGATCTGAACATTCGACAGGTAGCTCCACTGCCACAGCTGGCTCTCGAACGGAATCCGCAGCGCCGGCGACGCCGAGGTCAGCCGGGGAAGCACGAAGAAACGCATCGCCAGAAAGCCGTAGTAGAGCGGGAAGATCCGTAACGCCCGGCGCCAGTAGAACGTCTTCGCGGATCCGGGGCGGTTCCGGGTGTCGAACAGGATGCCGGTGATCAGGAAGCCGGACAGCACGAAGAAAAGGTCCACCCCGAACCACCCGGCCTCCCCACCTGAAAACAAGATGCGTTCGAGACGCCCCCGGGGCTCGATGCCGCTGAAGAGCAGAAAATGGAACGCCATGACGCTGAGGATCGCGATGCCGCGCAGTCCGTCGAGCGCCGGGTAGTGGGTCCCCGGGGCAATCGCCACGACGCCGGAGGGGACGGGGGAGGTAGCCATGGGTGTGTCTTCAGATCCGCTCGATCACCACGAGCAGCCGAAAGCCGATCCGGCGCAACACGGCGCTCGGAAGCCGAGCCTCCAGCCTGTGCAAGAACGACCAGACCGGCCAGGGGAGCAGGGGGGCTCTGGAAAAGCCCCCCGAGGCCGGGTAGCTCGGCCCCGCGAGATGTTCGAGGTGACGAATCGCGAGCGCCGGAAACGCGGCCTCGAACGCCGGTCGCGCGCGCCCGAAGAGCAGGGTCGGGATCGCCTGGTTCGAATCGAATGGATCGCGCGCATCGCCGGCGGCGTGGTCGGCCAGCGGATCGACCCGCCAGGCGAGTGGCTCGTCGTGAAACAGCTTGTAGACCAGGTACGAGAGCGTGCTGATGTACGGCTCGCACATCACGAGCCGACCGCCCGGCCTCAGGACGCGAACCGCTTCGGCGAAGAATCTTCGCGGCGAAGGGAGATGGTGGAGCACGTCGAGGAGCACGATCGCACCCAGGCTGGCGTCGCGGTAGGGCAACGCATCGGCGCTCACCTCGCGATCGTGCCAGGGTGCGCGCACCAGGTCGGTCAGCTCCAGGTCGGAGACGAAGTTGCGCGCGAAGCCGGGACCGGAGCCGATCTCGACCCGGGGACCGGCGGCCGGCGACGGCAACGCGTCGGCGATCCGGCCGTACCATTCGGCGTAGAGCGCGCGCAGCGCCGGGTTCTCGGCCCAGGTGCGGCGGTGCCGCTCGAAGCGCTCGATCGTGCGCGCGCGCTGCTCATCGGAGATCGGCATCGCCGCCTACACGAATTTGATCTTGCGCGCCGCGATCGCCGACATGCGCAGAAGCAATAGGCCGTGCTTCCAGCGGGAGATGTTGGTCTCGCCGTAGGTGCGATCCCGGTAGCGCACCGGAATCTCGGCGATCTTCAGGTTGAGCCGCGAGGCCCCGAAGATGAGGTCGAAGTCACCGAACGGATCGAAGTCGCCGAAGTAGCTGCGCGCGGCCGCGATCCGCTGATAGTCCCGGCGCCACAGCACCTTGGTCCCGCACAGCGTGTCCCGGATTGGTTGTTGCAACAGGTAAGTGAAGAGCTCCGAAAAGGCCATGTTGCCGAGCTTGTTGAAAAAGCGCATGGCGCCGGCCTCCATCGGATAGACCAGGCGCGTCCCCTGCACGTAGTCGGCGTGGCCGCCGGTCAGGACTTCGTAAAAGGTGGGCAGCTCCTCGGGCGGCACCGTCAGATCCGCGTCCAGGATCATGAGCACGTCGCCGCTGGCGTGCGCGAAGCCCAGGCGCACGGCGTCGCCCTTCCCCTTCCCGGTCTGCTGAAACGCCCGCAGCTTGAGCGGACCGTCGTAGGCCCGCACGGTGCGCTGGATCGTCGCCCAGGTGTCGTCGGTCGAGTGCCCCTCGACGAAGATGAGCTCGGTGGACGATCCTAGAACTGGCGTGCGCGCGACGGCCGCCGCGACGTTCCCGGCCTCGTTGCGGGTCGGAACGATCACGCTGACGCTGGCCCGCGCCGCCATCGGCGCGGCGCCGCGATCGCGCAGGATGTAGATGCGATATAGCGACGCGTGCTGCATCCCCGGCGCGCGCACCAGGTAGCGGTTGAGCGCCGTCGACACACCGGGCACGTCGATCGGCAACAGCAGCCGGTCCTCGTAGCGAACCACCTCCAGCCCCGTGATGTCGTAGAGGTTGCGGAAATCGGAGTCGGAGAGCCAGTTGGCGGTCGGCGCCGGGCGCTTCAGTCCGGCCAGCTCGGCCAGGCGGACCGGCACCTCCCAGAGCGTGTTGAAGGTGGTGAGGTAGATGCGGCCACCCGGCGCCAGCTGGCGCTGCAGGCCGGTGAGCAAGGCCTTGATGTCGAGGACGCTGTGGCACAGACGATCGCAGATGACGGCGTCGAAGCGCTCGAGGCTGGGCCGCGGATCGGCGGTCGCGTCGGCGACCTCGAACGGGATCTCGGGATGGCGGGCCCGGGCCCGCGCGATCACCTCCGGCAGGTAGTCGCTCCCCTTGCGACGTGGATTCGACAGCGCCGCCAGAAGATCGCCCTCGGCGCACCCGACCTCGAGCACCGACGCATCGCCAGGCACCAGACGGGCCAACGCCGCGATGAGATCCTGCCGCAGAAAATCGCGGGCGGCGGGACGGCGGGGCGCCTCGCCGGCCCGTCGGTAGAACTCCCGCCAGGTCGCCTCGAGCGCCTCCGCCCGCGACGGCGGCGTCTCCGAATCGCCACCCCGCTCCGTTCCCAGTTTGATCGCGTCGGGCTCGGTCGGGCTGCGCCCGACGGAACCCATCGGTGCAGGTTTACTCATCCGTCGCGAGCGTGTAGCGCTGCTTGAATTTCTCGCCGGGGTGAACCGTGATGTTCTCGCTGTAGTCGATCTGCATATCGGATCGCTTGAACGCCAGCCGATGCTTGCCGCAGGGAATCTTGTAGTCGACGAACGGCGTGTGCTTGGTGGTGTTCTTGCCGTCGATCCAGACCTCGGACCAGGGTGTCGAGTTCACGGTGATGGTGCAATCGCCGCCGCCGCTGTCGGCCGGCTTGGCGCTCTCCTTGTCGCCGTCGTCGGCGCTGGCCTGGGTCCCGGAGTCGTCGGTGGCGGCTTCCCGCGATCTCTTCCGGCGTCCACCCGACGAGATCGGAAGAGCGTCGTGTAGGGAAAGAGTGTAGATCTCGGTGGTC
>CALAOV010000315.1 GCA_937889515.1 uncultured Myxococcales bacterium | reverse complement strand
ATCCGGGCCCGGGCCGGTACGGCGCCCGCGGCGCCAGCAGCGCGCGCGGGCTGCCCAGGAAGCTCCCCGAGGGGCGGCCCGCCAGCCGCATCGCCGCCATGACCAGCGCCTTGGCGCCGTAGTAGGGCGGCGACGGGAACACCGAGGAGTCGTAGCGGTAGCCGCGCGCGCGAAGGAGGTCGATGGCCGCCGCGCTGATCTCGTAGCCGGGCGCGCGGAACCCGATCGGCGCCCCGCCCGCGCAGGCGCCGATCGCGGCGTGGGCGCGATCGATCTCGGCGGCCATCCCCGTCTCGCCGAGGCGGACGAAGTCATACGGGTGGGTGTGCGTGTGGTTGCCCAGCTCGTGCCCGGCGCGCGCCAGCTCGGCCAGCAGCGCCCGGCCCTCGGCGTCCTCTTCGAGATCGACGCCGACGACGAAGAACGTGGCGCGCACGCCGTGCCGGGCGAAGAGCTCGGCGAAGCGGGGCAGACAGCGGCGCAGGACTGCAAAGCGCCCCCGGTCGGTGGGCGGCTCGGGGAGCGCGTGGATCCGGTAGTAGCAAGCGATGGCGTCGAGATCGACCGACACGGCGACAAGTCGATCATGAGGCGCAGCGCCTTTCGGCTTATCCTGCCCGACCATGCCCGCCGTGCTTACCACGTCCGCCCGAGAGCCGATCGCCTACCGCGTGTCGATGGCCGAGCCCGCGTCGCACGAGTATCAGATCGAGATGCGGGTTCCGCCCCTGCCCAGCCGCGACCGCGTCGACCTGGTGTTCCCGGCCTGGGCGCCCGGCAGCTACATGGTGCGCGACTTCGTCCGGCACGTCTTTCGTCTGGAGATCACCGACGGCCGCGGGCGAGCGCTGGCGCCGGGGGCCATCGCCCGCGTCGACAAGCAGCGCTGGAGGCTCGCCACCGGCGGCCGCGCGTTCCGGGTCCGCTACCGCGTGTTCGCCTTCGAAGCGACGGTGCGAACGTCGTTCCTCGACGACAGCCACGGGTACTGGAACGGCACCAGCCTGTTCTTCTACGTCGACGGCGAGCTGCAGCGCCCCTGTGAGGTGACGGTCGCGCCGGCTCGGGCCGGCTGGAAGGTCGCCACCGCGCTGCCAGCGGCGCGACGTCGCGGCTCGGGGCAGCAGCTCAGCTACGCCGCCGCCAACTTCGACGAGCTGGCCGATTCCCCCTTCGAGGTCGGAACGCACGCCCTGCACACCTTCTCGGTCGGGCGCACCCGTTTCGAGCTGGCGCTCTACGGGCGGACCAACGCCGACCCGGGCCGCCTGCGCGACATCCTCCGCCGGGTGGTGACGGCGACCGGCCGGATCTTCGGCGGCTTCCCCTTCGACCGCTACCTCTTCATCGTTCACGCGCTGCCGGTCGGCTCGGGCGGCCTCGAGCACCGCGCGTCGGTGACCATGGACATCGCCGGACTGTCGTTCGACGACGAGGCCGGCTACGTCCGCTTCGCCGACCTGGCCGCGCACGAGTTCTTTCACGCCTGGAACGTCAAGCGCATCCACGACAGCGCGCTCGGGACATCTAGACGCGAGGACCCTGAGAGGGTCCTCGCAACCCCCCGCGACGGACTCCGCGCGGCAGAGCCGCACTCCGTCCACGCGCTCGACTACACGCGCGAGTGCTACACGCGCCTGCTCTGGCTCTACGAGGGCTGCACCGACTATCTGGCGCACGTCGTCATGCTGCGGGCGGGGATCACCCGCGAGCGTCAGTTCTTGCGCATGATCGCCGACGACTGGCCCAAGTACGCCACCCGCCCCGGCCGCAACGAAACCTCGCTCGAAGAGCTATCGTTCGAGGCCTGGATCAAGCAATACAAGCCGTCGGAGAACTTCACCAACCGGTCGGTCAGCTACTACGAAAAGGGGTTCTGGACGGCGATGGCGCTCGACCTGACGCTGCGCCTGGAGAACGGCGGGCGGCGCGGCCTCCCCGAGATGATCCGCCGGCTCTGGGATCGGTTCGGCCGGCGCGACCGGCCCATCACCGACCCCGACGTGCGCGCCGCGGCCGCCGCCATCGCCGGTCGCCGCCTGGACCGCTTCTTCGATCGCTATGTGCGCGGTAAGAACGAGCTGCCCTTGCCCGCTCTGCTCCGGCGCGCCGGCCTGAACGTCGGCGCGCGCGCCGAATGGGACGAGGACGACAAGCCCGCCGCCGAGCGCGACCCCGTACGCAGCCGACGCGCCCGGGCCTGGACGGGCCTGGCGCTCCACGCGGACCGCACCACGGTGCGCAACGTGATCCCCGATTCGCCCGCCTGGCGCGCCGGGCTCACCTTCGGAGACGAGGTCGTCGCCGTCGACGGCGTGCGGACCACAGCCGCCACCTTCGCCAAACGGATCGCCGACCATGCGCCCGGCGCGCGGGTTCGCGTGGCCTTCTTCCGCCGGGACCAGCTCGCCGAGGCGGACCTCACGCTCGGTCAGAGCCCCGAGCGCAAGCTCAGCGTGGCCGTCGATCCGAAGGCGGGCGTCCGCGCCCAGTCGGTCCGCCGGGGCTGGTTCGGCGTGCCAGCCGCCGGCGCGCGCCCGCGGCGCTAGTGCGTGAACGTGATCTGATCCGACGACAGCCCCGTGAGCACCTGCTGCGCGTCGTCGAAGGCGACGTTGGTCAGATCGATCCCCGGGATCTGCAACGCCGAGACGGTCAGCGTGTCGGTCCCGCTCACCAGCGGATCGGGCGTGACGCCTGGAAGCGTGAATGAGGTCGACCCGTCGAAGATGGTGACCGACCAGGCCCGCGTGCCGTCGGGGTTCTTGATCTCGGCCGAGTGGAGTGTCGCGCCGGTCACCGGCGTGAAGGCATACGTCCCCGCGGTGTCGGTGATGGCGGTCGGCGGCGGCAACCAGGTCGCGACCGCGACCGTCTTCGTGACGTCGACGGCGTGCGACCAGGAGAGCGACGACGGCTCGTTGACGTCCTTGGTCGCCTGCACGGCGGCGATCAGATCGTAGGTCGCGCCCGCGAGGCCGCTGGTGCTGGCGGCCCCGATCTTCGGCACCTTGGTGGTGGCCAAAGATAGACCGAGCGCCGGGAACACGATGGCGATCCGCCCGGCGTCGCCCAGGTTGATGGCCGGATAGGCCGCCACGAACCCCATGCCGGCGGGGGGCGTCGCAAAGGAAGCCGTGAACGGCTGCAGGTCGCCGGCCGCCACCATCGTCAGCGTCTCGTTCACCACGGTCTGGCCAGCGGTCAAGTTGAGCCCGGTGTCGAGCGCCCAGCCGATCACCGTGACGACGTCGTCGCTCATGTCGTCGGGCGTCCCGTTGGCGTCGTCGTCGGCGATGATCGCGTAGTGGGCCTGCGAGCCGGTGCGGGCGACGAGCTGCCAGTTGCAGTCGTCGATCTGCGCGGCGACGTTCCGGACGCAGGCGTCGGCCGGGATGCTGGTGGTCCCCGCGATGGTCGCCACGGTGCGCATTGGTTGCGTGATGTTGTTGCCCCGGTCGCCCAGGTCGGGCGCCTGCGACGCCGCGATGAGCGCAATGGTGGTGTGGCCGGTCGCCGGCGGCGTCAACCCCGCCCAGCCGGCGATGGTCCCGCTCACCGTCGCGGTGTCGACCGGGGCCGGCGTGAACGCGCGAAGGGTCACCGTCAGGTTCGCGCCGTCGACGCCGATCAGGGTGCTGGGCGCGTAGCCGCCATCCGACGCGGTGACCGTGGCGGGTCCTTTCAGGGACGGACAGCTCTGTGGATTGAAGACGGCGAGGCCGGTCGAATCGGTGAGCCCCTGGCAGGGCATCGGATCCGCCGACAGGCCGACCCGCACCGCGGCACCCATGATCGGCACGCGCGTGTCGTCGTCGGTGACGTAGACGTTCAGATAGCCGGAGATCTTCCCGCCGCCGACGCCGCCGCCCGGCACCAGGCTGGGCATCGGATGGTTGTCCGACACCGAACCACAGCCGACGACCAAAAGCCCCACAGCCAGATAGACCCCACCCGAGATTTTTCGCATGTCCCCCCATCGACACCTCAGCGGGGCAAAATGAGAAAAAAGGAATCGCGTATGATCGCGCGGATGGAGCTCCCCATTCCGATCTCCGGCCTCGCCCACGTGGGTATTCGCGTTCATGACCTGGCGCGATCGCTCCGGTTCTACGAGCTCTTGGGGTTCACCAAGACCGCCGGTCCGCTCGGGCCCGAGCCGGTGGCGATCCTCGATCACCCGTCCGGCGTGGAGATCAACTTGGTGCTCAACGCGCCCGCCGCCGCCGACCCGAACGTCCTCATGGACATCGACGTGAAGCATCCGGGCTTCACGCACATCGCGCTTCTATGCGCGGATCTCGAGGGAGCGACCCGCCAGCTCGCGACCGCCGGGTTTCCGCTGAGCGGCGGGCCAATCCAGTTCGGCCCCCACGCGCGCGGCATCTTCGTGCGGGATCCCGACGGCAACGTGATCGAGCTGCATCAGCGGACCTGAGGCCGAGCCCGAAGGCCCCGCCCGCGGCCGGCGAGCCCCGCCGTCAGGGCGCGCAGGTCCGGGTATCGAAGAACAGGAACTCCCACAGCTTCTCCTGGGCGAGCGGCGTATGGGACGTGAGGCAGCCCATGGGAAACGGAACCTCGGGATGCGAGACCCCGGCGCCGGTCGCCACGTGGATGTCGACGAAATCGACGCGGCCGCACTGCGCGTCGGCGGTGGCGGCCTCGACCGGGGTGGCGAAGCTCAGGACTTGGGTCGACGCTGGGATGGCGGTGGTGATCCAGGCCAGCGTGCCCGGTGCGACGGCGTCGACCGAGTGCTGGGCCATGGTGAGGGAGATCTGTCCGCGCGTGGACGACGCACCGACGTTGACCAACCAATCTGCGAGCGCCGCGCCGCGCGGGAAGGAGGTGCTCACGTTTGCGGTGAGCGGCGAAGGGGGATCGGCCCCCACGCCAATCCAGCTCGCGGTGGCAGGCCAGGGCGAAGGTCCCCTGGAAATCCACTGGTACTGAAAGTGCTCGGCGAATATCCGTCCGCCGCCGTCGGCGTAGCCCTTCATGTTCCCGAAATAGGGCTCCTTCGCGTCCTCGAGCTGCTCGCCCTCGCAGGCGAGCAACACGAAGTCGTACAGGGCCAGCTTGGCCGGGCTCGCGTAAAGCGTCGTGTACGCGTCGGCAAACAGGTCGCCCGAGACCGACTGGATGGCGCCCTCCTCCGCCGTCATTCCCGCGCCGCCCGCGAACAGGTGGACACGCCCCGAACCGGCGTCGTTCGTGAACTCGTCGTCCGCGATGCCGAGATTGCGCAGCAGACACTCGAAGGCGTCCGAATGGCCCGTCACCACCGCAATTCGTGGCAGATGCCCTTCGGCCTGATTGCGCGGGAGGCGCGTGAGGTTGACGTCGGTAATCGCCGTCTCCGCGCAGGCCGGAACGCTGGGGATCGCGACCTGGCGGCGCCATTTGCCGACTTGCATCACCAGCGGCACGTTCGTGCCGGGGGGCACGCCGGTCAGCGTGAAGGCCCCGGAAGCGTCCGTGACCGTGGCCGCGATCGGGGTCGGCGAAATCGAAGCGGCGCAGGCCGAGTCGCACGAGATGCCTTCCGTGAACGGACCGGGGGTGGTGGCCGGAACGTAGACGAGAACGTCGTAGAGCGGAACCTGCCCCGCCGGGTCGTAGACGATTCCGGTCAGGGTTGTCGAGCAGCCGCCCGCCCCCCCCGCGCTGGCGCCGCCGGCGCCTGCACCGCTCGCCCCGCCGAAGCCCGCGCTCCCGCCTCCAGCTCCGGCAGCTCCCGCGCCCGCGCTTCCGCCTCCAGCTCCGGCGGCTCCCGCGCCCGCGCTTCCGCTTCCCGTTCCTGCACCGCCCGCGCCCGTGCTTCCGCCTGCAGCGCCCGCCGCTCCCGCGCTTCCGCCTCCCGTTCCAGCTCCGCCCGCGCCCGCGCTTCGGCCCCCCGTTCCGGCGCCTCCTGCGGCCGCGTTTCCGCCCCCCGCTCCAGCGCCACCTCCGGTTCCAACACCGCCGATTCCACGGCCGCCCACACCACCGGACCCTTGACCGCCCGTGCCGCCGCCTCCGCCGCACGCAGCGAGGGCCACGGAGAGCAACGACCAGCAGACGAAAGAGCCCCGGATGCACCCACCTCGCATGGTTTCCCCCTCACCCGAGAAGTGTCCCCGGCCATCCGTGCCAGCTCACAATACGATAACCTCAAACGGCCTACCGGTGCGTGACCCCGACGCGACGGGGTGGCTCAGGACCGTTGCGCTGCGCGTCCGGCGCGCCGGGGACGCACGGAGCGGCGGACCGTGGAACGGCGTTCGTTGCTCAGATCGGCAAGCGCTCGGGCGAGTCGGTGGGCGCGGGCGTCTCCCCAGCCTGCACGATTCCCGTGACGGCGGCGGCCTCGAGGAGGTCGGCGACGACCACCCGATCTCGCCCTTCGACCTTGGCGCGATAGAGGGCGACGTCCGCCGCCTTGAGGACGGCCTCGGGGTCGGCGCCGCTGACGGGATAGGCGGCCACGCCCACCGAGATGCTCACCGCCGGCAGGACAATCGCGCCGTGACGGATCTCGAGATCGTGGGCGTTCTGTCGGAGCTTTTCGGCGACCAGCTGGGCACTGTCGAGGGACGTATCGGGCAGCAGAATGACCACTTCGTCGCCTCCGTAGCGGATCGGCACGTCGTAGGCCCGCAGGCGCGATCGCAACAATGCCGCGAGGCTGACGAGCACCTTGTCCGCCGCGACGTGCCCGAACTGGTCGTTGACCTGCTTGAACTTGTCCACGTCGAACATGATGACCCCGACCGGGCGATCGGTGCGCGACGCGAGTCGGAGCTCGCGATCGAAAGCGACCGTCATATACCGGCGGTTGAAGAGCCCGGTGAGCGGATCGAGGATCGACTCGCGCCTCAGTTGCTCCCGGATCCGAAGATTGGTCAGCGTGAGGCTGATCCGTTGGGCCACGACGGTGGCGAGCTGTTCCTTGGCCTTGACGGCGGCCGTATCCAGCTGACCAACCGGGAAGCTCAGGGAAAGAACCCCGTACGACGTTCCGTTCGTCACCATCGGCACGCAGATGGAGGCTAGGCCGGTCGCCGCCGCGAGGTGGGCACAGCGAAGTTGATCGTCCGGGGGCACCACCCGATGGGCCTGACCCCGGCGCAGGGCCCGACAGCCGTCCAGCTCGAAGCCGGGTAGAGACTGTCCGTCGCCCCAGGTCGTCGCCGCGGCCAGGGCGTTGCCCGAGCCGTCCACCAGATAGAGTGCGGCGACGTCGTCCGGGAACAGCTGCCGTCCGAACCGCGCCACGATCGCCAGCACCTCCTCCGCGCTGTCGCACAGCTGCAGGAAATCGCCCATCTCACTGAGCAGGCCGAGCTCGCTGGTGCGTTTTTCGAGCTCGCTTTTTTGCGCGGCCAGCTCGTCGTTCACCTTGCGCAAGCGGCCCTCGACGGTCTGTCTCTGGAAAGCCACCTCGAGCGCGGTCCGCAGGGTCGCCCGCGTGAAGGGTTTGGGCAGGTAGCCGTCCGGTTCGATCCGAAAGGCGCGCTGGAGCGTCTCTTCGTCGGTGCTGCCGGTGAGAAAAATCACCGGCACGTGGTGGCGGCGCTTGAGCTCTGCGGCGACCTCGACGCCGTCGGAGTCCCCCTTGATGCGAATGTCCATGAGGACCAGGTCGGGGTGTTGCGTGGCCGCCTGATGCAACGCCTCGGTCGACGACCGGACGGTGCCGCAAACGACGTACCCCATCTCCTCGAGCGTCATGCAGAGGTCCCGGGCGACGATGCGCTCGTCCTCGACGATCAAGATCGTCCTGGCTTCGGCTTCGGCCGTCGGTGCCATGGGGATCGCCATCGCTATCGACCCAGGTCCGCCCGCGCGCGCGGAAGGACGATCCGGGCCAGAGTCCCTTTTCCGAGCTCGCTCTCGAAGACGATGGTTCCCCCGAACGATGCCACGATGCCGTGGCTCACGGAGAGACCGAGGCCGGTCCCCTCCCCGATCGGCTTGGTGGTGAAGAAGGGCTCGAAGATCTTCTTCAACACTTCGGGCGTCATCCCGATGCCCGTGTCTCGGATCTCGACCACCGCACGTCCCTCCGGATCGGTCCGGGTCGTCACGACGACCTCGTTCGTTCGCACCTGCTTCGGATCGAGAGCGTAGGCCGCGTTGATGAGGAGGTTCACGAACACCTGGCCCAGACGGCCGGCGGTCGCATCGATCACCGGGACGTTGCCGAGGCATCGGACGACACGCCCCCGTTTCCCCAACATGTGCCCGGCCACCTCGATGCTCCAGTTGAGGACCTCGTTGAGGTCGGGTTGCTCCCCCGGATCGAGCGCCCCCCGGGTGAACATCTTGAGATCGGCGGCGATCTTTCCGACCCGGTGGGTTCCCTCCTGGGCGTCGATGAGCGCGGCCTCGATCTCGGCCATCCACGCGACGTCGACACCGGCCTCGGGCGAGCTTCGGCGCCGGTGGAGCGCCTCGAGCGCGAACCCGACGTTGGCCAGGATGAAGCTCAGGGGATTGTTCACCTCGTGGGCGACGCCCGCCACCATCGTCCCGAGCGTCGCGAGGCGGTCGGCCATCTCGAGCTGGCGCTGGAGCTGGCGCCGCTCGCCCACGTCGCGGAACACCATCACCGCGCCCAGCACCTTCCCGTTCTCCCCCACGATCGGCGCGGTATTGTCCGAGATGAAGCGGTCCTGCGCCTCGGCCCGGACCAGCACCCCGTCGACATTCAGCGTGCGCGTTTCTTCGAGGGCCATCTGCAGAGGGTTCGCCATGGGCGTCCGCAGCCCGTCGTCTTGCACGAGACACAGGATCTCGGCGGCCGGACGACCGTGGGCTTTCTCCATCTTCCAACCGGTGAGCGCCTCGGCGACCGGGTTCATGTAGTTGACCCGACCGACCTCGTCGGTCGAGACGATGGCGTCGCCGATCGATCGCATGGTGGTCGTCAACCAGCGCTCCCGCTCACGAAGGCGCTTTTCTATCTCGTGCTTGAAGAGCGCGATTTCGACGGCGCTGCGGAGATCGTTGTTCCGCACCGGCTTCATGAGATATCCGAACGGCTCGGTCGCCTTGGCCCGCTCCAACGTCGCCTCGTCGGCGAACGCCGTGAGGTAGACGATGGGGACGTCGAATCGCTTGCGCAGGATGGCCGCGGTCTCGATGCCGTCGCGCTTCCCTTTGATCCGGATGTCCATCAGCACCAGATCCGGACAATGCTCGGTGGCCAGCAGGATAGCCTGGTCGGCCGAGGCGGCGGTCACCGGGACGCTGTACCCGAGGTCCGTCAGACTGCGCTGGATGTCGCGGGCGACGATCCGTTCGTCCTCGACCACCAAGATGGTCTTGGCCCCCCGCACCTCGTGGGTTTCCGCCACGCTCGGCGGCAAGGACGGCATTCGGGGAGGCGCCTCCGTCGAGACCGCGCCGTGGGTTTCGGTCATGGGTCGATCCTGCGGAATCGGAATCGGTAGAACGTCCCGTCCTGTCTTCCGATCTCGACCTCCGCGTCGAGTTGATCCGCGAACGTGAACACCAGATCCAGGCCCAGCGAAGCGGTTTTCCTCGGGTCCATGCCCTCGGGCATACCCACGCCGTCGTCGCCGACGGTCAGATCCAGCGACCCGTCTGCGCCCTCGCGCAGGACCACCCGCACGATCCCCGCTCGACCGCCGGGGAAGGCGTGCTTGAGCGCATTCGTCACCAGCTCGTTGACGATGAGGCCGCAGGGAATGGCGACATCGACGCTGAGTCGAATGGCGCCGACGTCGATGGTCTTGGAGATCCCCCGCTCGCCGGCGTCGAACGTCTCGAACAGGTTGTCGAGAAGAGACGCCGTGTAGTCGTTGAAGTCGACATGCGACAGGTCGGCGCTCTGATAAAGCTTCTCGTGAACCAGGGCGATCGACTGCACCCGGTGCTGGCTTGCGCGAAAGATCTCGCGCGCGGCCGGGTCCGGAAGGTAGCGGGCCTGAAGATTGAGCAGGCTGGAGATCACCTGAAGGTTGTTCTTTACCCGGTGGTGGATCTCCTTGAGCAGGACCTCTTTCTCTCGCAGCGAGCCCCGCGCCAGCTGCTCCGAGTGAATCACGTCGCGCTGGGTCTTTTCGAGCAGCGCCTTCTCCACCTCCAGATCGTCGAGGATATTGAGCACCGCCTTCTGCGTCTCTCGCAGCCGCTCCCGTTCCGCCTCCCCGTCCTCGGCGATGTTGAGGATGACCTTCTGCATCTCTTCGAGCCGCCGCTGCTCGGCGCCGAAGTCATCCAGGATGTTGAGCATCGCCCGGTGGGTCGCGCTCTGGCTCTGCCGTTCGAGACCGAGCTCATCCGGGATGTCCAGGACGATCCCTCCAAATACCGCGGCCGGAATCTCCTCCCGGCCGGCCTGGCTGTTCAAAGTCGAGTCCCGCCGCCGACCGAAAGGGGATTCCTCAGATCGGCGATCTCCTTCTTGAGCTCGATCATCTTGAGCTCACGGCCAACCGTCAGCTTCTGGAAGCGCTCGAGCTCGGCGAGCCGCTCGAGCTCCCGGGTTCGTTGTTCCGCAACCTCGGCCTCCGCCCTCCGCTGGGCCGTGACGTCGCGGGCGGCGGCGAAGACGCCCAGCACGTTGCCCCGCACGTCCTTGTAGAGCGACGCGGTGTAAAGGACGTTCGTCTGCCGGCCCTGCTTGTGCCGCATGGTCAGGGGACAGTCGGTGACGAATCCCTTGGCGAAGACCTGTTGATAGGCGCCGCGCGCCTTGTCGGCCTCGGTGAAGTAGTCGGAAAAGTCGGTCCCGATCAGATCGTCCCGCTCGACCCCGGTGACCCGGATCGCGCCCTGGTTGACGTCGGTGATCCGGCCTTCGGGGCTGATGGTCACCAGCGGATCCAGGCTGGCCTCGATGAGGCTGCGCGCGTACTGCGAGGCGTGCTTCTGGGTGGTGATGTCGCGGGCGATCTTCGACACGCCGATGATGACGCCGTCCGCGTCCCGGACCGGCGATGTCGTCAACGACACGTCGAAGATCTCGCCGCTCTTCCGGACCCGCTGCGCCTCGTAGGAGACCGCCCCCCCGCCGTGCGCCAATCTGTCGAGGATCGCTTGCTCCGATTCCTTGAGGCTGTCCGGGATGAGGATCGAGACGTGCTGTCCGATGATCTCGGCGGCCGGGTAGCCGAAGATGCGTTCGGCCCCCTTGTTCCAGCTGGTGATGATGCCGCCGATCGATTTGCCGATGATGGCTTCCATCGTCGTGCCGACGATAGCGGCCAGTCGGGAGCGGTCCTCGCCCGCCTTCTTCAACTGGGTGACGTCGCGGGCCGCCGCAAAGACGCCGAGAACGCGGCCCTCCCAGTCTCTGTAGACGCTGGCGTTGTAGCAGACGTCGGTCACATGGCCGTCGGTGTGCCGGATGGAGAGCGGGAGGTCTGAGACGACCCCGTCTGCCAGCGTGAGTCGGTAGGCTTCCCGGGCCTTGTCGGGTTCGGTGAAGCAATCCGAGAAGCTCATGCCGATCAGCTTCTGCCGAGCGATGCCCGTGACCCCGACCGTGCTGTCGTTGACGTCGGTGATCCGACCTTCGCCGCTGAGGGCGACCAGGGGATCCAGGCTGGCCTCGATGAGGCTCCGCGCGTAGGTCGAACCGGCATTCGTCCCATCCGCTTTCGGGAGATTCTCCCGCTCCAATCTCGTGTCCCCCGCCGCCCGTTTTGTCACCCTTTCCTATTAACCATCTGGAAGCGGCGCGCCAGAGGAGCCCAAGTCGATGGCTCGGTACGTGACACGACGGTGACACCGGGGTGCCGCCAACTTGATGAGGGCCGCTCCCGGGAGTAGCTCAGCCAAGGACGCCGGTCTTGCGAAAAGCGAGGCGCCCCCGCACAATCCCGCGTCATGCGATCCAGGTCGAGCCGGAGCGGAATCGGTGCGGTTTTCTTATTGGCCTTGGCCAGTTGCGGCGGTGGCTCGAGCGGACAAGGGGGTCTGCGACAGGCTTGCTATCCCAACGCGACCTGCAATCCCGCTCTGACCTGCGTTAGCGATGTCTGTGTCGACCTGAGCGGCGGGGGCGGCGCCGGCGGCGGGACGGCGGGCAAGGGCGGCGCAGGCGCAGGCGGCGTCGGAAACACCGGCGGCGCGGCCACGGGCACTGGCGGCGTCGGAAACATCGGCGGCGCGGCCGCAGGCGCAGGGGGCGTCGGAAACATCGGCGGCGCGGCCGCAGGCGCAGGGGGCGTCGGAAACACCGGCGGCGCGGCCGCGGGCGCGGGCGGCGTCGGAAACACCGGCGG
>CALAOV010000314.1 GCA_937889515.1 uncultured Myxococcales bacterium | reverse complement strand
GACCGCTCCGGCAGATCCGGCATCTCTTCGATCTCGACCGTGAAGAAACCGTCGGTCTGGGTAAACTTCCGGATGGCGGCCCGGCGCTTCCCTTCGACCAGCACCTTCACGGTGCCGTCGGGGAGACGCAGAAGCTGGATGATCGTCCCGACGGTCCCGATCGTGAAGATGTCCTCCGCGATGGGCTCGTTGGTCTTGGCCTTACGCTGCGCGGAGAGGAAGATCTCCTTGCCGCCCGCGCCCGTCGCCCCTTTGCCCATCGCCTCTTCCAGCGCGCTGATCGACTTCTCGCGCCCGACGAAGAGCGGGACGACCATGTGCGGAAACACGACGATGTCCCGCAACGGCAGAAGCGGAACGCGACGGAGCCCCTTCTTATCGTCGTGACGGTCGGACATTCGACTGCCGTCAATCGTAGCGCCGCCCGCGGGCAGACGCCAAATTCCCTGCTAGTTGGTCAGTTCGGGTCCGAGAGCGCCGGCGCCTCGGCCCGACCGGACATCTGGCCGGTGCCGTCGTCATCCGCTTGGTCCGCTTGGTCCACTTCGCCCGGCGCGACGGCGCCCAGGTTGTCGTTGACGTCCTCCGGCTCGGCCGACTCCTGGAGATGGACCAGGATCGAACGCTCGGGATAGCCGGCGGCACCGACCGCCTGGCCCGGCATCGGCTCCGTCGCCGTCGGCGAAACCTCCTCCATCTGCACGACCTGCGGGCCCTCGGACAGACCGGCCACCGCCAGCAACGACAGCGCGCCCGAGCCGAGCGCCATCGTCCAGAACAGCATCGAGCCCACCAACAACACCGGTAGAGACACCAACCACCGGGCCAAAGACCGATTGCTCATAGGAGACCTCCCTGCGGCATGAAGCTCACGACGCCGATCGCTCGCCCTTCTGGTACATCAGGATCGGCTGCTGACCCTTCTGAATCGTCTCTTCGTTGATGACGACCTCTCGGATGGGCGAGCCGGCCGTCGGAACCTCGAACATGATGTCGAGCATGGCCTGCTCGAGGATCGCCCGCAGGCCGCGCGCGCCCGACTTGTGCTTCTGGGCGTCGAGCGCCACCGCCTGCAACGCCCCCTTGGTGAAGCGCAGTTTGACGCCGTCCATCTCGAACAGCTTCTGGTACTGGCGCACCAGCGCGTTCTTGGGCTTGGTCAGGATGTCGATGAGCGCCGGCTCGTCCAACTCGTGCAGCGGCGCGATGACCGGCAGCCGCCCCACGAACTCGGGGATCATGCCGTACTTGAGCAGATCCTCGGGCTGCACCTCGCGCAGCAGATCCCACACCCGGCGCTCTTTCTTGGACTGAATCTTGGCGCCGAAGCCGATCTGCTTTTGCCCGATGCGCTGCTCGATGATGTCTTCCAGCCCCACGAAGGCGCCGCCGCAGATGAAGAGGATCTGGGTGGTGTCGACCTGCAGGAACTCCTGCTGCGGGTGTTTGCGCCCGCCTTTGGGCGGCACGTTGCAGACCGTCCCCTCGAGGATCTTGAGCAGCGCCTGCTGGACGCCCTCGCCCGAGACGTCGCGGGTGATGCTGGGGTTCTCCCCCTTGCGCGCGATCTTGTCGATCTCGTCGATGTAGACGATCCCACGCTGGGCCTTCTCGATGTCGTGGTCGGCGTTCTGTAGCAGGTTGACGATGATGTTCTCGACATCCTCGCCGACGTAGCCGGCCTCCGTCAGGTTGGTGGCGTCGGCGATGGCAAACGGCACGTTCAGGATCTTGGCCAGGGTCTGCGCCATGAGCGTCTTGCCGCAGCCGGTGGGACCGAGCAGCAGGATGTTGGACTTGCCGAGCTCGACGTCGTCCGACCCTACCTTGGCGTCGATGCGCTTGTAGTGGTTGTGGATGGCGACCGCCAGGATCTTCTTGGCGCGCTCTTGCCCGATCACGTAGTCGTCGAGGACCGTCTTGATCTCGGCCGGCTTGGGGACCGGGGCCAGGCCGAAGCTCTCAGACTCCTTCTCGATCTCCTCCGCGATGATGTCGTTGCACAGGCCGATGCACTCGTCGCAGATGTAGACGGTGGGTCCCGCGATCAGCTTCTTGACCTCCTTCTGGCTCTTCCCGCAGAAAGAGCAAGAGAGGTTCCCGTGATCGTCGCGCTTGCGCTCGGTCGGCACCAATAAAAATGTAGCACACGCACCCGCCCCGGGGCGAGCGCCAGCGCTACTTTACCGGCCCGGTCGGCTTCTGGATCAGGACCTCGTCGATGAGGCCGTATTCCTTGCCCTCGATGGCGCTCATGAAGTAGTCGCGCTCGGTGTCGGACTTGATCCGCTCCATCGGCTGGCCGGTGTGCTTGACCAGCAGCTCGTTGAGCTTGTCGCGCGTCCGCAGGATCTCCTTGGCGTGGATGTCGATGTCGGTCGCCTGCCCCGAGAACCCACCCAAAGGCTGGTGGATCAGGATGCGGGCGTGGGGCAGCGAAAAGCGCTTCCCCTTGGCGCCGGCCGCCAGCAGGAACGCGCCCATGGAGGCCGCCTGCCCCATGCAGAACGTCGCCACGTCGGGCCGCACGTATTGCATGGTGTCGTAGATGGCCATCCCCGCCGTCACCATCCCGCCCGGCGAGTTGATGTAGAGCATGATGTCCTTGTCGGGATCTTCGCTCTCGAGAAAGAGCAGCTGCGCGATGATGATGTTGGCAACCTGATCGTCGACGGCCGTGCCCAGGAAGATGATCCGGTCCTTGAGCAGGCGCGAGAAGATGTCCCAGCCGCGCTCGCCCCGGTGGGTCTGCTCGATGACCGTCGGGATGATGAAGTTCCGGATCGCGGGGGGCGTGGAGTCGATCTCGCTCATGGCGTGGTGTCCTTTTTCTTCTTCGCAGCGGTCTTGGCGGTTTTCGGGGCCGCCTGCGCCTCACGCCGCGCCTCTTCGGGCGTGACGATCAACGAGGACGCGGGCTCGCCGTCCGTGATCTTAGCCTGCGAGATCAGCATATCAAGGGTCTTCTGCTCCCGGATCTGCGCCTCGATCTGGTGGATGCGGTGGTTCTTCTCCAGCTCCGCGCGGAGCTGCTTGGGATTCTCGTTGCGCGCGGTCGCCAGCTCGGCGATCCGTTTCTGGAGATCGACGTCGCCCACCGTGATCCCCTCGCGCTCGGCGATGGCCTGCAGCAGGATCGCGCCCCGTGCCTCTTCCTCGGCCTCGACCTGCATCTCGGCGCGCATCTTCTGATCATCGCCCCCCTCGACGTCGCTGCCCATCATCTGGAGCTGGCTCTTGGCGCGGTTCACGATCGCCTGCGCGTAGCGATCGACCAGCGCGGGCGCGATCGGGAAGGTGTTCCGCTTGACCAGCTCCTTGACCAGCGCCTGGGAGAGCTCGCGTTTGATCCGCTGTCCGTCGGTCTCGATCAGCTTCTCGCGTACCTTGGCCCGCAGGCCCTCCAGCGTCTCGGCCTCGCCCGTGTCCTTGGCCATCTCGTCGTCGATCGCCGGGACCTGTTTTTGGCGGGCCTCCTTGATGGTGACGTGCAGGTGCACGTGGCGTCCGGCCAGCTCGGGGGGCGGTCCTTCCGCCGGCAGCGTGTAGTCGACCTCGACGTGATCGCCGCCGATCGGCTTGCCGCGCAGCCGGCCCGCCAGGCCCGGCAAGGGACCGCTCGTGTCGTCCTCGAGATCGACCAGCACCTCGCGCCGCTTGATCTTGTGCTCGCCCACCCGCCCCGACAGCTCGACCTGCACCAGATCCGTGTCGGCGGTCTCCTTGCGGCCCTCGACCGGTTTGAACTGCGTGAGCCGGCGCCGGTACCCCTCGAGCGCCTCGGCCACCTGCTCGTCGGTGACCTTGGGCGGCCGGCGGGAGAGCGGGATGCCCGCGTAGTCCTGCGGGGTGACCTGGGAGCGGACCTCGACCCGGGCCGAGAACTTGAACGGCTCGCCGGTCTTGATCTCGATCTCGGCCACCGCAGGCGGGGCCACCGGCTGGATCTGGTTCTCCTGGATGGCCTGCCCGAGCGAGTGTTCCACCAGATCGCGGGCCACCTCGTCCTCGACCTGGCGGCGGTACATCCGCTCCAAAAGCGCCCGCGGGACCTTGCCCGGCCGGAAACCGGGGAGGCGCACCTCGCGCCGCAAGGCATCGTAGGCCTTCTCCAGCTTGGGGGCGACGTCGGACCAGGGGAGCTCGAACTCGACGCGTTTCTCGACGGGGGAGAGGTCTTCGATCGTGATCTGCATGGGGAAAGAGGGGTTTGTCTACCCCCGGCACCGCGCGGGCGCAAGCCACCCCGCGCAATTCGGCTTGCACCGCGGCTGGCCTTTGGTCAGCATAGTGGCCTTTCCCGATGGGACTCGGCGGTTTCACACTTGCGGATCGGTTGGGGGCGAAGTCCTCGCCCTGCTCCGTGCCCGGCTGCGCGCGCACCTGGATCTCCATGGCCAGCGCCAAGGGCGCCAAGCTGGGGGGCCGCGGCGCCGCCGACCCGACCGATCCCGCATCGTCGATGTGCGACCCCTGCCGCCAGGTGTTCGCCAAAGCCGTCGACGTGGAGCGCGCCTGCGATCGGCCGGGCTGTGACGGAACCTGGACCTGGCCGGCGGCCGATCAGGTCGCCGCGGCCGCCACCAACCGCAAGCCGCCGCACAAGCTCTGTGTCGGCTGCGAAGACAAGCTCAAGGCGCTCTCGGATCAAGAGCTGCCGTGCGCCGTGCCCGGCTGCGCGCGCACCGCGGTCTTCACGCGACAGGCCCAGCTGGTCGCCGGCGCGGCGGACACCGAGCTGGCCGATCCGACCTTGCCGTCCCTGCGCTGCGACCAGTGCGAGGGGGTCTACCGGAAGCTCAAGGACCGCAACACCAACTGCGGCATCAACGGCTGCAAGGAGAAATGGTCCTGGAGCGCCGACGAGCAGATCCAGGCCTACGCGGCCGGGCTGCCCAACGAGCCGCCGCGCCGGATGTGCAAGACCTGCGACGCCGCCTTCGGCGCCATCGCCGATCGCCAGGTCCGCTGCCGCACCTCCGGCTGCAAGAAGACCTGGACCTGGACGCGGAGCGATCAGCTCGATGCCTGCCTGGCCGGCAAGCCGGCGCCCAAGGCGCCGCATCGGATGTGCGACAGCTGCATCGGAACCTACCAGGCGCTCAAGGACGTGGAGCGGCCCTGCCGGCGCAGCGGCTGCAAGGGGACCTGGCTCGACAAGCGCGGCGGACAGCTGGCGCGCGCCGTGCGCGGCAAGACCGGCGACCCGTATCCGCAATACTGTGAAAACTGCGCCAAGGAGATCGGCGACCTGGAGGACCGGCAGCTCCCGTGCAAGACGGAGAACTGCACCGGGACCTGGACCTGGGCCAAGGCGGCGCAGCTCGCGGCGGGGGTGAGACCCACGCACAAGGGCGAAGACGAGGTCGAGAGCGTCGCCGCCGCGATCGTGGCGGGAGAGCCCGCGCCGGGCGTCGAGCTACGTGCCGCGGGCGCCGCCGCGCCGGACCATGCGCCGGGCAAAATCGGACAGAACGGACAACGTGGGCAAGGTGGGCAAGGTGGGCAAGGTGGGAAGAAAGGGAAGAAGAAAAGGCGGCGTGAGATCCGGCCGCCCGAGCGACGCTGCCAGGTCTGCAGCGACTTCCTCAAGGACAAGAAGACCATCGAGATCCCCTGCAAGACCTGCGGGACGCCGATCTACTGGCCGCCCGAGAGCCAGCTTCAGACCCACCTCGGCGCCTGGGCCGCGCCCGGGATGTGCGGCGCCTGCAAGCGCGACGCGACCGAAGCGGCGCGCGCCATCGAACGCGAGGCGCTGCGCCACGGCGGCGGCGTGATCACGACGGCGACGCCGGCCGCCTCGACCGAGCCGACGCCCGACGAGCCCACCGAGCCGACGCCCGACGAGCCCAGCGAACCGACGCCCGACGGGCCGACGCCCGACGCGCCCAGCGCCGCGAACTAGCGCCCGGCCGGGGGCGCGCTGCGGGCGAGGGCCAGCGCCAGCGGATAGTCGGCGGGAAGAAGATCGAGCAACGGAATTTGATCCGCTTCGATCCAGGCCACCTCGGCGACGTCGACGGCGTGGGGTGCGCCCCCCACGATCGTCGCGGCGTAGACCAGCATGACCAGATCGAACTCCGGGTAGGCGTGGAAGACCGCCTCGTGGATGCCGCCCACCTCGATCTCGCAGCCGAGCTCCTCGCGCACCTCGCGGGCGAGCGCGGCGACCGGCGCCTCGCCCGGCTCCACCTTGCCGCCCGGGAACTCCCAGAGGTTCGGCATGGCCTGATCGGCACGTCGCCGCGACATCAGGATCCGCGTGCCTTCCCAAACCAAGGCGGCCACCACCAGCTTGCGGGCACGCATCGACCGCCGTCCGTCCATCCGGGCGTCAGCTGACGCGCGACGCGGGCAGCTTCGAGGAAGTCGCCGGCCCCGCCTCGCCCCCCCCGGCGGCCCGCTCGATGAGCGCCAGCAGATCCTCGAGGCGAAACGGCTTCTGGATCACGGACGCCACCGACTCCTCGAGGAACCGCCGGGCGTCGCTCGAAAAGGCGCCGCCGGTCACGAACACGAACCGATCGCCCAGGGCGGGAAACCGCTCGCGCACCGCACCGTACAGCTCCACGCCGGACATGTCGGGCATCTGAAGATCGCACAGGATGACGTCGAACCCGGCGTCGCGTTCGAGGATGCGCAGCGCCTCGTGCCCACCCAGGGCCGTCGCCAGCTCGTGCGCGTCGCCCAGCATCCGCTTGTAGGCCTTGAGCAGCAGCGCCTCGTCGTCGACGGCCAGGATGCGCCGTCGCTGGTACCCGCGCGCGCGGGTCGCGGTCGGTGCGGGGTCGGCGGCGACCGGCGCGATCGCCTCGCCGGCCGGCAGTCGGACCCGGAACGTCGCCCCCTCGCCGGTGCGGCTCTCGACCACGATCTCGCCCCCCAGTCCCCGCACGATCCCCAGCGAGATCGGCAGACCGAGGCCGGTCCCCATCCCGCGCGGCTTGGTGGTGAAGAACGACTCGAAAATGCGGGGGAGAATCTCGGCCTGGATCCCCGGACCGTTGTCGGAGATCTCGGTCACGACCGCGTCGCCCTCGTCGTAGGTCCGAACGCGCACCCGGTTGCGTCTGGCGTCCGCCTCGTCGAGGGCCTGGGCGGCGTTCAAGATCAGGTTCAGGAAGACCTGGCCGAGGCGTGGGGCGCTGGCGCGGACCATCCGCGTGGCGGAGAGATCCCGCTCGACCTGCGCGCGATACTTGAGCTCGTTACGGAGCATGCTGAGCGCCGACTCGATCGCCGTGTTGACGTTCACCGGCACGCTGGTGTCGTCGTCGGCGTGCGAAAAGGCGGCCAGGTCACGCACGATCCGGTGGATTCGCGCCATCCCCTCCTTCGATTCCTGAAGAATCGCGTTGGCCTCGAACAGTTGGTCGGTCAGACCGAGCCGCGCGACGCCCCCGTCGGGCAGCTCGCGCAGTTTTTCCTCGATGAGCCGCATGTGGCCCGCGAGTGCCTCGATGTTGGCGAGCACGAAGGCGGCCGGGTTGTTGATCTCGTGCGCGACGCCGGCGGCCAGCAGGCCGATCGAGGCCAGCTTCTCGGCCTGAAGGCGCCCGATCTCGCGCTCGCGTTCGTCGGTCGCGTCGCGCACGTAGAGGACCGCGCCCCGACCGGGGAGCGGATAGGCCCGCACCGCGAAGGCCCGGCCGTCGAACGAAAGGCTCCGGTCGGCCGTCACGCCGCGGGCTATCGCCTCGCGGGCCGCGGCCTCGAGATCGGCGCGCAACCCGCCCCCGTACAGGCGCGTGCCGGTCGCGTTCGCGACCTCGAGGGCGCCGTCGGGCGACACCAGACAGACCCCGTCCTCGAACACGTCGAAGGTCTCGCGCAGCACGTCGCCGTCGCTGCGCGGTCCGCCCGCCAGCGCCGTTCGGAGTCGCTCGGGCGGCAACAGCACGAAGTCGTAGGGCTGGGCATCGAGCCGCGCCAGGGCCGCCGGAGCTGAATCCACCCGCTCGATCTCACCGGCCTTGGCGGCGCGCGCCACGGTCTCCACGGCGGCGCGTGCGCCACCGGGCTGGTCGTCGACGAGAAGTATGCGCGCCATGTGGTCTCCGCCCTTCGGCAAAATGTTCGGTGGCGGCCCGGCGGGGGGCGCCGCGCGGCGATCGAGCGTGGCACCCGTTCGCGCGCGACGCAAGAGCCACGACGGACCGGTGGGTGACAGCTTGGCGACGGACGCCGACGCTGGGCGAAACGGCGCCGGTCGCTCAGGTCGAGCTGGCCGCGGCGGCGGCTTCCGGTCCCCGCCGCTTCGCGAGCAGCTCGACCAGCGCCGGACGCAGCAGCGGGTGGCGAAACAGATAGCCGGTCTCGAGCGTCCGCACGGGCATCGCGCGCTGGCTGGCCAGCAGCACCTCGTCGGTCATCGTGCCGAAGGCCAACCGCAGCGCGAACGCCGGCGCCGCGAGGATCGTCGGCCGACCCAGCGCCTCACCGACCGCCCGCACGAACTCGGCGTTCGTCGCCGGCTCCGGCGCCACCGCGTTGAACGGCCCCTGCACCGCCTCGTGGGCCATGGCGTACCGGAGAAAGCCGATCTCGTCTTCCAGATGAATCCAGGGCATCCACTGCGACCCGCTGCCGATCTTGCCGCCCAGGCCGACTCGAAACGGCGGAAGAATCTTGCGCAGGATGCCGCCGGCTTTCGAGAGCACCACGCCGTTGCGCAGAATCACCACCCGCATTCCCAGCTCGGTGGCCTTCATCGCCTCGGCCTCCCAGTCCCGCGCCATCTCGGCGAGGAAGCCGCCGCCGGGCGCGGCGCTCTCGGTCAAGATCTCGGCGCCGCGGTCTCCGTAGTAGCCGGTGCCGGAGGCCGAGATCAGCAGGCGCGGCCGCGCCCGCAGCCCGCGCAGCGCATCGACCAGCGCGCGGGTGCCAACCACTCGGCTGTCGCGCAGCCGTTTCTTGCGCGAGTCGGTCCAGCGGCCGTCCGAGATCGGCT
>CALAOV010000313.1 GCA_937889515.1 uncultured Myxococcales bacterium | reverse complement strand
CCACCCGCCCGTAACGGCCTGGACGTCCAGGTTGCGATCCAGCGCGGTCAAGTCGCTGATTTCACACGGCCGTTACGGGCAGAAACGCCCATTTTTCGTCTTCACACGGTTACCTCGGAGCACTCGTCCGAGCAGCCATGCGCCGGATGTCTTCACCCTGAAGATGACGAGGTCACGGCGCCCATCCCGACGATCTCGTTCACCTCCAGCTGGTGATCGGAAGAGCGTCGACAGCCTTCAGGACCTGGTCATCGTTTACCGGGGCAAAGTCGCGCTTCATGTTGCGATCGCTGACCGCCATCGTGCAACCGCCGGCGCAGATGAAGGAGCAGCACTGGCCGCCGGTGGAGCACGGCGAGCCGTTGGGGAGGCAAGCCTGTGCTCCGCCCCCTCCACCCGCACCTCCGGTAGCACCCGAGCCACCCCCACCTCCCGCGGCGCCGCCTCCGTGTCCGCCCTGGGAACCGGTGCAGCTCCCGGCCACGCAGGAGGCCTGGCCGTTGCTGCCGTAGCAGCACATGAGCCCGCCGCAGCACATGGGGCCGGGCGTCCCGCAGCCCTGTCCCTCCGAGAGACAAAGGTTGTCGATGCCACCCTGGCCGCCCGTGCCGTGCCCACCCGTGCCACCGGTCGCGCCACCAGTTCCGCTGGTATGGCCGCCGGTACCTCCGGTCGACCCGCCGCCTCCGTCGGTGCTGCTGCTGCTCCCATTGCACGACAGACCGATCGCGAGAGCGACAACGACCATCATCAAGCTGGACGGACGATTCATTTCGCGCTCCCTCGCTTGGGCGCCTCCCCCGAACGGTCTTTGTCTCGCCCCGCTTCATCGCCCCTCTCGGGCGGGAGCTGGGCGGCGCTTCGAGTGCTCGCGCCGCAGCTGAGCGACTTCCGCGCGAAGCGCCTCGATCTCTCGGCTCTGCGTCTGGATCGCCGCCACCGCCATGCTCACGTAGCCGTACAGGTTCACGGACGTCCCATCGGCATTGATCGGATACGGCGTCTTCGTGTCGTCGATGATGAACCCGAGCCTGCGGGGCGACGTAGCAGGATCGCTCTTGTACTGGTAGGTCGTGAGCTGGATCTTTCGGAGCTCGTCGTAGATCCGGCCGAGCGCATCGTCGTCGAGCCGTTCGATGTCCCGCTTGTACATCCGGCGCGAGACCGGGCACGTTCCCGCGTCGCCCCCGCAGCAGCGTACGCCGCAAATGGGACCACCACCGACCGGAGAGGAGCAGTATTCACCGGTACCGCAGGCCGCGCCCACGTAGCATCGACACGTCGGCGTCGCTCCGCTCGTGTCGCACCACTCACCCGACGCGCAACAGCCGGTGCCGCAGCACGCGCCGGTCGTACATTTCGTGCAGGTAGTGTCGGGACCGCAGAGATGTCCGCTCGACGCGCCGGCACCGCCGGCTCCCGCGCCACCACCCGTTCCCGAGCTGCCCCCTTTGCCGCCGGTCCCACCTTTTCCACCGCCGCCGCCGGCACCGCCACCCGATCCGCCCGTGGCACCGCTGCCACCCGTTCCACCGCCGTGGCCACCCGTGCTGCTTCCACCGGTGCCGGTCGTTCCACCGTCGCCCGTAGTTCCGCCGCTGCCGGTGACTCCGCCGCTGCCTCCCGTCGCGTGACCACCTTGTCCGCCGCTGCTGCTGCCGCCGCTCCCAGCCGGACTGCCGCCGTGTCCACCGGCGCCGGTTCCGCCTGTGCCCCCGTCACTCGTGCCGGTCACCGACCCGCACGCGCTCGTAAGCCCAACTGCCAATTCCAACAGCGCCAGATGCACGTATCGCCTCATGCCCACCTCATCTAGCAACCTACGGACCATTCGGTCCGTGACGCAACTTTGCGATATTGCTGCATCTCAGTCCGGTCGCCCTCAGAAAGCTGAGTGCGGCGTGATCTGCTTGGCCAACATCGGCGCGGTCGGTCCCCGGCGGATTCGAGGACCTCCGGGTGGCGCCGACGTTGCATTCGTCGGCTAGCACGTGTCTAACGTCGCCATGAGGTCGGTCTTGGGGGTGCTCCTCGCGGCGCAGATCGGTGCCGCACCCGCCTTCGCGGAGGAGGCACAGGAGATCGTCGTCGAGCCGCTGGACGCTCCGCCGCCGGCGCAGCCCGCTCCCGCGCAAGCGGAATACCCGGGTCCGCCCGCGCCGCGCGATGACGTGCTCGTTGATATCCACACGGGGGACGCGGCGGCTGGGCTCGAGCCGGCGCAGTTCGGCGCTGGCCGCTGTCTCGCTCCGTGCCAGAAGCCGTTCCCGCGAGACGGCTATTACCGCATCACGGGCGAGGGGATCGTGGAGAGCAAGGCGTTCCAGCTCCCCGCCAGCGGCAGGCAGGTCACGCTCAACGTCAACACGGGCTCGAAGACAGTCGAGACGACGGGCGCGGTCCTGGGCGTCGGCGGCTTCGTCGTCATCGGCGGTGTCGCGCTCTACTCGCTCAAGGAGGCCCTGGGCAACATCGACACACCGGTGAGCAAAACGACCCAGGAGGTCACCGCGTACGGGATGCTCGCGGGCCTGGGGATTGTCGTCCTCGGTGGGATCCTTTATTTCAGGTCGTACACCAGTGTTCGCAGCAAAGGCGGGGCGCTCAGGTTTGGCCCTGCCGTCACCCTCATTCCGACCCGATGAGGCAGCCCAGGCTGCTCCGGGAGGTCGGCGAGGAAGTCCTTCTCGTGCGCGGCGGGCACGTCGACGATCCGCTGAGTGCGGAATGTGGACCTGTGGGGGGAAGAGGCGCTGGTATCCCGACGAATAGGGCGAGTGGGACGGCGTTCCGTCCGCCACCGCGCCGGCCCCCAGCAGCAGCGGCAGGATGCGCCGATCGATCTCGTCCTCTAGATTGCCGAGCGCGGCCTGCGGAATGTTGTCGACGACGATGCCGCCATGTCCGCGATGCTGGCCAAGGGCCTCGGACGCAAGGCGTTCCACTGTCAGTTCCGTACCTCGGCGGACGAGGGGCTCACGTTGATGGAGACCGAGGCGTTCGACGTGGTGGTGACCGACCTGAATATGCGGGCGATGAACGGGCTCGAGCTATGCGCGCGCATTGTGGCCAACCAGCCGGACGTGCCGGTCGTCGTGATCACCGCCTTTGGCAGCATCGAGACGGCGGTCGGCGCGATCCGCGCGGGGGCCTACGACTTCATCACCAAGCCGGTGGATGTCGAGGACGATCTGCCGGAGCGGATCCGCGACTATCGCGTCTCGCACGTTCTCGTCGCAGCGGAAGATCCATCGGAGCTGGTGCCTATGGAGGAAGTGGAGCGCCGCTACATCGCGCGCGTGAGAGAGGGGCGAAGAATAAAGGCAACCGGGCCGAACCCGCGCGCCTCCTCGGTGCTGGCAATCACCGATTCAACACCATCATTTCGGGGTAATGGTAGACCTCCGATTTCGCCGGCGTGTTCAGTGACGTCGCGATCATCGCCTTCGCGATCTGCTCGACGGTGATCGATTTGTATTTCGGGGGCGTCACGAACGAGAACGCAGGAAGCACTTTCTCGAGCAGCCACGGTGTGTGTTGCGATCCGATGATCATCCCCGGGCGGAAGATGCTCACGATAGCCGGACCACTGTCTTTCACTGCCTCCTCGGCCTCGCCTTTCACACGAGCGTAGCGCGCCATCCCCGCGGCGCCTGATCCGGTCGCCGCCGCTGTGGGATCAGCGCCGGCGGCAGACATGAACGCCAGGTGCTTCACTCGCCCCGATGCCTTCAGCCCTCGCGCAAAGGCCGCATTCAATTGCACGTCGACCGCGCGATGCTCGTCGAGCGTGAGTTTCGCGGTGCCGGCCCCGACGCCCAACACGCTCAACCCGACGACGTCGCCTTCGAGCGAACGAATGGCCTCCGTGGTCGCAGTTTCCAGACCGGCTGGATCCATCGCGGGAACGAGCGTCTCGCGCAGCTCGACACCCGCATCACGTGCCATCGCGACCTGATCGGGCTGCGAACGACGCACCAGGGTCACGATGGGTGTGAACGATCCAGTGCGAATCAGTTCCTTGATCAGCGCACTGCCGACCGATCCCGATGCACCGAGAACCACAGTCGCTTGCGTGTTCGACATGAAGTGCCTTCGTCGATGTGTCTAGCACGGGTATGCTCCCCAGACCGAGACGGACAGATCTCATGAAGGCAGTTCAGCTCCTTTTTCCGCGGACCGGCGCCTGCCGGCCCGACACTGACTTAACCCGCGACCGGGTGACTCAGGGCACCGGCGGGGAGCGAATCGAAAATCGGTCGGGAGATGTCCCGGGGCGTGGGACCGACCCCACCATGACGTCGCTCGGCCGCCGCCGGGTCACCCCTACTTGGACAGGACGAGGAGGGCCACGGCGTTGGCCGCCAGGGAGAGCCCCGAGATGCTCCCGTTCGTGACCGCCACGGACGTGTCCGATGCTGGAGCACCGCCGGCGGTCATCCGGTAGACCTGGGCCGAGCCCGTGGGGGTGAAGTTGTTCAGCGCAATCGACAGGCCGCTCTGGGCCGCGCCGCTCACGTTCACCAGCATGACCCAGACCTTCGTCGGGTTGGTTGGCGAATCCGAGGCGGCGTAGACGTTCACGCCCTTGTTGGGGCTGGCGGCGCCGACGGAGTACGCGCCGAAGCGGCCGCCGTTTCCGTCGTAGTTCCGGTACATGGCCATCGCGTTGTAGACCGGCAGGTGCGTCGCGCCGTGCACGAGCGTGACGAAGTATGAGGCGACCTCATACCCGAGCCGCCCGTACATGCCGAGGACGTCGGCCAGCTGCGTGCCCGAGGTCGCGTCGGGCGTGTTGCCGTCGCCGCCGTCCTTGGGGATGGAGTATTCGCTGACGCAGATCCCCGTCCCGGGATAGGTCGAGTTGATCCACCCCTGAATGTGCGGAACGACGGAGCTGGTCGTCGAGTCCCAGAGGGCCGATGTGTCCCCCAGGCCTTTGCCCGGGAAGGGATAATGCGTGTCGACGCAGTCGAGCAGGCGGGTGTGCGTCGAGGCTTCCTGCGCGGCCGCCAGCTTCAGGATCGCCATGGTCAGCGAGTTGGTCGCGCTGTAGGGTCCCGAGGGACTGCCGCACTCGACGTTGGGGAGCGCGACCAGGTCGATGGGGTTCTCGGTGCACATGAAGAGCACGGAGGAGGTCGGGTCGGCCGCCTTGACGGCCTTCGCGTAGGCCATCGTCCGGTTGATGAAGTCCTGGTTGAGGCTGGTCCCGATGCTGCTGTTGGTCGTGTAGAACGGCTCGCACCAGGTGCCCGGCGGGTAGAACGCCGGGTAGACGTCCGTGCGCAGGGCCTGCCAGTTGTCGGGCTCGTTGTCGAGCTGGTAGTACTTCACGCCGCCGCCGGCCGCCGATCCGAACGTCGAAACCATGTGGGTGACCCAGTCGCCCATGAACGAGGTGTCGAGCACGCCGGATCCCTTGTCGACGACCTCTTCCTCGGACGTGCCGAGCGTCTGGCAGCAGGTGGAGATGGCGGTGCCGCCGGCGCAGTTGGGCGTCCCCGGGTTCGGTGTGGCCATGCTGGAGACCCACCCGCTGATGGGGATCGTCATCAGCGTGTCGGCGTGCTTGGTGACGTTGTAGTGGACGAACTGGTCCGAGCTGGTCGAAAGCGACGAATCTGGCGTCGGCGAGGTGAACCGCCCCTTGTAGTTCGCGCAGTTCCAGTCGCCGCCCGAATTGGAGACGTCGATCTTCCAGTTGTACGAGCTGACCGCGTCGCCGCCCCAGCGGTTGAGCGCCGCGACCTGCATCGAGTCGTCGCTGGAGAACGCCACGCCGTAAATCCCCGGTGAGATGGGCGTCAGCTGGGACTTCGCGTCGACGACGATGCTGGTCGTGCTCGAGGACGCGACGCAGGTCTGTCCCGATCCACAGAGCTGCGAAGGCGGGCACCCGCCGCAGGTGTGCCCGCAGCCGTCGTCGCCGCACGTCTTCCCGCTGCAGTTGGGCGCACAAGCCACGGCGCTGCCCCCCGTTCCGGTCGACCCGCCCGACGACGAGCTCCCGCCCGACCCATTCGACGTTCCGCCCTTTCCGCCAGCGCCGCCTGTCGATCCACCGTTGCCACCGTTGCCACCGTTGCCACCGTTGCCTCCGCTGCCTCCGCTGCCGGCTTTTCCGCCAGCGCCGCCGGACAATCCACCGCTGCCACCGCTGCCACCTCTGCCGCCGGCGCTCGTGCCACCCGTTCCGCCGCTGGTGTTTCCACCCGTTCCGACGGTGCCCCCGCTGGATCCGCCGGTGCCGTTGCCACCCTTGCCGCTGTTGCCTCCGCTGGATCCGCCTCGGCCGGTCGCGCCGCCGCTCCCGCTCGCGAGGCCACCGGTTCCGCCGGTCCCCGAAGGTCCGCCTCCGCTGCCGGAGTTGCCACAACCCGTGAAGGTCCACAGGGCGACGATGGTCAAGACAAGCTCTCGTTTCATGAATTCTCCGAGTAGGGACAGCTCTTCAAGCGCGAGGGAGATCCAGTGTATCTGTCGGCCACCCGTCGGTTGTGCAGCAAAAAGTGTCCGCGGTCGGGCGCGTCAGACCAGACCGGATGAGCTCCGACTACTTGCCGTAGATGCTGACGATGCTTTTTTGGAAGGCATCGTCGGTTGCGTCGGTCGTCTCGCCAACGATGACGCCACCCTCGGAGAAGCCGCCGGTTCCGTTCGAGTCGCCGGCACCACCTTCGCCGAGCCCCAGCCCTCCCTCCTGCTTGAGAGGTGAGTATCCGTTGGGCAGCGCCGCCAGGTCGACGTTGACCGAGAGCGTTCCTGCCGTTGCGTTCCCGGTCTTGAGGGCCCAGTGGTTCACGCCGTTGTGCTTGAACAAGGTCGTGACGATCGGGAATGTCACGGACGGATTGGGGTTCTGTCCCGTCGAGGTGCAGGTGACGCTGGACGGTATGCCGGAACCACACTTCGCGGTGTTGCCGGCATAGACGCCGGTTTCGAAGTCGACCATGGGCCACGGTCCGCTTCCCGTACCTACCGACCAGAACGCGATCTTCGAGAAGTTGAGTGAGCTGAGCGTGCCGGGGCCGGAGTAGTGGACGGCGTTTCCAGTGTTGCCGTAGTTGAAGCAACAGTTGTTGTTCAGATATTGGGCATGAAAGATAGCGTACTCGGTTTGAGGCTTGGAACCGGTGGGCATGTTCTTGGTCTTGTCCCGGTTCCGGAGACATTGAGCGGTGCTCTTCCACATGGCGCCGGACTCGACGGCGATCGGTACCTTGGTGCCGTCGGACATCTGCCAGTACTGGATGTCCATCAGATCGCAGGGCTTGACGGTGCCTGGCTGATTTGTGCTCGGGTCGTCCGCCCGCCACACGTCGTTGCCGTTCCCGGATTGGTCGTAAAGGGTGGTCACCTTGCACGAGGTTCCGGAACAGAACGTGTTGAGGGTGGGCAGGTCCACCAGCCCCGTCGACGCGACGAAGCCGATGTCCTTTTCTTGATTGTCGGACACCCGCAGGGCCTTGAAGAGAGGACCCGTGTAAGAGGCGAACAGCGTTCGCGTCATGGCGTGGGCGGCGACGAAGGGCGTACCCGCAGCCTTCGCAACATCGCCCGGAAGACTGCTTGCCCCGGTGGAACCGCCCGTGGCGGCTGCCCCGGCAGCTCCGCCCTTCCCGGCAGCCGAGCCGCCAGCGCCGCCTGTCGCCGTGTTTCCGCCGGCGCCGCCGAGACCGCCGGAACCGGGTGTCCCGGCGTTTCCGCCCCCGCCCCGCGAACCACCGGAGCCGCCTGTTCCCGCAGTCGCGCCGGTGCCGCCCGAACCGCTCGAGCCGCCTGTCCCCGTGGTCGCGCCGGTGCCGCCCGTACCACTCGAGCTGTTCGATCCCGGGTGGGGCGTCGGAACATCGAATCCGGCGCACGTGTTGGTCAGCAAGGCGCAGCTTGCCGGCGGATCGGCGGCAACAAAGGTCCAAACCGTTTGCAGGTCGGCAAGAGTGACCGTCGCACAGGTGGCCAGCGCGGCCACACCGCTATTGAAGGCGGCGACCTGGTCGGCGATGCATGCCGCGTACTGCGCCACGGTTGCCGCGCAGGCGACGGGAATGTTGCTACAGCTTGGCAGGGCGGGGCCGTCGGTCAGGCAGGTGGTCTGTTGCGAAGTGCAGTTCTGCCGTAGCTGAGCGTCGGTGGGCGCGCTGCTCGAGATGCCATAGGCCAGACCCGTCTCCTTGCATAGCGTCGCCTGGCTGATGTTCTGCTGGTAGTAGGAGTAGGTGTCGCTGCAGAGCGTCGCGGCCTCGGTCGAAGTCAGAGAACCGAGGGACTTGCTTCCGCTCAGGGTCGTGACCGGGCCTCCGGGGCTGGACCCGCCGGTTCCGGTACCCACGCTCCCGGAATTTCCACCCGTGGCCGCAGTTCCCCCAGTGCCGGTCGCTCCACCCGTGCCTTTGACTCCGCTGTTGCCGCAGGCGGAAATCGAAACCGCGCAAACGAGCAGAATCGCGCCAACGGCTCTGACGAGTCCGTTGGGCTCGAGAAATCCCGGACGCTTGAGCTTGTTCATAGGTCTCCTCATCACAGCACTGTCGACAGCACCGCGTGTTTGGACCGAAATCATCGGAGGAGGCGAACAGTACACAACCGGTCGGCCCGCAACAGTAATTCCTGCCGGCGATACCGCCGCCTCCTGAGGTTCCTTTGACAAGCACGAGACGGGTCACTCGGCCGAAGCTCATTCCTACGCTGGCGGTCTCGTTGGGACTGACGCTTCTCGGCTGTTCGACGTCCGGAACCGTGGCGGACGGCGGCTCGGGCGGCGAGACGGGGTCGGGGGGGACCGTGGGAGCCGGGGGCGGCACCGGCGGGGTAAAGGGGTCGGCCGGTGAGACCGGGGGACCGGGATCGGGGGGACAGATCGGCTCGGGCGGAACCAGCGGAGCCGGTGGGAGCGGCTCAACCGGTACGGGCGGCGGAGCAAGCGGCGCCGTCGGATCAGGTGGAAGGTCGGGAACGGGCGGCGCGGCCGGCCAAGGCGATGCGGGAAAGACGGGCACGGGAGGCGCCATCGGAACGGGCGGCTCACATACTGGCGGTGCCGGCGGCACTGGGGGGAATGCCGGCGCCGGCGGCAAAGGCGGAGTAGGCGGCGCCGGCGGGACAGGCGGCACGCCGGGGACAGGCGGCACGTCGGGGACAGGCGGCGCGGGCGGCACGACCGCGGCCGCCACCGGGCCGTGCGACCTCTACGCGGCCGGCAATACACCGTGCGTCGCAGCCCACAGCACGGTTCGCGCGCTCTACGGAACCTACGGCGGGCCGCTCTATCAGGTCAGGCGCGCGTCGGACAAGACCACCAAGGACATCCCCGTCCTCGGCTCCGGAGGGTACGCGAGCTCGTCCATGCAGGATGCCTTTTGCGCGGGCACCACCTGCACGATCTCCGTCATTTACGACCAGTCTGCCAACGGCAATCACCTGACCAAGTCACCGCCGGGCGGATGGTTGACGAACGGGGGCCTCGAGGCGAACGCGACGGCCGCCAAGATCACGGCGAACGGGCACCCAGTCTATGGCGTGTACACGACGTCCAACTTCGACAACAACGTCGGCGCGGTCGGCTACCGCAACAACAGCACGAAGGGCGTCGCGACGGGCGACGACCCCGAAGCCATGTACATGGTCGTGAGCGGCAAGCACTACAACCAGTGGTGCTGCTTCGATTACGGCAACGCGGAGACAAACAACACGGACGACGGTAAGGCCACCATGGAGGCCGTCTACTTCGGGAACAGCACGCAGTGGGGGATGGGAAGCGGCTCCGGCCCGTGGGTGATGGCCGATCTGGAGGACGGGGTTTATGCGGGCGGTTCGACGGCGGCCCCGGCGACGAACACGTCTCTCGTCGCCAACTACGTCACGGCGATGCTCAAAGGTCCCTCCGGGAATCGGTTCGTTCTCAAGGGTGGTGACGCGCAGTCCGGTGCCCTCGCGACCAAGTACGATGGAGCGCGCCCGGCCAGCTACAGCCCCCAGAAGAAACAGGGCGCCATCATCTTGGGAATCGGCGGCGACAACAGCCACACCGGCGAGGGTACGTTTTTCGAAGGGTGCATGACCTCCGGCGTGCCGTCGGATTCGGTCGACGACGCAGTCGAGGCCAACATCGTCGCCGCGGGCTACGGACGCTGACCGCCGGGCGGTCCGCTCACTGACCGTGGATGGTTGTGGGGGCCCCCACCCTTCCCCTCCGAGTTAGGTGACAGGCAGGGGCGTCAGGATCTCGCAGCCGTCGCGCGTGACGAGCACGGTGTGCTCGAACTGCGCGGACAGCGAGCCGTCGGCGGTGACGATCGTCCACCCGTCGGCGAGCTGGCGCACCGCGGAGCCGCCGAGGTTGATCATCGGCTCGATGGTGATGGCCATCCCCTCGCGCAGGCGCAGGCCCGTCCCGCGCGGCCCGACGTGAGCGATGGTCGGCGGCAGGTGCATCGCGCGGCCGATGCCGTGACCGCCGATCGGCTCACTACGGCGAGGGCGGCGCCGCTCGTCGCGCCGGTCGCTGCACACCCGCACCTTCGACGAGCACCTGAGGCCGAGCGCGCAGCGCCAGCTCCTCGCCTTGCTCAAGCGTCTCCGGTAGGCTCGGTCCAGGACATTGAAGGGATTTTTGCTGCTGCTCGTCCTTGCCGCCGCGGGCCTGGCCGGCGTCCTCTACTGGCGGCAGGCCCTCCAGGCGCCTCGCGCGCCGGTCGCCGTTGCCGCCGGAGCGCCCGCCAAGGAGGGCAAGGAACGACGGCGGCGGCGGCGCGGTGTCCGGCGCCTCGCGCGCAACGAGGTCTTCGTCGCGTCGGCGCCGTCGGGCGAAGTGCCTGAGGGCGACGGCACGTCCCCGGCCTTCGCTCCGCCGCCGCCCGAAGACCGCGCCCCGCTTGCGCCGGGTGGCGCCTCGACGACCGAGGTGCCGCCCTCGGACGTGTTCGGGGCGCTCTCGTCACCGACGCCGGCGCCAGGCGGGGCGCGGCGTCAGCCCATCGACGAGCCCGAACCCGTCAAGCTGCGCGCCGCCGACCTCAAGATCGTATGGCAGGGCGAGGATCTGTCGCGGCCCGAGAACCAGCGCCTCGACTTCTCGAAGGACGCCGTCGGGCGCGAGCTGTCGGAGGACGAGATCGACGCGCGCTTCCGCACCAAGGAAGACGCCGTGCTCCGCTGCGTCCAGCGCGCGCGGCCCGACGAGTACACCTTCGTCCCGGGCCGCGTCACGGTGAGGTTCCGCATCCAGCGCACGGGCGTCGTGAAGGGCGTACAGGTCGAGGCGCCCGTCATCTTGCACAAGGGGGGGCTCACCGGGTGCATCAAGGGCGTCGTGGGCGACCTGCGGTTCCCGGCGTCGAACACGAGCCAGGTGATCACGTATCCGTTTTCGCTTTTGTAGTGAGGTTTTGAAGCGCTCCCCCCCACTGCCGCGCAAACGCTGACGAGCCGCGGCGCCCGATCGTTGACGGCGGCGCGACCTCCGGGCACCGTGGGCTCATGCGGATGCGATGCGTTCGGTGGCTCGGTTTCCTGGTGCTGGCGGCGCTTGCCTGCGGCAGCAGCGGCGGCGGGCCCTTCACGCCGACGACGCCCATCGCCGACGTCTGCAGCATGCTCGCGCTGGCGGACGTTCAGGCGCTGCTGCCCGGGGCGCCCGCGGGAGCCCCGCTGACCCTCGACGACACCGCCGACATCTGGACCCGCGGGTGCGCGTGGCAGGCGAACGGCATGGCCGTCACCCTGATCGTCGAAGGCCCGCTGACCAGCAGCGGAAACCTGGTGCTCGGCTTCGCGGTCGACGCCACCAGCAACGGCACGACGCAGGCGACGGCGGTCTCCGGCGTGGGCGACAAGGCCGCGTATCTGAATAACCCCGGGCTCGATCAGATCTTGAACGCCCGCAAAGGGAGCGACGTCGTCAGCCTGGCCGCCTCGGTATTCACGGCGGAGGTGCCCGAGGCGTCGCTGCAGCCGCTGGTCGTCGAGGCGCTGGGGCAGCTCTGACCGCGGTTCGATCGCGCGTAGCGTGACGCAAAGGATGCGGCGGCGATTGCGCTGGCGGCGAACCGAGCAGCCGCCTGACGGATTCCTCACTCAGACTTGAGTCGCGGCGCGCCGCAGGGACGCGCGAGCGTCCTCGATCACGGGACGGCCGTGCCCCACCAGCACCATGCGCAGATCGATACGCTCCGCCATTGCGCTCATCCAGGCCTGGACGAGTTTGCGATCGGAGACCTCGCGCCATCTCACCACGCGCGCCACCCCGAGCCCACCGCCCCGGGGTCCCAGCAGGCGCAGCAGCACACCCATCAGGCCGGGAAGGCCGGAGAGGTTTCCCAGCAGCTCGGTCGCACAGAGCGCCACGCCGGCCACGCCACCTTGGACGGGGAGCTCCAAGACGACCTCGTGGTAGGTCGTCCCCGGCAGAACGTAGGCGTTGATTCCCAGCTCACCGAGCTCGCTGATGTCCCCATCGACCGGCACTTTGCGGGCCTGCCGGGGCTCGGGCGCGAGGATCCGGAGGTCCGGATAGCGGCGCTTGTAAAATGGCGCGTCCATCCCGTGGCGATCGTGAGGCATCACCATGATGGCCGGCCGGCCCAGCTTTTCGAGCGCCTCCATGTCCGCCGGGCGCATCGCCACCACGCTGTAGAGCAAGAGCCGTCCATCCGGCAAGCGGTAGACCGTCATGTTGCGCGGTAGACCACTGGCGAGCGTCCCCTCGACTTGCCACAGGTTGGCGGCCAGCGATCTGAGGGGGTGGTACGGGTAGATCGGGATCGCCATCGACGCAGCAGGGACAACCTAGCCATCGATCGGGCCGCGCGTAAGATCATCGGCGTGATAACCCACCCGGACAAGCTGCTGTTTCCTGCCGACGGAATCACCAAAGGCGACGTCTGCGCCTACTACGAGGGGGTGGCGGGGGTGATGCTGCCGCACATCGCGGACCGGCCGGTGACGATGGAGCGTTACCCGGCCGGGATCGACAAGAAGGGCTTCATTCAGAAGGATGTCTCGAAAGGATTTCCCGACTGGCTGCGGCGGGTCGAGATCTCGAAGCGCTCGGGATCCGAGGACGACGACGACGCCGTCCACTACCCGCTCGTCGACGATGCGCGCGCGTTGGTCTGGCTGGCGAACCAGAACGTGATCACGCCGCACGTCTGGACGTCGCGCGTACCCAAGCTGCATCTGCCCGATCTGTGCGTGTTCGATCTCGACCCTTCCCACGAAGATCCGGCGGAGCTGCGCGCGGCGGTCCTCGCGGTGCGCGACCTCCTGACCGAGCTCGGCCTGGCAAGCTTCGTCAAGACCTCCGGCTCGAAGGGATTTCACATCGTGGTCGCGCTGGACGGCGAGGCCGATTTCGAGCCGGTGCGGCGATTCTCGCAGGGCGCCGGCGCGGTGCTGGTGAAGCGCCACCCGGCGCTGTTCACGCAGGAGTTCATCAAGGCCGATCGCGGCGGGCGCATATTCGTCGACACCGGCCGCAACGGGTACGGCGCCACCTTCGCGGCGGTCTACGCGCTGCGCCCGAAGCCCGGCGCGCCCGTGTCGGCGCCCTGCGCCTGGCCGGAGATCGAGAGCGGCGCCGTCGGTCCTCAGACGTTCAAGCTGCGCACGATCTCCGCCCGCCTGGCCGAGGTCGGCGACCTCTGGCGCGCGCTTTATGATCGGCCGCAGTCGTTGCGCGACGCCACCGCCGGCCTCGATCGCTTGCTCACCGACGCGGATTGGCAGGACTCTCTCGCCGCGACAACCCGCAGGCCCGTCTCGCGCAAACGGACGCGCAAACAGCCCTGAATCCCAAGTAGGATGAGAACATGAAGAAGGCGGGCGCGAGCGAAGGCCAGTCGGCATCGGAGCTCATCTCGAAGAGGATCGCCGAGCTCGGGGACTGGCGCGGCAAGACCCTCAGCAGGATGCGCAAGCTCATCAAGGAGGCAGACCCTGAAGTCGTCGAGGAGTGGAAGTGGATGGGCACTCCGATCTGGTCGCACGACGGCATCATCTGCACGGGCGAATCCTACAAGAAGGTGGTGAAGCTCACCTTCGCCAAGGGCGCGTCTCTCGAGGATCCGGCCCATCTCTTCAACTCGAGTCTCGAGGGAAACGTGCGCCGCGCGATCGACATCCCCGAAGGAGAGGAAGTCGACGCGTCCGCCTTCAAGACGCTCGTTCGCCAAGCGATCGCCCTCAACGGCGCTCGCAAGTCGAAACCGTCCAAGCCGAAGCCTTCGAAGAAACCGAAGGCCTGAGGAATTCCGCCCGCTCGGAAAGCCATGGCGAGACCTGGTCCTCGCAATATAACTTGACGAGTATATAAATATTGGGCTATATGTCCGTCGTGGAATCGTCGTTTGCCGTGGTCGCCGAGCCCAACAGACGGGCCATGTTGAGCCTGTTACTCTCGGCCGACCGCTCGGTGGGCGAGCTCGAGCGCAAGCTGCGACTGTCGCAGCCGTCCGTCTCCAAGCATCTGCGGGTGCTGCGGGAGGCTGGATTCGTGGAATCACGGATAGAGGCGCAGCGGCGCCTCTATCGACTGCGACCGGAGCCGCTCATGGAGCTCGACGCCTGGCTCGTTCCCTTCCGGCGCTTCTGGTCGAAGCACGTCGATGCCCTGGAGCAACACCTGGACAAGATGGAGAAGGTCCTCTCGAAGATACCCTCGGTGAGGGCCAAGAAAGGAAAGACCAGACATGAACAACCGTGAGCGATACGCGCCGGGGGCCGCAACGGGCGCCGAGGTTCGAAAAGATGGAGAGAAGTGGACGCTCGTTCTCGTCCGCGACCTCTCCCACCCTCCCGCCCAGGTTTGGAAGACGCTCACGGAGCCCGAGCATCTCCGCGAATGGGCTCCCTTCGATTCTGACCGGGACCTCGGGAGCGTTGGCACCGCAAAGCTCTCGACCGTGGGGACGCCGACGCCGCAGGTGACCGAGACCGAGGTGAAACGGGCCGACGCACCCAAGCTGCTCGAATTCAACTGGGGGGGACAGGACATCCGCTGGGAGCTGGAGCCGCTGGGGGGCGGCGGCACTCGGCTCACGCTTTGGCACAACATCGACCGTCGATTCATGTCGATGGGCGCGGCGGGCTGGCACATCTGCTTCGACGTGCTGGATCGGTTCCTCGCGGGCGAGCCGCTTGGACGCATCGTCGGCCCCGAAGTCAGGAAGCTCGGCGGCTGGCAGCGATTGAACGTCGAGTACGCCAAGCAGTTCGGCGTCGAGACCCCCAGTTGGTAGGGCGAAAGGACCTCAGCATGCCCCGCTCCCGAAGACTGGTGCTCGGCTTCTGGATCGCCACCGCGCTCTTCTGCCTGCAGATAGGCTTCACCGCCTACGCGCAACTGCGCCTGCCGCAGGTGGCGGAGGCGTTCACCCACCTCGGCTTCCCCGCCTACTTCCGGGTGGAGCTCTCCTGGGCCAAGTTTCTCGGCGTGGTGCTGCTGCTTGCGCCGGTGCCCGCACGGCTCAAGGAGTGGGCCTATGCCGGCTTCGCCATCACCCTCGGCTCTGCGCTCATCGCCCACTTTTCGATGGGGGATGGCCCGCAAGTGTGGAGCTGGGCGGCGGGCACCGGCGTGCTCTGGGGGCTCTCGTACTTCTTCTGGCGCCGCCTGCATGCCACGCCGGCGAGCGCCTGACGAAGGCGATAACGAGCAGCGAGTAGCTTCGGTCGATCCCGCTAGACCGAGATGCCGTGGCAGGTACCGGGACTGCCATAGCAGGCACCGAGGACGCAGGCCTTCGAGCACTCAGAGTCCAAGGTGCAGGTCTTTCTCTCGCAGGAGCCAGTCGAGCCGCAGGTGAAGTCGACGGGACACGACCCGCTGGCGGAGGTGCAGACCGTCGGCGCGCAGCGGTGATTGCTGCCGCAACTCGTCCCGAGGGCGCAGTCGGTGTCGCCGCCACAACCGACCTGGCAGGCCTTGGCCCCGGCTGGGCAACCGCAGACCAGGGAATCGCAGATCGAAGGCCCCTTCCACGCCGCATCGAGCGCCGCGCAATCGATGTCCGCCGTGCAAGTCGGCGTGTCCGTACAGATGCCCCCGCAAACCACCTGGCCCGGGGCCGCGCACACCCCACTGCCCGCGCAGTCGGTCGAGGTCCAGCACGGGCCACCAATTCCGCCGGCGCCGTCGTGTGAGGAGGGCCCGTCGGTCGTGCTGCCGTCGGCGGCGCCAGCCTGGCCACCAGCGCCGCCGCCGCCGCGGCCGGCGGTTCCCGCTCCAGTTCCCCCACCGCCGTCTGGTCGCCCCAACGTCGACCCACATCCATTTCCGAAACCGAAGAGCAACGCACCCCACAAAAGAATCAGCGGCAGCCTCATGGCGACAGGACGCAGCAACTCTCGGGCCAAGGCGGACTCGGCGTCCCCACGGTTGCGGCGGCCAGAATCCTCAGAAACCTGATGGGCGCCTGCCATCTTCCGGATCCTGCTGCCCTGGCGCCCCGCCCGACGCCGGTCGAGTCGATCTCAGAGCGTGAACGCGACCAACGCGTTGTCTGCCGCCACGAAGATCCGCCCCTTGGCGGCGATCGGTGCGTTGTAGCGGCGCATGTTTGGGATCGTCAGGGAGCCGCCGATGAACGTGATCGACGCACCCGTGTCCCCGTCGAAAGCTTGAAGTTTGTTGCCGCTCTCCGCCCCCGGCACCCACACGATCGCGTCGTTCGTGCCGTCGCTGGTCGTTACCATCGGAGAGCCCGTACCGGCCGGCGCACACCACGACGCTGCCAGCGAGGGCGGCGAGCCCGGAACGACCCTCAGGGCGGTCAGCGAACCGCTGGTCCCACCGGTACAGGCGGCGCCGTTGCCCTTGAACGCAACATAGGTTGCGGTCGGCGTCCCATACACCACCGGCGACGAGATGATCTCGTTGGTCGCCGCATGAAATGACCAATAGGTGGTACCACTGCCGCCTATGGCGCTGCCCACGCCCGTCAGGTTGGTACGATCGAGGAGATAGGCATTGCCGTCCTTGCCGAGCTGGATGGCAAGTTGCCCGGGTGTCGATCCAGCGAGATTGAACAGCACCGGCCCAGCCGCCATGTCCTGGTCGAAGCCGTCCAGGCTCGGCCAGTTGGTTGGCGCGAAGTAAGCCGGTGCGCCGACGAACGCGCCGGCGGTCCCGAACCGCACCAACCCCTCGCCGCCGCCCCAGCCTTGGCTGTCCCCCGGCTTGCCAGGCGGGCAGCCGTTGATCCCCGCCTTCGGCATGCAGGTGTTGCCGGTGGCGCCGTAGATATAGATCGACTCGCTGGCAAGCCCGCCGGGCGCCCAGAGGCCACCGCCGTTGTAGGCCGTCCTCCAGGTCTGGATCATGGTCGGATCGGAGATGGAGACCCCGAGCACTCCGCCGTTGTAGGTACCGCAGTCGCCGAAGAGACCACCAAACGGGACGTAGAGGAACCCGTCGGCGATCGTCAGAGCGCCACGCTGTCCAGTGGTGGCCGGCGTGAAGGCTGTCGTCGTGGTCATGCTGGCGACCGTGACGTCGATCGGCCAACCGGCCGCCACGGCGCCCGTGTCGATCGAGAGGGCGAAGATCATATGGGTCGGGATCGCCGCGTTGCCCGAGGGAATGACCACCGCGTCGACGAACAGCCTGCGCGAGTCGAGGTCGATGGCGGGCGTACCGGTGACGCCGTACAGATCCAGGTTTCCGCACATGGCCTGGGCCAGTGGAAGCGGCGTACCAAGGTTCACCATCCACGCCTGCGCCCCGGTCACCGCGTCGAGCGCGTAGACGTTGTTCGACTCCGTCGCGACGATGACGAGATCGGTGCCGCCGGCGCCGCCGTCCACAAACAGCGGTTGGGCGTAAATCTCCCCAGCGTTCGTCAAGACGGGGTCGAAGTTGGTGTCCTGCTTGAGGCCCCCGATCGCGCTCTTGGTCAGGGTCGGCTCGACGTACATCCCGTCGCGGCTGGGGTTCTTGTGGTGCATGAGGACCGATTCGCCAGGTAGCGTGAGGAGGCTGCTTCCCGGCCCCGGCCCGCCGCCGTCGGTTCCCGGAGCACCACCCGAGCCCGAGCCGCCGTGGCCACCGGTGGCCCCACCGCCCCCGTTTGCGGCACCGCCGTCCGCCCCAGCGGTCTTGCCCGACCCGCCGCAGCTGGCGATCATCCCCAGCGCGAGCAGCATCGACGCCGACGTCACCCCGCCAATCCGGAACGTGAAAGACCGCTGCATCGACGGCAGCTTATACCCTGTGGCGACCGCTCCTGGGATCGCTCGTCAGAGAGACGACGGCAATCGGGCGGTGAGGTCACGCGGTGGGCCGAGTCTTTTCTCCCGAAACGGGCGCTTTGGGGGTGGTGGCTCATGATTGTCTCGGGCGAACCCCGGTGAACACCGAATTGACCTCAGCGAGAGCCGAGCGCCTGTCGCGCGCCGATGCGGCCCGCTGGCACATGGGCACGCCGAACAACCCCATGGTCATCGGCGCACTGCTCCTGTTCGACCAGCGGCTGACACTGGGGGGGCTGCAAGATCTCGTTCACGAGCGGCTGGTTTCGCACCGGCGCTTCCGGCAGCACGTGGTCGAGCCGGCGCATCCATTCGGCAGGCCAGCCTGGAGAGACGACTCCGGCTTCGACTTGCGCGAGCATGTCCGCCAGCTGACCTCGCCCACTCCCGTGGACGACGCCGCCCTGGTCGATCTGACCAGCGAGCGAATCAATGCGCCGTTGCCACTCGGTCGATCCCCTTGGACCTTCGAGCTCATCGATCGGGCCCCGACTGGTTCCGCGCTGCTGGTGCGGATCCACCACTGCGTCGCCGACGGACGCGCGCTGGTCTCGCTGCTCGGGCAGCTTGCCGACGAGAGCCCGGACCCGGGCCCGGGCGAAGACGGATTCCCGCACCGCCCCTCCCCAAAACCTGCCCCCTGGCGCCGTTTCTTCGGCCAGCTCGGCGGTCTATTTCGATTCCTCACGCCGCGCGATCCGCCCGGCCTGCTGCGCCGCCCCCTCGATGGCCGCAAGCAGACCGCCTGGTCGGAGCCGATTCCGCTCGACTCCATCAAGTCGATCGCGCGGGCGCGCGGCCATCACCTTTCCGACGTTCTGCTGGCCGCTGTGGCCGGAGCTCTCAATCGGTACGAGCGACAGCACGGGCAGATCCCGCGGTCCGTCCGCGCGTTGCTCCCGGTCGCGGGGCCTTCGGAAGCCGCGGCCGATGCGCTTGGCAATCACTACGCCTCGGTCTTCGTGCGCCTTCCAGTCGCCCTAGCCGATCCGCAGGCGCGCCTCGAGGCCATCGCGCGCGACATGGCGCTGCTCCGATCCGGCGGTCCGTCCCGGATCGCCAGTGGCCTCATCGGCCTCGTCGGCGGCGTCGCCCCGGCCATCGAACATTGGGCGGTGCGGTGGGGCGCGCGGAGGGCGAGCCTGGTCGTGAGCAGTTTGGCCGGGCCCCCGATGCCGCTACACATCGCGCGACAGCCGCTCGGAGGCATCGTCATCTGGGCACCGGCGCCGGCCAGCATCGGGCTCAGCCTGACCTGTTTCGGCTACGCCGGAATGCTGCGGTTGGGATTGCTCGCAGACGCCGCCGTGATCGACCGTCCCAATGAGCTGGTGGCGGAATTCCAAACGGCCCTCGACGAGCTCGGCCGTGACCCGACGGCGAGCGGTGGATAGGCTCATGGGCGGGCATGGCTAGAAAGGTAGGGTTGCTCACCGCAGTCGGGCGTGGCGCGCGGTTCCTGCTGAACCGCCACGGCTTCCGGAGCCTCAGCGTGCGCACGGCGGCGGGGACGCTGCACGCCTACGATGCGCGGGGGGCCGGCCACCTCCCGACGATTGTCATGTTGCACGGCCTGGGATCGGCGGCGACCGCTTTCGGACCGCTGCTCATCCGCATGCTCCCGCAGGCGGGTCGTCTGGTAGCGCCAGACTTGCCCGGGCACGGGTTCAGCGGGACCTGGTCCGGACGTCTGACCCCGGAACGGCTGTTTGGCGCGGTGTCCGAATTGCTCGACGCCGTGGTCGGCGAACGGATGGTGCTGGTGGGGAGCTCTCTGGGCGGCGCGCTGGCGTTGAGGTATGCGCTGGAGCGGCCCGAACGTCTGGTGGCCCTCGCCCTGGTCTCGCCCGCAGGTGCTCGGACGACACCCCGCGAGTGGGAAGACCTGCGAGACGTGTTCAAGATCGATTCGGCCGCCGAGGCCCGCCAGCTGCTCGCCCGTCTCTACCACCGCACGCCGTGGTACATGGCGGCGCTCGCCCCCGGACTTCGCGACATCATGAAGGGAGCTGCGGTCCGCGACGTCATGGGCGCGGCAACCCTGGATGACCTGCCCACGCCGGACAGCTTGGGCGCGCTGGCGATGCCGATCTTGCTTCTCTGGGGCCAATCCGAACGCCTCCTCCCCGCGAGCTCGCTGGCCTACTTTCGGCGTCACCTACCCGAGCACGCCGTCATCGAGGAGCCCGAGGGCTTCGGGCACTCCCCGCATTTCGACGATCCGACCCGGCTCGCGGCACGCCTGATTGCCTTCGCGAAAACGGCATCCGTAGGCCCGCCTCGCTCGGACCTCGAGCCCTGACGATCCGCGGCCAGGCCACGCGACCGCTCCCTACCGTGCCCGCACGCCAATTCGGGGCTTCACGATACCTTCTGCCACGGAGTCGGCGGCCGGCGCCCCGGTGGCGGGCGCGGCGGGGAGGGCAACGGGATCGAGCCCCCGGCCTGCCAACTCCGAGTAGACGATGAAGCGGAACGGGTTGGTCTGCGAATAGATCTCGCGGGTTAGCCCCGGCGGGCGATCCCCAGCCCCTGGTCCTCACCTGCTGGGCCGCCGTGCACGGGTTGGCGTCGCTGCTGCTGGACGGACCGCTCGCCCGCGCGCACCGCGCGTTCGCGACCTCGCCCGAAAAGCTGACCGCCGTCGTGCCCTCGACGCTGACGGCGCTGCTGACCGGCTCTGCGCAGCGCACGGCCAAGACGAACCCGAGAAAGACAAACCCGAGAAGGACGAACCCGAGAAAATAGAGCGGGCGTGACGCCCGGTCTGCCGAAGAATATCGGGATGGTTGCGGCAGGATTGCGAAAGGTGAGCCGGCGCGCCTTTCTCGGGGCGGCGCTGTGGCTCGCCGTGGTGTTCGCCGGCCGCACCGTGTGGGCTGGTCCTCCGTTCCTGACCGACGATCCCCAGCCGGTCGATCTCAAGCACTGGGAGGTCTACTTGGCGTCGCAGTGGTCGGTGGCGAACCACTCGGCGTCCGGCACTTTGCCCCACGTCGAGGTCAACTACGGCGCTCTCCCGGAGCTGCAGCTACATGCCATCGTGCCCGCCACCCTCGCGTGGCAAAGTGGCCAGCCGGTCCAGTACGGACTCGGCGACATCGAGCTCGGAGCCAAGTACCGTTTCGTCGAGGAAGGAGAGTGGCGTCCGCAGATCGGAACCTTCCCGCTCGTGCTCCTGCCGACGGGCTCGGCGGAACACGGCCTGGGAGCGGGGACGACGCAGGTCTTGTTGCCCATCTGGATCCAAAAGAGCTTCGGGCCGTGGATGACCTACGGAGGCGGGGGTTTGCACCTCGCGTCCGGAGATGACGACATCGTCGCCGGCTGGCTCCTTCAGCGCCAATTGCTGGGCAAGGTCACTCTCGGCGCGGAGACCTTCTTCACGTTCCCGTTCAATGGCAATCCGGTGGAGCTGCAAGTGAACTTGGGGCTCGTGGTGGACTTCAGCGCCAGACACCACCTGCTGGCATCCGCGGGACCGGCATTCGGAGGCGACGCTCGGGGGCAAGGCTACTTGGCATACCAGCTCACGATCTGACCCCCGTGCTCGATGCGCGCGCTGGCCGGAGAGCTGCGCACCATCGCGTCGGGCGCGTAATCCGCCGACGCGCCGTCATTACGGCACATAGTCGACGGTCGCCCATCCGTTGGCGGGCATGGCGAATTGCAGCTTCTTGCCGCCCACCGCGAGGGTGTAGGTCGTCGCGGCGCCGGAGTTGTACATCACCGTGACGATGCTACCGTCCGGATTCTTGAAGGCCAGCGCGTCGCCGCCGCTCGTGGCGACGACCTTGGCCCCTTGGACGACGAACTGGGAGCAGTGACGGAAGGCGTAGTAGGCCGGCGTGATCGTGAGGGCCTTGGTCGAGGTGTTCACCGTCAGGAGCGCGTTCTGGGGCCAGGGCCGCACGGAGTCGATGTTCTTGCCCGCCGTGTCGAGCACCGTGTTCCAGGCGTTGTAGGCGGTCACCCCGGCTTTGACCCAGTCGCGGATGTAGCCCCAGCTCTCGACGCCGTAGGCGTAATCATTGGGAGCCGTGTTGGCGTTGAAGGCGGGAAAGCCCGCCGGGTTCCAGGGGTAGTTGCCGCATTTGTGCTCCGTCTGCCAGATGGGCAAATTGTTGGACTTCGCGGCGGCGACGTTGGGCTCCATGTTCCACTGGTAGCCGAAGACCTTGATGTAGCTCTTGGCGGTGGCGTCGGCGAGCACGGCGCTGACGATCCCGGGGTCGGTGCCGCTGTCGGCGTTGGACATGGTGCCGAGCATGATCTTGGTCGTCAGGTTCGCGCCCGTGAAGGCTGGGCCGAGATACTGGCCGACGAACTTCGTGAAGAGCGGCGACGCCCAGCCGCAGGACGGGTAGTTGTCGAAGTAGTTCGGCTCGTTCTGCGGAGCGACCGATTCGATGGTGATTCCCTGCGCCGCATATCCCTGCACCCATTTGACGAAGTACTGGCCGTACGCCGTCAGGACCTGGGCGTTATCCATCATGCAGCCGCTGTCGAAGGCCGTGCCGCTGTAGGTGCACGCCGTTCCGTTGACCGTGCCGCTGCTCGTCTTCATCCAGGTGGGCGGCGTCCAGGGGCTGCCCCAGAAGCGGATGCTGCCGTTGACCGCCTGCGCCGCCTTGATGTACGGGATGAGATACTTCGCGTCTTCCGTGAGCGAGAAGCTGGTCATGTTGTAGTCGGTGCTGCCGCTGCCGACCTCGTCGTCGGTGTAGCGGCTGATCGCGTAATCATTTGCCCCGATGGGGACCCGGCCGATGTTGAAGTGCGCTCCGTCGGAGCCGTAGAGGAGATGGAGGGCGGTGTCCCGGTCGCTCTGGCTGAGCATCGACAGGTAGCTCCAGCCCAGCTCGTTGAAGGCTCCGCCAAACCCCTCCCAGGTCTGGGCCGTCGAGCTGTCGGTGACGGTCACGGTGGCGGGCCCGCTGGTCACGGTCGTGAGCGTCCCCGTCTTCCAGAAGGCACCCGCGGCGGACGTCACCAAGGTGGACTGGACGGCCGTCGAGCCGGCGGCCCCGGTCGTGCCAGCGGCTCCCGTCGTCCCGCCCTTGCCGGCGGCCCCCGTCGTTCCAGCGGCGCCGCTCGTTCCGGCGTTGCCGGTCGTGCCGCCGGCGCCGCTGGTGCCGGCGCTTCCGGTCGTTCCCGCGGCGCCGGTCGTCGCGTTGTCGACGCAGACGCTGCTCGCGCAGTGTTGCGTCGACCCGCAGGCGTGCCCGCAGCTGCCGCAGCTCGCGTTGCTGGCGGTCGTGTCCGCGCAACTCGCTCCGCACATCATCTGTCCGGCCGCGCAGCCGCAGATGCCGTTGTTACAGACCTGGCCCGAGGCGCAGGTCATGCCGCAGCCGCCGCAGTTGAGCACGTCGACGTTCGTGACCACGCACGCGGTGCCGCACAAGGTCTGTCCCATGCAGTCCGTGCTGCAGACGTTGTTGCTGCAGACTGGCGTCGCCCCCGTGCACGTCGTCGCGCAGTCGCCGCAGTGGGTCGCGTCGGACGTGACGCAGGAGCCGTTGCAGAGTATCCCGGACTGGCACTTGCACTGGCTGTTCTGGCAGATCTGTCCCGCCCCACAGGGGATGCCGCAACCGGCGCAGTTCATCGGGTCCGACGTGGTGTCCACGCAGTCCGTGCCGCAGGCGGTCTGCCCGGCAAAGCAGCTGCTTCCACTCGTCCCCGCCACGCCGATCGTGCCGCCCGCGCCGGACGGTCCGCCCGAGCCCGGCTTCGAGCACGCGGCGGCGAGGAACACCAGACCAAGCCAAAAAAACCATACCCGTGCTGTCGTCATCACACCAAGATTCCCGGCGGGACCGAAATTGATCGCGGCCGCGCCGCTCCCCCCACACGCGGGAATCGGTGACGCCTGGACAGGGGGGCGACCCCTGTGGCTCCATAGCGGTCATGAGAGGTTCGACCATGAAACTCGGGCGCTTCTACGGCGCGGCCACGGTGCTGGCTGGGATGTCCCTCCTGTCGGCCTGCGGAGGCGGCAAGACAGGTCCCGGAAATTCCGGGGATGCGGCCGCCGATGCCGCGGGCGAGGTCAATGCAACGCCCAGCCAGGTCGTGACCGACGGCTACCTCACGGCGCCGCCCTGGATGGGGTTCGGGTTCACGGCGACCGATCCCGGGGCCGCGACGATAACGCCCGATTGCACCAACGGCTGCACGCCCCCGTTCACGGGCAACACCTTCTGCATGCACGGCACCGTCACCGGCCGAGCCGACTACACCGGCTTCGCGATGCTCGGATGGAACGTCAACCAGGGGATGGACGGCGGCACGATGGACACCTGGCCCGTCCCGTCGACCGGCACCCTCACCGTCACCGTGAGTAGTCCGCTCGACACGGCGCTACGGCTGCAGCTTCAGGGGACCGATCCGCACTCGGGCGCCGATCGCTGGTGCGTGCCACTCGTGAGCGGACAGGCGGTCGCCTGGGGCTCCTTCGTGACCAACTGCTACACGGGCGGCACGCCGCAGACGCCATTGACGCCGGGGACGCCCATCCAGCAGGCCGCGATCCTGGTGCCGGGCCTGCAGACCGCCCTGCCCTTCGACGTCTGCCTGGTCGACGTCCAGATCGCGCCGTAGCCGAACCCGACGAGCTTGCGCCAACCTCGAGCATGCGCTCACGCATCGCTCGGGAATGAGGCGCCACCTGCGTCGCGTTCTGCGGTAACAAATCCCTCCCTGCCCGTCACCACGTCGGAACATCCGAATTCGGATTTCCTTTCTAGACGCGGTAGGCCCGGCTGGTACGGGGTTTGAAGGTAAGTTTGTTCCCCACTAGAAACCAGACCGGCGACCGACTCAAACAGCACCGAACGAGGGGAAACCTATGTTCACGATCGGGCAGGCACACCAGCCCTCGAGCAGGATCCTTCTGGCCGAAGACGATCTGGATGTGCGGGACATGATTCAGGACCTGTTGGAAACAACGATGGGTTGCGAGGTCCTTCCAGCCAGAACAGGAAGACAGGCGCTGGAGCTCTTGTTCGCCGATTCGGTGCTGCCGCCAGACATCGTCATCCTCGATTTGATGATGCCCTTCGTGACCGGCTGGCAGGTGCTGACGATCATTCAACGCGATACCCTGCTCGCGAAGATCCCGGTGGTGATCCTGACGGCTGTCTCACAGGACAAACCGACGGGCGCCGCCGCCTTTCTGCGCAAGCCGTTTCGGGTCGAGACCTTGCTCGACACCGTACGGCGATTGCGACCAAGGGCAGCCTGACCCGCATCGCGTAAGCTCTGGACATGTCCCAACGCCCGCGGCGCCCGGCCCGGCCGCCGTGGCGAGATTTCTGGCGGGTGCGCCGGGGACTCGGCTCGAACCTGGTCGAGGGGCTGACGTTCATCCACCGCGAGTACGGGGACTTCGTGCGCACGCGGTTGCCGCTGCAGCTCTACTTCGTCGCCGACCCGGCGTGCATCGAGGAGATCCTGGTCAAGAAGGCCGAGGTCTTCCGGAAAGATCGAACCAGCCGGTTGCTCTCGCGCGTCGTGGGGAACGGTCTGCTGGTCAATGAAGGCGACTCCTGGCGACGACAGCGTCGGTTGCTGCAGCCCGCGTTTCACCACCGCCAGCTGCAGTCGTACGCCGCCGTGATGGTCGGCGCGATCGAGCGGGCCGCGGCCGCCTGGCAGCCCGGACAGGTGCGCAACGTGCACGAGGACATGATGGCCGTGACCCTGAACATCGTGGCCGAGGCGCTGTTCGGCAGCGACGTCTCCGCCGATGCCGGCCACATGGGACGAATCATCTCGGACCTGATGGAAGAGTTCGGGCGCATCCTGGGGCTGGCGGCGCGTTTCCAGCCGCCGGCCTGGGTACCGACCACGGCGAACCGGCGGTTGCGGGCCTCCGCGCGCAAGGTCGACCGGGTGATCCTCGGCATCATCGAGGCGCGCAGGCAGAGCCAGAGCGACGCGGGGCAAGACGACCTGCTCTCGCTGCTGATCCGCGCGCGCGACGAAGACGGAAGCACCATGACCGCCGCCCAGGTGCGCGACGAGGCGGTGACCCTGTTCCTGGCCGGGCACGAGACCACGGCGCTGGCGCTGACCTATTCGCTGTATCTGCTGGCGACCCATCCGGAATGCCAGGCCCGTCTCGCCGACGAGCTCCACCGGGTTCTGGGCGGGCGAACACCCGGCCTCGCCGATCTGGAGAGTCTCAAATACACGGACGCCGTCGTGCTCGAGGCGATGCGTCTCTATCCGCCGGCGTGGGTGATGGCCCGCCAGGCGCTGACCGAGGTCGAGATCGGCCCCTACCGCTTCCCCAAAGGCGCCGAGTTCGTGATCTCGCCCTGGGTGCTGCACCGCGATCCGAAAAACTTCGACGATCCGGAGGCCTTCAAACCAGAACGCTGGGACGGCGACCTCGCGCACCGTTTGCCACGGTTCGCCTACTTTCCTTTTGGAGGCGGCCCGCGGGTCTGCATCGGCAACCGCTTCGCGATGATGGAGGCGAAGCTGGTCCTGGCCGTCGCGATCCAGCGGTTTCGTTTCGAGGCCACCCCGGAGACGGTGCTCGCCCTGCTGCCGAGCGTGACCCTGCGCCCGCGGCAGGGGGTCCGGCTGCGATTGACCGCCCGCGACCCGGATCCGGCCGCGACCGACCGCCCGCACCCGTAGATCAACCAGAACCTCGGCCCCCTCGGATCTCCCCGGGGTATGCTCGGGCCGTGAAGACCGCGGTCATGATCGGGGCGACCGGCCTGGTCGGGTCGCGGCTCTTGAGCCAGTTGCTGGCCGACGAACGGTTCGGAAAGGTGATCGCGTTCGGCCGGAAGACGACCGGACAATCTCATCCGAAGCTGGAAGAGCAGGTCGTCGATTTCGACGCGCCGGAGTCGTGGTCGTCGCTCGTGAAGGGAGACGTGGCGTTCTCTGCACTCGGGACGACACGCAAACAGGCCGGTAGCCTGGCTGGACAGAAGAAAGTCGACTACGACTACCAGCTCGAATTCGCCAAGGCGGCCCGGCAGAACGGCGTCGCCACGTACGCGCTGGTCTCCGCCGCCTCGGCGAACCCGAAATCGAGAATTTTCTACGCCCGTATCAAAGGTGAGCTCGACCACGACGTGCAGCAGCTCGGCTTCGAGCGGATTCGGATCATGCGGCCCAGTCTGCTCGGCGGGGGTCGCCAACAGGCGCGCAGCGGAGAAAAATTCAGCAGCGTCGTCCTCGGCGCGATCAACGCCCTGGGCATCGCGCGCAAGTACCGCGAGATCCCCGGCGAGGTGGTGGCGAAGGCGATGATCCAGGCGGCGCTCGACCCGGAAAAAGGGACGCGGATCTTCACGCTCGACGAAGTGTTCGGTGAGGCCGGACGCGCCCTTCCATGAGTGCGAGCGCTCCGCGGTGCGGTGCAGCGCGAAAGCAGGGGCCAGGTGATTGATCGCCCCCCCGTCCGGCAACTGTAGACTTGGGTGATCCGTACCTGCCCCCCGAACCCCGCCACCACCCCAAAAGCCTAGGAGATCGCAGTGAAGCTTAACTATGCCTTCTTGCTTGTCGCCGCCGCGGCCTGGGGATGCAGCAGCTCGGACCCTGGCGGCACCTCCGGCACTGCCGGCAGCTCGGGCGGCGCGGGCACCTCGGGATCCGCAGGCGCCTCCGGGGCCGCGGGCACCTCCGGAACCGCGGGCACCTCCGGAACCGCAGGCACCTCCGGAACCGCGGGCTCCCGCGGACATGCCGGCACCTCCGGAACCGCGGGCACCTCCGGAACCGCGGGCTCCGGCGGACACGCGGGCACCTTGGGAACCGCGGGCACGAGCGGAACCGCGGGCAGCGGCGGCGCCAGCACGCTCAGCGCGAGCTTCTACATCGGCGCGGACATCACCGACCAGGAGACGCAGGCGGTCGCCGCGCGGGCCAATCTCCTCACATTGATGAAGGCGCACGGCTTCAACTACGTCCGGCTGCGGACCTTCGTCGATCCCAAGGCGGCCGACGGCTACGACAAGACCAACGGCACCGACGACATCACCCACACGGTCGCGTTCGGCAAGCAGGTCAAAGACGCCGGCATGGGCTTGCTGGTCGACTTTCACTACAGCGACAACTGGGCCGATCCGGGCAAGCAGTGCGTCCCCGTCGCCTGGCAGGGCTACACGACCATCGCCCAGATGGCGACCGCGGTTCACGACTACACCTCGGCTTCGATCACCGCGCTCATCGCGGGCGGAGCGCGGCCGGACATGGTGCAGATCGGCAACGAGGAGACGCCCGGCATCCTCATTCACCTGTGCGACGGCGGCGGGCTGCCGAAGGCGGGCATCGCCGGTTACAACGCGGTCAACGGCGCCATCTACCTGTACTCGTCGACCGACGGCGGCGCGCCGCCCGCGGGCGGCCCCCCGGCCGGCGGGTGGACCAACCTGGGCATGCTCTTGAACGCCGCCGCCAAGGGCGTCAAGGACGTCGACACCGGCATCAAGATCGCGCTGCACCTCGACCGGGGCAACGACCTCGCGTCCAGCAAGAGCTACATCACGAACGCGAACAGCAAGGGCGTCCCGTTCGACGTCTTCGGCGAGTCTTGCTACGCGGGCACGCAGGGTCAGCCCTCCGACTGGCAGGCGACGTTCAGCTCGCTCGCCACCTCCTTCCCGAACCTCAAGTTCATCATCGCCGAGTACAGCACCGATCAGAGAGCCGCCAACGACGTGCTGTTCAATCTCGCCAATCAGCAGGGCATCGGCACCTTCAACTGGCAGCCCGGCGATCTATGGACCCGCTCGGGGAGCACGTACACCGCCCAGACCGACATGGGGATCTACGACCAGATGAAGACCGACTACGCCTCGAGGTTGTGACCACTTCGTGAGGTTGAGCTATCCTTGTAACCATGATCGAAGCCCTATCCCAGCAGCTGGCGCTTGGCTCGCTGCTGTCCGAGCTGAAAGCGCAGGTGGGTGACTACGACCTCGTCGATCATTGGCAGCAGGGCGAGTTCCACCACGACGTGGTCGTACGAATTCCGACCGGCACCGCCCTCCCCGGCGACGTGCTGATCGTCGCCACCAACTGCAATGGCGGCGTCAAGGAGCTCCTCTGTTTCGGATCGATCCCGACCCGAGGCGCGCTGTGGCACCACCGATGCCCGGACAACCAAGAATTCTCCGGCGAGCTGCCGCCGTTACTGGCCGCCGCTCGGACCGTGCATTGGTTCGATCCCTGCGAGCTGCTCAAACCGGATGCCCGAAGCGAGTACCGCGAGGACGCCCGCGAACGGCAGCCGGGCGGTGGGTGGCAAATGAAAACCGGCGCTCCCGCTGGAACGTCGTCCTGCGGCCGCGGCGGTCGCCCGTAGAGTTCCGCGAGCAACCGATCCGTCGGCCCACCGTTACGCCGTTAGATCCTCAGGCCGGCCGCCGCAGATCCCCGTCGAGCCGCTGCAGGAGCGCCTGCCATCCTTCCTGGCGCATCTGCGAGCCGTCGGCGCCTTCGAAAAAAGCGCCCTACTCCGTATAGACCAGGCCGGTGCCGCTGCCGGTCGGGACCAGCTCGACGGTGGCGAGCGACGCCGAGATTCGCTTGTCTCCCACGGTCATCGTGTACGCGAGCACGATGCGCCGGTCCGGAAGGATGTCCTGATAGACGGTGTCGTTGCGAATCTCGGTGCCGCCCGGCGGGCCCCCCGCGGCGCGCCCGGTTCACCCTTGAAGCGGAAGCGGCTCAGCTCGCGGCCACCGACGCGGAAGTCAGCGGTGAACTCCAGAACCTCCCCGTCGCCCTCCGCGAACCATCGGCGCTTGGTGGCCGGGTTCGCAAATGCGGCGAAGACGCGAGCCGGCGACGCGTCCAAAGCCGGCGAGGATCCGGCCGGCGGCGCGGCGAGGGCAATCGCCCCCACGACGACGTCAAACGAAAATCCGCTGTTGCGCTCGGGGCTGGTGCTGGCCGGCGCCAACCAGCTTCGCTCGGGCGACGAGGACGGTATCCTGACGGCGATGGAGGCGTCGGGGCTGGACCTGTGGGGCACCAAGCTGGTGGTGCTGTCCGCCTGCGAAACCGGCGTCGGCAAGGTGACCAACGGCGAAGGGGTGTACGGCTTGCGGCGCTCCCTGGTGATCGCCGGCGCCGAGAGCCTGGTCATGTCGCTTTGGCAGGTCGACGACCTCGCGACGAAGGATCTGATGGCCGGGTACTATTCCAAGCTGGCGGCCGGCCGGGGCCGCAGCTCGGCGCTTCGCGACACCCAGCTCGAGCTCGCGGCGCAGGGCAAGTACGCGCATCCCTACTACTGGGCCAGCTTTCTCGCGGCCGGTGCCAACTCTCCGATCAACAAGGACGATCCATGACGTACCGCCACCTGATGATCGCCGCCGGTCTCGCCTCGTTCCTCACGGCCGGAGCGCGCGCCAAGGCGCCCGAACGGAAGCCGACGCAGCCCAAGGTCGACAAGAAGAAGCTCGCCATCGAGCGCCACGACTGGATGGCCCAGTACTACGCCGTCCGCGCCAACGACCTGTCGGGCGCGGCCAAGGAATACCAGGCCATCCTGGCGCTGGACGCTCAGAACGAACCCGCCGTGCTCGCGCTGGCCTCGGTCTACGCGCGCGACAAGAAAGAGAAGCAAGCGGTCGACCTCCTCACGAAACTCACCAAGAAGAACCCCAAGGACAAGGACGCCTGGATCGCCCTGGCCGAGATCCAGTCCGCCGCCAGCAACGACACGGCGATGCGGGCGTCGCTGGCCCAGGTGGTCGCGATCGATCCGGCCAACACCAACGCCTACGGGCTCCTGTTCGCCAGCGCGCAGAAACGCTTCCGCGGCGGGGACGCCAGCGCCAAGCCGGAGGCGCTCGAGACGGCCCGCAAACTGATGCACCTCAGCCGAATCAAGACCGGACCCGCCTACCAGGCGCTGGAGCGCACGGTGGTCGAGCTCTCGGGGGAGCCCATCGATCTGACGGTCTACGACGCCAAGCTGGCCTTCTCGGCGGTGTTCGAATCGGCAGGCCGCGGAGGCATCAACGGGCAGATGGCACGCGCTCGACAGGGTTTCGAGGCATGCGTCCAGGCGAAGCCAGCCGACGAGGAGTGTCACTACTACCTCGGCCTGGTGCACTCGTCGGTCTCCGCGTCGGACGCCTACGATCTCAAGCAGGCGCTGGCCGAGCTGGCGCGGGCGCCCAACCTGGCGGTGGCCTGGGTGGAAACCGCGCGTCTTCTTCGCGTGAGCGACAAGAACGTGGAGGCGCGGGCCGCACTCGAAAAGGCGCTCGCGCTGGACGCCGGGCTCGCGGCCGCCAACCTCGAGCTGGGGGTCCTCGACAAGCTCGACGGCAAGACCGAAACCGCGGTCGTCCACTTCAGCGCCGCGATCGACGCCGATCCCCACGGCGCCGTTGGCGAGCGCGCGCTGACCGAGCTGTCCAAAGTCGATCCGGACAACCCGCGGGTGGCGATGGGCATGATGGCGGGCCGCGGGGGCGACGTCTTCTCGACCGACCGCTACAAGGCCGTGATCGATCTGATGGAGCGGTCCTTCGGCGGGGTCCGGCAGGGCGCGCCCGAGCAGGCCGTGCTGGAAGACATCGTCCGCAAGCTCGCCGAGGGGAGCGCCCTCAAACAACACTTCAAGGTGGAGTTCCTGGACACCGGCATGGTCAACGCCTTCGCGACGGCGGATGGGCGGGTCTACGCGACCCGCGGTCTCTTCGAGGCGATCCGGCAGAAGATGCCGGGGAAACCGATCGACGCCAACAACGACGTGCTGGGCCACATCCTCGGGCACGAGCTGACCCACGTGATCCACCAACACACCATGCGAACGGCGGTCTTCCAGCAAGCGATCCGGGATTCGTCGCAGCCGCTCGATCCGGCGGTGCTCACCCACGTCACCCGCCTGCACGAGATCGACGCGGACCGCGAGGGCATGGTGATGGCGTTTCTGGCCGGCTACCAACCACGCGGCGGCATCGAGTTCATGGAGATGATGGGCAAGGAGATGGAGGTTCCGAAGCACCTCGACCACCCCACGTTCCAGGAACGCGTCGAGTACCTCTCCGACTATTGGACCAACGACGTGCGGTACGCCTTCCTCTCGTTCAAGCTGGGGGTGGCGGCGATGGATCGCGGCGCCGAGCTCGAGGCCTCCGACATGGCGAAGGCGGTCGCCGCGTACCAGGAGGCGGTGGATGATTTCAAGCGGTACCAGACCATGCTGCCGTCCCTCAAGGAGGCGATGAACGATCTGGGCGTCGCCTACACGAAGCTGGGGGTGTTGGCGATGGACCGCAAGGATTCGCCGCTCGGTCGCTGGCAGACGCGGTTCTCGCTCGAACGCGAATCGGCCGTGAAGTACGTGGGCCTCATCCGCGACGACGGGGTGTCGAGGACACGCGGTATCGACAAAGCGCGGCTGCCGTCGCAGCTGCGCGAAGCGATCGCCTGGTTCCAGCAGGCGCTGGCGACCGACGAGGACTACAGCAAGGCGCGGTTGAATCTGGCGGCGGCCTATCTGGCGGCCGATCAGCTCGAGAACGCGAACGCGACGCTGGCGAAGGTCGCGACCGGGGCCGGCGTCACCCCGGGCGACATCGACCTTCTGCGCGGTATCGCGCTGGCGGAGGCGAAGGACTACGCGGGCGCAATGGCGGCGTTCGGCCGGGCACTGGGATCGCCCGCGGCCAAGCGGGCCGCCTCATTCAATCTGGCCAAGACGCTGGAGCTGGCGGGGAAGAGGCTCGACGCGAAGCAGGCCTACCAGCAATACGCCAAGGCCTACCCGAGCGACCCGTGGGCGAAGGCCGCCGAGAGCGCCGTCGCGAAGCTCTGAACGCGGGTGGCCCGGATCAGGGCTTGGCGGCCGCGGGCGGACTCTTGCCGCCCCCGCCTCCGCCCTTCTTGGTCTTGCCGGCCTTGCCACTCTTGCCACCCGCACCGCCGACATCTCCCTTGCCCTTGTTCTCCGGCGGTTTGCCTCCGACCGCCTGCAACTTGAAGCGCTGGTTCGCGCCCGACGTCCAGCTGTACTGACTGACCAGCGTGCCGTCCGCGGATTTCGAGTCTTCGACCCCCAGCACCTTGCCGCTGTGGCGCGCGACCAGCCGGATCGCGTCCGGTCCCGCATCGGCTACGATCCACTGCTGGTTCGCTCCTCCGTCGCAAACCCACCGCACGACGGTCCCGCCCTCGTCCAGCACGAACGCGGTCACCCCCATGCAATCGTTGGTCAGGGCGTTGACGATCTCCTGATACCCCCCCGCGACCGGTCGCAGGGTGAAGAGCTGCGGCTTGCCGCCGTCGCAGGTCCGGATCTCGGCCCGGGCCCCCTGGGGCGCGCCCGCCACGTACTGCAGGCATTTGTTGCTCGCCACGGCCACGATCGAATAGCTGGTGGTGGGACTGATCGCCATCGCGGATCGCGGCGGCTCGGGCGGGGGAGCGGGGGGAGCGACCGGGGCGGCCGGCTTCGGTTCGTCCTGCTTCTGTTCGATGCAGGCCGACGTCAGGGCAAAAGCTAGAAACATGACCATCGCGTTTCGCATGGTTCGCGAGCGTGCCTCGGGGGACGCTGCCAGTCAAGACGGGTCGATCAGAATGCGTTTCGGTTCTTCTTTCGACCGACGACCGTCAGGAGAATGATCTTGAGGTCCCAGAGCAGCGTCCACCTGCGGATGTACTCGAGATCGAACCGGATGCGGTTCTCCATCCAGCTGACCTCGGGGGTCTCGCCGCGCCAGCCGTTGATCTGCGCCCAGCCGGTAATGCCCGGTTTGACCTTGTGGCGCAGCATGTAACCGCGGATCAGCGCGCGATAGGTCTCGTTGTGAACCACGGCGTGTGGCCGCGGACCCACGATCGACATCTTCCCCGTGATCACCTGGAGAAACTGGGGCAGCTCGTCCATGGAGGTCCGGCGCAGGAACCGCCCGAGCCGGGTGACGCGCACGTCGTCCCGCGTCGCCTGTTGGACGTTGGCGCCGTCTTCGAGCACCGACATGCTGCGGAACTTGAGGACCCGGATCTCCGCGCCGTTGAGGCCGTACCGTCGCTGGCGGAAGAAGACCGGACCGGGCGAGGTCAGCTTGATGAGCACCGCGATCACGAGCATCGGAATCGAGATCACGAGCACGATGAAAGAACCGACGACGATGTCCTCGAGCCGCTTGATCCAGCCGTCGACACCGCGGAAGGGGGTGTCGTGGACGCTGATGAGGGGGATCTCGCCGATGGTGCTCCAGCGCGCGCTCAACAGGTTGAACATGAAGAAATCCGCCACCAGGTAGACGGTCGCGGTCGTGTTGGAGAGCTCCTGCAAGAGATGCGCGATGCGCGGCTCCGCGCGCAGGGGCAGCGCGATGTACACGGCGTCGATCTGGTTGGCGCGGCAGGCTTCCAGAAGCTCCGCCGAGCTTCCGGCAAAGGGACAGCCGGCATCCTCCAGGTTCTCGCGCCGGTCGGGCCCGCGGTCGTCGTAGACCCCCATGACCCGGATGCCCAGCCAGGGACGTTCCGCGATCTCCGCGCAGAGCTCGCGCGCGTTGGGCGTGGCGCCCAGGATGACCACCTTGCGGGTGTTGCGACCGCGGGCGCGCTGCGCGCGCAGAATCAGCCGCACCAGGATGCGCCAGCCGCACAGCATGAGCGGCGCCAGCACGAACCAACCGAACGAGGCGACGCGGGAATAGTCCGCCGACGTCTTGGTGGCGACGGCGAACGTGTTGAGCGTCACGACCGTGCTCAGCCAGGCCAGGCAGATCATCCGCAGCTCGACCCGGAAGCGCTCTATCCGCCAGGCGCGATAGAGGCTGCAAAACTCCGCGGCCACGCTGAACACCAGCACGGCCGCCAGCGTCGCGTTACTCGATTCTCGCCGCCAGGTCTGATGGTAGGCGTAGATCGAGATGACGTGCGCGACGATGATCCAAACGATATCCGCGAGCCGCTGCAGCCTGTGGATGACGTTTTCGTGTTCGCGAAGCAAGCCCCGACCTCTGCTTCCCTGCCGACGCGGATACTAAGAGATAGCGGCCCGTTCAGAAAGGTCAGGCAAATCTTTTACGTCAAAACGATCATCGGGGTGGCGGCCCGGACGACCGAATGGACGGTGCCCACACCCGGCCCAATCAAAGAACGTACACCGACCGCAAGATTCCCGGCGCGGCCCACGCAGCGCCGACCGACCCCGAGCCGGTCTAGTGACCATATATGACTGATATCACTGGTTTTTATCTGACCGTGTAACAACCCGGCGACGGATCAAGACCAGAATCACGACGATTCCACCGAGCTCGATGACCCAGTTCGCCTTCAGACCGGCCAGGCCGGAATCCAGGAACCGGTCGATGGCGTGGAACGATATCGTCCGGATCGCCACGAAGCCGGCCAGTGCGACCCCGACAACCGAGGCCAGACGGGTCGGAGCGGGCGCCTTTCGAGCTACCCAGACCGCAAGGGCCATCGCGGCCGCGCTGCCCAGACCGAGGCCGAAAATCAGCGCCAGCTGCAGGGGGCGGCGGCGGGCGTACCACCGGTGCGCGCTGGCGACCGTCCGACCCATTTCGACGACCGCGGTTTGCAAATCGAGCAGCTTGTAGATTCCCAGCGCCAGCAAGATCGCGCTCAAGATCCACCAGCAGATCGCCTCTCCGGGAACCAGATCGACGCCCCGGCCGCGCGCGAGGCGTGCGCACCACCAGGCCCCCAGGACGTAGAAAGGGACCGCCACCAGGCCCAGGCGCGGCGTGACGCCGGGGGACCAAGAGCCAACCCAAGCTAGACCGACCAGCGTCGCCAACCGACCGCCGACGCTTCCTACTGCTGGGTCATCCGGGGAATGGGCCGGGTCGTCGCCATGAGCGAGATGTGGACCCAGAGCTGGCGCTGGTGAAAATGAAAGTCGGGCGTGGTGAGGACCGGCCCGCGGTCAGCCCAGAGGATCCCGATCTCGGCGAACATGTTTTCCGAGACCCGCCGGCGCGCCGCGAGAGAGATCGAGAACGCGGTCTCGTCGATGGGGATCGGCGGAGCTTGACCGACCACGATCGGTTGGAGCGGGGGCGTCTTGAGCGCGGTCGCGAAGTCGCCCCGCAGGTTGATCATCCAGTGGGGCACCGATATCGCCACCAGACCGGCGCTGGCCGAGCCGCGGGGTAGCGCCGTGCCCAGCACGGGATCGAAGTAGAAGTCCACCCCGCCGGTCGCGTCGGCAATGATCGCCACGTTTTCCCGCCGCAGGATCCGGGAGGTGAACTGGAACGAACCGATGGGGGACGCCTCCGCGCCGCTCGAGCCGAAGGGCGACATCACCCCGGGGGGGTTGCCCACCGAACGGGCGTAGGTGACCCCCAGCGTCAGTCGGAGGTTCTCGCGGTGGGTGAGGCGTCTCTTCCACACGACGGCAGGCGTGACGGTCACGATGGCGGCTCCATCGGAGTAGGTGGCTTCACCGAACGCCGAGATCAGCCCCAGCCCGTCGCGGGGGGTAAGGACGTAGGTGGCGCCGGGCTCGACGCTCGCCAGCGTCTCCGAGGTGACGAACGTCTGTCCCCCGACCGAGGTCTGTCCGGGTACGGTCGAGGGACTCTCCGGAACGTCCAACCACTGGGTGTGAAAGACCTGCCCAGCCAGGTCCAGCTCCCAGCGCCTGGCCCCGGTGTAGCGAATCCGGGCCAGGGCGGTGCCGGATGCGATGCTCACGATCGGCGGGAGCGCTCCCTGAACCGTGCCCAGCACCTGCGGCAGCGCGGTGTAGTCGGGGCTACCGATCGAGCCATTGGCCCCGGCGACGACGTCGACCGTGCGCGACGGACGGCCATCCAGGCTGAGCCCGGCCGAATGCAAGACGAGCGGACCGAAATCCGAGATCGAGGTCCGCTCCACCCGTCGGATGCGGGTCACCGGGTCGGGGCCGAGGAGCTCGGTCGAGGAGGTCGAGATCGGGCTGGGATCCTCCCAGAACAGGCGCACCCCGTAGAACAGCTGGAGGGTGAAGGTCGGCCGGTGCAGCTCGAGCCCCAGGAGCGGCGTGACGACCTCGGCGATGAACCAGCGGGGGTCCGCACCGGGGATGATCGGGGCCACGCCCACGCGCGTCTCACTGGTGGCGCTCACCTGGATCCCGAACGGGCCCAGGGTCAGCGGCGTCTCGCCGGGACGCAGTTGCGTGACGGCGCTCCCCTGAGCACCCAGATCGCCCGCGAGGAGAAGAAGGGCAACGAACGCCGCGCCCAAAGGAAAGGCCCGCGCCTACTCCGCGACCACGACGTCTCCGTCTTTGAGGCGGAAACCAGTGGCGTGCGGCTCGGCGGCGGTCAGCTCGTGGGCTCTGAATCGAATCCGTTGGGCGCCCGCGCCGTCGGAACGGATGACGAAGATCCGATCTCCGTTCGCGAACTCGTTCAGCCAACCCGCCGCCGCCAGCGCCGGCAGGACGCCCCGACCGCGGGTCAGCTCGTAGGTGCCGGGCGACCGCACCTCGCCCACCACGTTCACGCGGACCGGGGCGATCTTGATGATCGAGACGGTGACCTCTGGCTTGACCAGCAGATCCTTGAGCCGGCCCTGGAGATCGGCGGCCACGGCGTCGGTGGTTCTTCCGGCGACGGTAATGGTTCCCAGCGTCGGCTGCAGGTACTCGCCGTGATCCCCCACCGGAAACTCCCCCGACAGGGTCGGCTGGTTCCGGACCGAGATCAGGATCGTGTCCCGCGATTCGATGGTTCCCTGGCTGTCCACGGCCATCGGCACGTTCTGGACCCAGACAAACGGACGTTCGGTGGCGCAGCCGATCAGGGACACCAGCATGGCGGCGGTTGCCCAGCCCGCTCGGGCGACGCTCTTGGATGGTGGTCGCATCAGAATCGATCGCGAAAACGATCGCGGGTGGAGGTGATCCGCGAGACGAGCGTCGGCGACGCCAAGGTTTGAGAGATCATCCGCTGGGCCTCGCGTAGGAGTATCACGATCGCGGCCACGAAGAGCCCCAACAATAACCCCAGGCCTCCCCGCAGGCCCAGGGTGCTGGCCTTCCGCGCCCGCTCGAGCCGCGGTGTCGAAACGTCGTAGCGAGACTCCGCCGAGACCTTCTCGAGGTTCAGCTGAATCTCGGCCTGGGACAGCTTCGCGAAGAGGTCGCTGTGCAGCTGCTTGGTCGCCTCTTGCCGATGTTCCAGGTCCGCCAGATGTTGCTCCACCCGCGGCAGGTCCTGGACGACCCGGCGGACCTGTCCGAGGCTCCCGTCCGTTTCGCCCAGACTGGCGCGCGCGGCCGCCAGCTGCGCCTGAAGCTTCTCCACCTGGTTCTGGGCCTGCTGATAGTTGGGATCCGACTCCCGCATCACGGTCGGGGTGGCCGCCTGCATCTCTTCCTTCGCCTGCGCCTGCACCCGCTGCTTCTCGTCCTTGAGCTGCTGGACCTCCGGATGGCCATCCTTGAGACCCCGCGCATAGGCGTCGGTCAGCTTGCGATCGATCTCGTTGAGCGACTGCCGGTAGGACTCGGACCACTGAAACTTCCGCTGCGCCTCGGGGCGGTTGTTCTTGAGCTGCTCGAGCGCCGCGTTGAGCTCGCCCTGATACTGATGAATCTGTGCCGACAGCTCGGCGCGCCGGGTCTCCAGATCGAAGCGGCTGGTGTGGGTCTGGACCGCGTCCTCGGGAAGCCGATCGGCGTTGGCCTCACGGAACCCGGCCCGTTGGTCGCTGATATGGTCCAGGTCTTTCTCGACCGACTTCAGCTGATCGCGCAGAAAGTCCACCTTGGCGGCGAGCTCTCGGAGCGACTTGCCGATCTCCCACTGCACGTAGTTGTGGAGGTGCACGTTCAAGAAATCCGCGGGCGTCGGGCGGGCAGATACCCTGTCCTTGTAGGTCACCCGAAAGGCGTGCTCGCCGATCTCTTCCACCTTCAACTTGGCGAGGATGGAGCGGACCCACGGATCGGGCGGACTGGGTGAGCCCAGCTTCTGCAGCGTGCTGCGGGCCAGCTCCAGCTGGGTGATGGTGTGCTCCGCACTCTTCACGAACTGGCCGGAATCTTGATCGTTGTTCTGCCAACGATCCTCGGCCGAGGTCGCCGTCAACGTCATGTGCGGCAGCAGCCGGACCTCGCCCGAGGCCGACAGGCCCGGGGGAACCAGGGGGATCGAGAGGATCCCGCAGGCTACGCCCACCGCCCCGAAGGCCGCGATGACGAGCCTGCGTTCGCGGATGAAACCGTAGGCGCGCGCCGCCTTGCGCACCATGTCCGCCAGCGACGGCTCCACGTCATCGCCCCGCGATGGAGCGTGGGGCACCGCCACCGATATCCGCGGCGCGATCATCGGTTGCCGCGTGGGAACGAGCGCCGAGGTGGTCCGGGCGGCCTGCGGTCGCTTGAACGCGTCGGGCAAGCGGATCGTCGCGGTGGTCGGACGCTCGAGAAGAAACAGGAACTGGACGCTGCCCACGGTCACCTGGTCGCTGTTCCGCAAGCCCGACCGCGCGACCCGTTTCCCGCCGACGAACGTGCCGTTGGTGGAATCGAGATCCACGATCTCGAAGCCCTCGCTGCGACTCAGGATTCGGGCGTGGTGCTGCGAGACCGAGCTATCGGCGATCTGGACGTCTGCATCGTCGCCCCGACCTATCAGGACGATGTTGCGCTTGAGCGCATAGATCCGTCCCGGCTGCTCGCCCTTGAACAGAACGATGTACGCCAGCGCCTCACCCGAGGTCACCGCCCCTTCTAGCTCAGCATCGAGACCGATCTTCGACGCTGGCGGGTCCCTACCGTCCGCCGCCCGCTCCCAGGCCATGTTTAGGAAACCACATACCTAACCGCCGCCGAATATAACACCTCGCCCGGGGGGATCAATGGACGGCGGCGCGATTTGGAGGAGATCCGAGCGCGGCGGGCCCGCTTTTGTGGTGGGCGATCGCGACAGTGACGACGGCCGCCAAGATCGCCAGCGAGACCCAGAGCCCCAGCGCCTTGGCCGCGCTACTTTTGAGCCAGCGCTTGGCCAACACCATTCGGCGAACGCGATCGGGAAGGATCATCGTTTTCGAAAATTTCTTTTCGGGCACCGCCGGCTGCACGGAGACGGTCACGGTCGACGCGGCGGCCGTGGGCGGGGGCGCGGCGACCGCCTCCTGAAGCGCGGCGTCGATCCGGCGCCGGCGGTCGACATCGGCGCCGGCGACCTCGCGGCGCATGTACTCGCCGACGGCGGCCGGAGAGGCCAGCAGGTCGTTTCCGACCCCTACCTTGAGCAGAGCCTTGGCCATCTCCTCCGCGCTGGCCGGGCGCCCTTCGCGCGCGCGGCAGAGCGCCCGCAAGCAAATGTCGTCCAGACAAGCGGGCGCGCCGTAGGCGCTGGGCGGCTCGATCTCCTTGCGCAGCACGTTCGCGATGATCTGGTCGTGGTCGTCGGCGGCGAACAGCTCCTGGCCCGTGAGCGCCGTCCACATCACGGTGCCCATCGCGAAGATGTCGGTGCGGGCATCGAGCGGCTCCAGCAGCAGCTGCTCGGGCGCCATGTAGGCCGGCTTGCCCAGCGTCATCGGATCGGGCTTGCAGGTCTCCCCGAGCGCGGTGAAGCGGGCGCTGCCAAAATCGGTCAAGTGGGCGACCCCGTCGGTGCCGATCAGGATGTTCGGCGCCGAGACGTCCCCGTGGACCAGCCCCAGCCACCTGCCCTGCTCGTCGGAGATCTCGTGCGCGCGCTGCAGCCCGCGCAAGACGTCGATCAGGATGGCCACCAGGACGCCGGGCGGGACCCGGCGGCCGAAGGAGATCTCTTCCAGGCTGGTCCCTTCGATGTACTGGAGCACCAGGAAGGGCTGATTCTTGTACATCCCCACGTCGATGAGCGATTGGGTGTTGGGATGATCGAGCAGGATGCCCACCCGAATCTCGCGCAGGAAGGATTTCTCGGCCGCCTGCTCCTGGCCCGAGCCCTGGCGGATGACCTTGAGCGCGAACAGGCGGCGAAAGCCGGCCGCCCCGGTTCGGCGACAGACATACACGGAACCCATGCCCCCCTGGCCGAGTCGCGAGGCGACCTCGTAGGGTCCCAGCCGAAAGAACGGCTCCCCGCTGTTGCCGCGGATGGTGACCTCGCTGGTCTCGACCGGCACCAGCATGCGGCGATCGCACAGCGACCGAAGGTGCTCCGCCGTCGCCTCCTCCGAAAGACCCGAGAGCCGCGCCAGCCGCGCGACCGACAGCCGGCCATCCACCAGGCCCAGGAGCAGCCGCTCCTCCGAACGCAACCCCGGCAGCACGATCGAGCCACCCGCCACGGCCAGCCCCGATGCCAGGTCGCGCCCGCCTTCGGCGGCGGCCGGATCGGCCCGCGCGATCACCCGCTGGGACAGCGTCAGCACCGTGGTTCGTCGAATCACGAACCTCGGCTGCTCACGGTCTCCTGCGCGTTGCGGGCCTCCCGGGGAATCCATGCTCTCCGCTCGGGACTAACAGCCCCTGCGCCTATCATATGACCTGGCGACGCGGTGGCAACCAATTGAGCCGCTCAACCCGCGCCGATCAGACCGCCCGATCCGGACCCTTGTACTCGATGAGCCCGCCCTGGCGACCGGCCATCCGGCGCACCCGGTAGAGCGCCTGCCCCAGCGCCTGGGGGACCTTTCCCATCACGCAGAAGACCGCGCCGAGCCGGGCGTCCCGGGCCGAGATGCCCCGCCCCCGCATCCCCCGATAGACGCGCAAGCCGAGGACCCCGTAGGCCGCCAGCAGAGCGAGGCCGAGGCCCCCGGTCGGAACGGCGACCACCAGCGCGAGCGTGGGCAGGAACAGGCCCCACGCCCAGTTGCTGCGGACCTCCTTGGCCCAATGTCGCTCCGCCCCCCCGGCCTGGCGGGCGGCCCCTTCGGCGTAGGCGTGTCCGGCGCGCAAGGACCGTTTCCACCACTGCGCGAAGCGGGTCATGGCGGCATCGTGCAAGGTCATCTCAGCGTCGACCCGCAACACCTTCCACCCCAGTCGCCGCAGGCGCAGGCACAGGTCGGGCTCTTCCCCCGCGATGAGCGACGGGTCGTATCCGTTGACGGCGCGCACCGCTTCGACCCGCATGACCGCGTCGCCGCCGCAGGCGTCCGCCGGGCCAATCGGCGTGTTCCACTCGAGGTCGCACAGCCGGTTGTAGATCGATCGGTCGGGGTACCGCTCGCGCCTGCGCCCGCACACCACGGCCAGGCGGGGGTCGGCGACCAGTTCCTGGTCGGCCCGCTCGAACCATCCGGCCGCCACCTCGCAATCGCCGTCGACGAACTGGACCAGCTCCAGATCCGGCGCAGCCTCGTGGAGGCGCGCCAACCCGGCGTTGCGGGCCCGCGCTGCGGTGAACGGCTGCGCGCGATCGAGCTCGGTCACCAGGACACCCACGGCGCGCGCCAGCTCCACGCTGCCGTCGGTCGATCCGGAATCGACGTAAACCACCACACCCACCTGCCCGACCAGGGAAGCCAGGCAACGCCGCAACCGCTCCCCTTCGTTTCGGCCGATAGCCACCGCCCCCAGGCGGCCGATCACGACGCCAGTTTCCTGACCTCCCCTACGCGCGTGATGTGCGCTGGGACACCCACCGCGACCGCGTTGGCCGGCACATCGTCGCAGACCACGGCGTTGGCGCCGATCTGGGCCCCGTCCCCGATGCGGACCGCGCCCAGTATCTTGGCCCCCGCACCGACGCAGACGCCATTGCCCAGTCGGGGCGCATCCAGCGGTCGATCGAGACACCGGTTCCCCAGCGTGACGTTCTGGCGAATGATGCAGTCGTCGCCGATCTCGCTGTTTCCGTGGATCACGATTCCGCTCTGGTGCTCGATGACGACCCGCCGGCCGACGCGGGCAGTATAGGGTAACTCGATGCCGTAGAGATTGCGAACCCGCCGCTGCATGGCGCGGTAAAGCAGGCTCAGGGGGGCCCGCAGGACCCGGGGACCGATCCCCATCCGCCAGGTCCCGAATCGGTGCACCACCAGCGCCTGGAAACCCGGGCGGAAAAAGTCACGATCGTGCGCTTCCCAGTCTTCCGCGATCTGGTCGAGGAGGCCGAGGGGTTGGTTCTTGGACGAAAGTCTTACCGGTCGAGCCATGGGAATGCTCGCCAACATAATCATCGCCAAAGGCATCAGCTACCGCCCGGCCGATTTTCCCATCGCCAGGCGTGGACGACCATGGTCTCGAGGTCCGGATGGTCGGGCCGCCAACCCAGCAAGGCCTTGATATGCGTGGGGTCCGCCAACAACACCGGCGCGTCTCCGGCGCGACGCGCCACCAACCTGCGTGGAACCGGCAGCCCCGAAACCTTCTCGACGGCGGCGATCACCTCTTGCACCGAATGTCCCCGCCCGGTGCCCACGTTGGCGGTGAAGCTGGCGTGCCCGGCGGCCAGGTGCCGCAAGGCCAGGAGGTGGGCCTGCGCCAGATCGACCACATGCACGTAGTCGCGCACGGCGGTCCCGTCCGGCGTCGGGTAGTCGGAGCCATACACGTCGAGCGGGTCCCGGCGGCCGAGCGCGGCCTGGATGGCCAGCGGGATGAGGTGGCTCTCCCGGTCGTGCGCCTCGCCGATCTCGCCTTCGGGATCGGCGCCGGCGGCGTTGAAGTATCGCAACACTGCCGCGCGCAGGCCGTACGCCTCGCCGTACCTCTGCAAGATCCGCTCGACGATCAGCTTAGTGTCTCCGTAGGGACTGACCGGCGAGAGCGGATGGTCCTCGGAAATGGGGACCCGCAACGGATCGCCATACACGGCGGCCGTCGAGGAAAAGACGATCTCCCCCACGCCGGCGTCGACCATGGCGTCCAGCAGGTTGAGCGTGTTGACGACGTTGCCGCGGAAGTACCGGCGGGGATCGCGCACCGACTCCCCGACCTGGATCAGGGCGGCGAACTGGATTACCGCATGAATCTGGTGCCGCTTGAAGACGGCCGCGATGGACCCGGGATCAGCCAGATCCCCTTCTTCAAACGTTCCCCACCGCAACGCCCAGCGGTGCCCCGAGCTCAAGTTGTCGAAAACAATGGGCTCGATGCCGGCCTGCGCCAGCGCCTTGGCGGTGTGGCTGCCGATGTACCCCGCGCCACCGACGATCAGGACGGACACGGCATCACCCCCATGAACCGGATGGTCATAACACGATCGAATGAATTTCGATCGACGCGGTCGTTCTCCCCGGTACACGGATGCACGTGACCACTAGCCGGTTATTGCTGTTTCGTGGGATACCAAACCCAGGCCCATGAAAGACCGCGTCAGCCGGCGAAGCCTCTTCATCGACGCCAGTCGGGGCCTGGCCATGTTGCTTGTTTGCGTGTCACATTTTGGTATTTCCTACTTCGGACCGGGGGGCAATACCCGGGGCAGCCACCTCACCTCGCTGATCGCCCTCCCCTCGACGGCGACATTCATCCTGTTGAGCGGCCTCCTGCTGGGTTTTCTCAGCGTCCAGAGCGCGGCGTCGTTTCCCAAGCTCAGCCTGAAGCTGATGGATCGGGGGCTGTTCCTGTTGGGGCCGGCCCACGGGCTCATCATGATCGCGCACTACGTGATCTTCGGAAACGTGCGCTTCTTCTTCATCACGGACGCCATCGGATTCTGCCTCTTGCTGGGTCCCTGGTTGGTCGCCACGGTGTCGCCCAGGACGCGGATGGCGCTCGGGGCCAGCCTGATCGCGATCGCCTGGTTCGGATACCTGCACTGGGTGCCGAGCGGGAGCTCGGGCTGGCTGATGCGCGCGATTTTCCTGGGAGATACGCCCTTCAAGCACGGTTGGCTGACCTTTCCGGTGTTGCCTTGGTTCGGCAGTTACCTCCTCGCGACCCCGCTGGGAGAGAAGCTGGCCACCTGGCGAAAAGCCGGCGACGGGTTCGTGGCGCGGCTGGGCGCCATCTCGTTGCTCATGCTCGGGGCCGGGGTGGCCCTCCATCTGCTGGGGCGCGGGCAGAGCGAGACGGTCCGAGACCTCCTGAGCGGCGGGCAAAAGTATCCGCCGGGGCCGGCCTTTCTCCTCACCTCCGCCGGGGCGGGCCTGGGCGCCACCACGCTCGTCGCCTGGCTCGAGCAGCGCGGGATCTTCCAGGGCCTCCTGGCGGCATTCGCGATCGTGGGCCGCAGCTCGCTGGTGGTCTTCGTCGTCCAGTACTTCGTCTACTACGTGGGCGTCTTCTCCCTGCACCTGGCGGTTTCGCGCCTGTGGCCGGCCACGCTGGCGATCACGCTGGCGATCATTTACGGGGTGGCCTTCTGTTGGGACCGGTATATCGGCAACGACTATCTCACCGTCGGGCTGCCCTATCTGTTCCGCGGACGCGCAGGCGAAGCCTCGACCACCCAGTCGTGATCCAGACGAGTTGAACAGCTCGATGCTGTTCGACTCGATCGCCTACCTGGGGTTCACGATCGCGGTCGCCGCGACCATGCGGCCACCATGCGGCCACCATGATCGAAGCCTCGCCACGGACTGCGCCGAGGCCCGCCCCCACCAAAAATGACCGCGTTGAACATGATATGATGTAGCTCGTTTGGAGCCAACGCAACGGCCCGCGGGAAGTAATCGAGGTTTGCCACGTTGATACCGAAGTGTGTGGCTCCGTGGCGTGGACCGGTGGGACCATGATGGCGACAAACGGCCCATCGGGATCGGTGGGTCTCGGGCGCGATCCCCGAACCGAGGCGCCCGATCTGGTCGCCGCCATCGCGGCGACGGCGGCGCGGCGACCCGATCACCGCGCGGTCGAGGGTTCCGACGCGACCTTGAGCTATGCGGAGCTCGATCGACTCTCCAACCAGCTCGCACACCGGCTGATCTCGTTGGGGGTCGGTGAAGACGCCTGCGTCGGGATATCTCTCCAGCGGGGCGCCACCGAGCTCATCGCGATGCTGGCGACCGCCAAGGCCGGGGGCGCGTACGTGCCGCTCGATCCGTCGCTGCCACTCGATCGCCTCCGGATCATCCTGGAAGACGCCAGGCCGCAGGTGCTGCTCTTGCAGGCGAGCTCGCCGCTCGCCGGCTCGGCCACGACGGCGCGGGTGCTCGGGCTGGACGATCTCGCGGGTGCCGCCGCCGGCTACGATTCCTCGCCGCCGCCGGTCTCCTACGATCCGGCTCAGCTCGCCTACGTGCTGTTCACCTCGGGGTCGACCGGACGACCCAAGGGGGTGGAGATCTCCCGCGGCGCCTTCGCCAGCTTCCTGCGCTCCATGACGCACGAGCCGGGTCTCTCGGAGAACGATCGGCTGCTCGCCGTGTCGACCACCTCGTTCGACATCGCCGGCCTCGAGCTGTTCCTGCCCCTCTACGTGGGAGCCACGGTGGTCATCGCCGACCGCGCGACGGTGGTCGATCCGCGACGGATGCGGCAGCGGCTGGAGAGCGAGGGCATCACCACCATGCAGGCGACCCCCGCCACCTGGCGCCTGTTGCTGGAGGCGGGCTGGAGCGGCCACGACCGGTTCCGGATGCTCTGCGGAGGCGAGGCGATGAGCGGGGCGCTCGCCGACAGGCTACTGCCCTGCGGGAGCGAGCTGTGGAACATGTATGGTCCCACCGAGACCACGGTCTGGTCGTCGCTCCAGCGGATCGCGCGCGGCTACGACCTCATCACGATCGGTCGGCCGATCGACCGCACCCAGATCTACGTCCTCGACGCCGACCGCCAGCCGGTCCGCTCGGGCGCCACCGGCGAGCTGTACATCGGGGGCCATGGCCTGGCGCGCGGCTATCGGGGACGTCCCGACCTCACGGCCGAGCGTTTCGTGGCGAATCGGCAGGGGCCGGCCGGTGACCGCATCTACCGCACCGGCGATCTCGGACGCATGCTGGCCGACGGCCGCTTCGAGTGCCTGGGCCGGATCGATCATCAGGTAAAAATTCGGGGGTTCCGCATCGAGCTCGGCGAGATCGAATCGGTGCTTCGCCAGGTGGCGGGCGTCCGCGAGGTGCTGGTCGTCGCCGAGGAGCAGGAGGGCGATCCGACGCTGTGTGCCTACTGGGTGGGCGACGCGGGACGCGAGGCCCTGGTGTCGAGCGCGCGCCGCCGGCTGCCCGCCTACATGCTTCCCTCGAGCTACCTGCACCTCGACGCGTTCCCGCTCAACCCGAACGGCAAGATCGATCGCAAGGGCTTGCCGCGTTCGATGCCCCCGGCGCAACAAGACCTTCCCTCGTCGAAGCGACCCCGCGACGACGCCGAGACGCGCATCGCCGTGCTGTGGAGCCAGGTGCTGGGGTTGAGCGAGGTCGGCGTGGACCAGAACTTCTTCGCGCTTGGCGGAACGTCGGTGCTGGCGATTGATCTGCGCGCGCGGATCGAGAAAGAGGTGGGGATCGAGATCCCGATGGCCGCCTTCTTCGAATCCCCGACGGTCGAGAGCCTGGCGTCCTACCTGAGCACGGCCGGTGGGACGGCGTCTCCCGACGCCCCGATCGTGGTCGAGCTCCGCCGAGGCGCCACCGGTCGCGAACCGCTGTTCTGCCTCCTGGGCGTCCAGCTCTATCAGGATCTGGCGCGGGTTCTGGATGACGATCGTCCGGTGATCGGGATGCACTTGCCCTTCCGCTACCTGCCGGTCGTCGACCGCCGGCCCACCGTACCGGAGATGGCGGCCGGCTACCTGAAGCTGATTCGACAGCGGCAACCCCACGGTCCGTACCATCTCGCCGGGCTATGCTTCGGCGGAATCGTCGCCTACGAGGCAGCGCGACAGCTGGAGGCCCAGGGTGAAGAGATCGCGCTGGTCGCGGTCTTCGACGGCATGTTGCCGAGCGCCGTACGGATAAACCAGCGCCGACGCCTGCGGACCTTTCTCGGAGCGGCGCTGCGGGATCCGCGGCGGATTCCGGCCATCCTTCGCCAGAAGATCGCCTGGATCGTCGCGCGCGCCACCTGGCTGCAGAAGCTGCGCAGGCTGCTGCCCGCCGGCAACTCGTCCCAGGCGATCGACGTCGCCATCGACGGTGCGGAGGCGGACGCCGACGTCGCTCGGTTCGCCGCGACCGTCGGGGGCATCGCGGGGCGTCTGCTGGTGGTCCGCGCCGTCGCGGAAAGCCAGCCGACCTGGATGGAGCTAGCGCCTCATCTCGGTTGGCGCGGCCTGGCCGAGCACCTCATCACGCGCGACGTGGCCGCGACCCACATCGACCTGCTGCGCGAGCCGCACGTTCGTAAGGTGGCGCTCGCCATGGCGGACGCGGAGGCATCCGAAGCGACCGCCGACGGTGTGGATGGCAACCGCGCCGTCGCTTCCGGGTGACGAAGGTCGAGCCAGAGGCAGTGCGCCGAGTCGCCGCGCCGGACCGCAAGTTGACGCATCAGACCCCGCCGACTATATGGTTGCCCGGATGAGCGGCTCGGGACATGGGATGCCCACCCCCGAGCGCGGAGGCCGACCCGAAGGCAGCCGAGTCGAGACGATCGCCGTCACGCTGGCCGTCATGGTGGCGGCGGCGGTGGCCGCGGGTCTGTTTCTGCCCCACCAGGCGCTCTGGATCGACGAGACGACCCAGTTGAGCGGGCTCAGCCTGCGCCCCGCAGGTTTGCTGCACTGGCTGGTCCATCCCGCCTCCCACGACTTCGGCGTCCCCGGGGATCGGATGCCCCCGCTTTCGTACTGGCTCGAATGGGTCTGGTCCCGGTTTTTTGGATTGAACGAAACGTCGCTCCGATGGTTCGGCGCGGTTTGCGCCGCCGGTGCCGCGGGGCTGGTCTCCTCGGCGGCCCGGCGGGCCTTCGGTAGGCGCGCCGGGCTCTTTGCCGGCTTGTTCCTGGCGCTGTCGCCCAACGCCTGCGTCACCGCCGTCGAGATCCGCGCCTATCCTCTCTTTCTCCTGACGACGGCTGGCGCCTTGCGCACCCTGGTCGTCATCCTGCGTGCGCCGCCGCCCGGGGCCCGGCGCGGAATCTGGATTCAGCTCACGGTCTGGTTGATCGCCGGCATGTACGTGCATTTCTTCGGCGCGCTCTTCGGGGGACTCGTCGTGCTGGGCCTGGCCGTCGACGCGCTCACGCGGCGGCGGGCGCTGCGTCCCATCGTCGTGGTGGCGACCATCCTGGCTCTCGGGCTGGCGGGCCTGGTGCCCTTCGTGATCGCCTCCCAGGGGTTGTCGGCCGTGACGGTGCGCGACCGGCGGCACGAGGTCATCCAGCTGGTCTATCGTCTGATCGGGCACCCAGCGATGGCGGTGTTCCCGCTGGCGACGGTTCTGGCCTTCGGCTCGGCGGCGACGCTCCTCGTGCTGGCGGCCTGCCGGTTGCCGGAGGGGTCGCGGGGTCCATTCCGCTTCTTTGCCCTGGTCCTGGCGGCGGGCATCGCGATCTCCGCGGCCGCCAACTTCGTGGTGGGGGGATTCACGGCCGCCAAGGTCAGCTACGCGACCTGGGCCGTGCCGGTGATCTGCCTGGCCCTGGCGGCGCCGCTCACCCGCTCGGCGGGACGATGGTCCGGGATCGCCTTGGGCGCGGCGGTGGTCTTGCTGGCCTGTCAGGGGGTGGGGATCGCCGAGCTGGCGCGCAACGGCGACTACTTCGCACACGGTCCGCAGCCCCGTCTGCAACGGATCCTCGACGGTCTGGGCCAGCGGCATCCGGCCGTGATTCACGCCGATCCCATCGCCGACTACGGCGCCGCCTACTTCCCGTTGCGCTTCGCGAACGGTCCGGGGCTGGCTCAGTTCGTCTTCGCGGAACCAGGCACCCATCCGCCGCTGGGGATCCCCCTCGATCCGACGAGCGACCGCTGGAAGGATCAGCTCCGCGATTACGGGTCGCTGGTGGTCGTACGCTCCGAGGTGCAGAGCGCCCACCAGCTGGCGGAGCAGATCCACGGCGGCGATCGCGGGTTCGGGGAGAGCCGCCTGATCTCGGCGCTGGAGTCTTCCCCGCAATGGCGGCGCCAGGGGCATTGGCTCTTCGTCTCGTTCGTGGCGGCCGACGTCACCGTCTTCGAGCGGACCGCTCCGGGCGGGCCATGACCGCGCTTCCCCGAGCGTCCAATTGCTTCACCCTCCGGTCCACCGTATGGTCGAGCCCGCCATGAGCGGCGTCCTGCCCGAACCGAGTCCGACCCACTATCCCGCCTTGGTGACCTGCCCGAGCGGCCCCCTGGTCATTCCGACCTCGCCTGCCGACGCAGCGGCCCCGCTTCGCCTCTCGTTGATCATTCCCACGTACAACGAAGGCAAGAACGTGGGCGAGTTGGTCAAACAACTCACCGCGCTTCTCGATCCCGTCATCGGAGACGGGTACGAGCTGATCGTCGTCGACGACGACAGCCCGGATCGCACCTGGGAGCTGGCCGCGCAGATCGCGCTCACGACGCCCAAGCTGCGGGTCATCCGGCGGCAGGGTGAAAAGGGGCTCTCGACCGCCGTCATCCGAGGCTGGCAGGCGGCCAGAGGCGAGATCCTGGCGGTCATCGACGCCGATCTCCAACACCCGCCGGAGGTGACGGTGGGGCTCTTCAACGCGCTGGCGGGTCAGGTCGATCTGGCGGTCGGAAGCCGGCACGTGGCCGGGGGCGGCGTCAGCGACTGGAGCTTCGCCCGCCGGATCCTCTCCCGCGGCGCGCAGTTCCTGGGGCTGCTGCTGCTCCCCGGCGTCCTCGGGCGCGTCAGCGATCCCATGAGCGGCTACTTCATGGTCAGGCGCAGCGCGATCGCGGGTGCCCCGCTCAGTCCTCTCGGCTACAAGATCTTGCTCGAGGTCATTGGCCGCGGGCGGATCCGGTCGATCGCCGAGGTCGGCTACGTGTTCCGCGAACGGACCGAAGGGGAGAGCAAGGTCACCTGGCGCCTTTACCCGCAGTACCTGCGTCACCTGGTCCGATTGCGCCTCACCACCCCGGCCGCCGCGCGATTCATCCGCTTCGCGCTGGTCGGTCTCTCGGGCGTCGTGGTGGACATGGCGGCGCTGTATTTCTTGAGCGACCCGCGCAGCCTGGGCCTGGGCCTGACCCGCTCGAAGGTGATGGCCGCGGAGCTGGCCATCGTGAACAACTTCCTGTGGAACGACGCCTGGACCTTCCGCGATCTGGTCGGCGGACAGAAGGGCGCCCGGCTCAAGCTGCGCCGCTTCGTCAAGTTCAACATCATCTGCGGCGTCGGTCTCGCGCTGAACGTGGTGCTGTTGAACCTGCAGTTCAACCTGCTCCACATCGATCGCTACGTCGCGAACCTCATCGCGATCGGCGCGGTCACGATCTGGAACTACTGGTTCAATCTGAAGCTGAGCTGGCGCGGCAGCTCGGCCTGAGCCAGCCCTGAGCCAGCCCTGAGCTAGGCGGCGAACAGATCCAGGGTCCGCTCGACCTCGTCGGGATCGATCCAGAAGTCTTCCTCTTTCGGAAGCCCGACCACAAACCCGAACCGCTGCCCATCCCGGTCGGTCAGGTCCTTGAAGATCGCGGAGAACCGATTGGGCGGCTGTAAGACCAGCAGCCCGCCGCCCGGCGAGAGCGGCAGGATCCCGTGCATGAGCCCGCTCCCCTCGACGCCGATCACGCGAGCTGATCGAGCCGTTGCGCGACTTGTTCAAAGACGAAGTCCGCGCGCTGGGCTCACAACTC
>CALAOV010000312.1 GCA_937889515.1 uncultured Myxococcales bacterium | reverse complement strand
CCCAGGGGAGGTCCGGACCAGCGCCGCTGCGTGCTCATGGACGGGACCCCCCGGCCACGCGCGCCATGACCGCACGCCGGGCCAATCGCGGGCGCGACGGGGCGAGATCCGAGTCCGGCTGGGGGGGCGCGGGCATGACGGGGACCGCGTCGGAAATTACAGGTTGCCGCGCGCGTGCGCAACGGTGAGGACCGCTATACTGAGCAGATCGCCATGGGCAGTGGACCGCATCCCAGCCTCCTCTTCGCGCTGACCTACGGGTTCCTGACGGCGCTCACCCCCTGCGTCTACCCGATGATTCCGATCACCGTCAGCATCTTCGGGGCGCGGGCCGGGGTGCCCCGGGGCCGCGCGCTGGCGCTGGCGACCGCCTACGTGCTGGGGATCGCCGGCATGTTCGGCACGCTCGGCACCACCTTCGGTTTGGTCGGGCGCGCCTTCGGGACCTTCCTGGCTAATCCCTGGGTGATCGTCCCTCTGGCGCTGTTCTTCGTGGCCATGGGGCTGTCGATGTTCGGGGCCTTCGAGGTCGCGCTGCCGTCGGAGCTGCAGGCGCGGCTGTCACGCATCGGCGGGCGCGGGCTGCTGGGCGCGTTCTTGATGGGTCTCGTCGCCGGGATCATCGCGGCGCCCTGCACCGGGCCGCCGCTGGCTTCGCTGCTGGCCTACGTGGCGACCACGCGCAACGCCGGCTGGGGCTTCGTGCTGCTCGCGACCTACGGCGTCGGCGTCGGCCTGCCATTCTGGCTCCTGGCCGGGTTCTCGATGTCGTTGCCGCGTCCGGGCGCCTGGATGGAGTGGGTCAAGAGCGTCTTCGGCATCGCGCTCTTCGCCGCCGCGCTCTATTACCTCAAGAACGTCGTCCCGGCGCTGGCGCGCTTCGGCTCCGGCAAGGCGACCTTCGCGCTGGAGATGGCGGCGTTGGTGGTGGCCGGGATCCTGCTGGGCGCCGTGAACGCCAGCTTCCACGGCGGGACGGCCGAGCGCGCGCGCAAAGCGCTCGCCGTCGCGCTCACGACGCTGGGGCTGTTTGGGGTGACGAACTATCTCCTGGCGCCCAAGGGAAACATCGAGCTCGCCTGGATGACCGACGAGCCGGCGGCCGTCGCGGCGGCGCACGCGGCGGGCCGCCCGCTGCTCATCGATTTCGCGGCCAGCTGGTGCATCCCCTGCCACGAGTTCGACGTCCGGGTGTTTTCGCGCCCCGAGGTCGCCGAGTCGATGGGCCGTTTCACGCTCCTGCGGGTCGACCTGTCGCGCGAGGATCAGAACCCGGCGCTCGGCGAGCTCAGGGCCAAGTACGGCGTCGACACGCTCCCCGCCATCCGGATCGTCTCGAGCGAAGGGGCGGTTCTCGCGAAGACCGATCAATACCTGCCGCCGGAACGCTTCCTCGAGCTTCTCGCCCAGGCGCCGCGGTAACTACTGACCCGGCGCTGGCGGGCCGCTAGTAGCCCGCTAGTAGCCGAGGTGGAACGTGACCGTTCCCAGGCCGATGAGCTGATAGCCGGACGAGTGGCTCTGGGCGTCGCTGCCGTTGATCACGTCGCCGCCGAAGAAGTAGTGGTAGCCGAACGTTCCGGTCGCGCCGATGCCGACGAACGGGTTCAGGAAATATTCGTAGCCGAGGGTCGCGTTGCCGACGATGCCCTTGGCGGAGAGCTGGCTGTCGGTGAGCGGCGGGCTCACCGGACCGGGCGTGCCGAACCCGAAGCCGCCGGCGATCTCGGGCTTGAGGACGCTCTGGGGCTGCCCGTCGGGGAGCTTGGTCTGGCCGAGCGGAACGTCGACCTCGGTGCCGAGCAGAAATTGGATCAGCGTCCCCGAGGTGCCCGAGCCATTGAAGGCCTGCAGAAAGCTCGCGGAGAGATCGAAGATCAGGAGCTTCATGCCGAGATCGAACCCGAAGGCGCCGCCGTGGGTCTTGTCGAAGAAGTCGGGCGTGTTGGGCGTCGACCCCCAGCCGCCGAAGCCGCCCGCCGTCGCGCCGGCGTACAGATCGATGAGTCGCGCCTGGGCCGGCCGCGCCGCACCCAGCGTGAGGGCCAAGGCCAAGGTCACCGCCGCCAGCCCCAAAACCGAAGTTTTATTTTTCATGTGGGTTGTCCAAGCAAGGCCTCGATGCGCGCCTTATCGAACCCGAGCAGCAAGACGCCGCGGACGTCGATGATGGGGACGCGGTCGGTTGGAATTCCCATCTTGCTGGCCTTGGCCGAAAGCTCCCGGGCGGCTTCCGGATCGCGCTCGACGTCCTTGTCGGCGAACGGGATCTTTCGCTCGGTCAGGAATTCGCGCGCGGCCCGGCAGGCGCCACACCAGGAGGTGCCGTAGATGGTGACCACGGGGGTGCCGTTCTGCAAGGGGGCGGCGCCGCCGGCGTCCACCGCCGGCATCGGGGCCGGGCGCATCTGCTGGGCGGCGTAGGGCGAGGACTGCCCGCCTGGCAGACCGGCCAGCGCCGCGGTCTCGAACGCTTCCCGCGACATTCCGCGCGCCGACGCCTTCCCCTTTTCGGTGAGCTCGTTGAGGTTGGTGACGTAGACCCGGTCGGCCGCACCCTGGCTCTGGCTCTTCGTAGGCTCCGACGGATCGATGACCCGCACCAGGCCCCGCGCCTCGGTCGGGACGCTCTCGGGCTTGTCGGTCGTGGCGAAGGTCCCAGCCGGCTCGGGGTAGGTGAACAGCCAGCGGCCGCCCTTGAGCACCTCGATGGTGGCGGGCATCGCGGTCGTCGACGGCGGCGCGTCGGGCGCGGCACGGTGGCAGGCGCCGAGGCCGACGATCGCGATCAGCAGGGGGACGCGAACGAAGCGGAAACGCATGAGAGCCGAAGTCTAGCAGGCGAGCATGGACAGGGGGCGGTGGTCAATTCACGACCACCAATTCTTCGCCGTCTCGGCCACAGAAGGTGGCCTCACCTTCGTAGCGGCGGGAGCAGTTGGGACAGATCTTTCCCAGCACGCCCGCCAGCTGCGCGGCCGCCGCCGCCGCACCGATGGCGACGGTCAGCGGCACGAGCTCCTCGCCGTCGAACGAACAGAAACGCTTGCCGGCATCGAACGATCGCTTGCAGGACGGGCAAGTTGCCCCGGCCTGCCGTGCAGCCGGGTCGTTCGCCGGGACCAGGTTGCGGGCATCGTGCGGGCAGAACTGCAGCCCCGGCGCGTATTCGCGATGGCACGCCGGGCATACCATGGCCAGCGCGGCGGGG
>CALAOV010000311.1 GCA_937889515.1 uncultured Myxococcales bacterium | reverse complement strand
CGGGACGAACGGCGGCGATCACGTCTTCGGCGCGCACCACGCCGTTCGGCGCGGGCGCGATCAGGTCCACCGCGTAGCCCTCGGCCGCCAGCGCCTCCGCCGCGCGCAGCACCGCCGGGTGCTCGAGCGCGCTCACGATCAGGTGCCGGCCGCGGGCGGCGCGCGCCGCGCCCAGCACGCCCAGCGCGTCGGCCTCGGTCCCGCCGCTGGTGAAAATAATTTCCTCGGCCTCGACGTCGAGCGCCGCCGCCACCTCGGCCCGAGCGGCGCCGAGGGCGCGGGCCGCCGCGGCGCCCCCCGCGTGCGCGGCCGCCGGATTGGCGTAGTGCAGGCGCGCGGCCTCCGCTTCCACGGCCAGGACCTCATCGTCCGGACGCGTCGAGGCGGCGTTGTCGAGGTAGATCATGGGCGACCAACTATAGAGCGGTTCTTGGGCGCCGCCGTCGCATCGCTTGGCCGATCCACCTTCCTTGAGGTAAATGAGAAGGGTGGATATTGGCGGTAGGGCCAAGAAGATCCTGCACGCCGTGGTGTCCGAGTATCTCGCCACCGGCGAGGCAGTGGGCTCGCATACGGTCACGCGGCGATACGGCCTGGACGTGTCGGCGGCGACCGTCCGCACGGTCATGGGCGATCTGGAAGAGGCCGGCCTGCTGCGGCACGCCCACACCTCCGGCGGGCGCCTGCCGACCGAGCGCGGGCTGCGCTACTACGTCGACATGCTGCTGAGGGTCCGCAACCTGACCGCGGGTGAAAAGGACGATATTCGCGAGCGGGTCGTGCCGGCCAGCGGCGACGTGCCGGAGGTCATGCAGCGGACCTCGCGCATGCTGCGCGAGCTCAGCCATTTGACCGTGGTGGTGCAGGCCCCGCGGCCCGAGAGCGATGTGGTGGAGCACCTGGAGTTCGTCCAGCTGCGCGACGGGCAGCTGCTGGCGGTCATCGCGGCGGCCAGCGGGCAGATCCAGAACAAGCTGGTGCCGATCGATTTTTCGCTCACGCCGAGCGAGCTCGATCGGGTCAACAACTTCCTAAACGGCCTCGTGAGCGGGCTGACGCTGGATCAGATCCGCGCGAAGCTCCTCGAGGAGATCGTCGGCGAACGGTCGGTTCACGACGAGCTCATGGCGCGCGCGCTGCAGCTGGCGCGGGCGGCCGTCCCGATCGATCCCGAGCCGGAGGTTCTGGTCGACGGGCAGTCGAACCTGCTGGCCGGCAAGGCCGACCTCGAACGGGCCAAGGTGTTGCTGCGCACCCTCGAAGAGAAGGACCTGCTGGTGCGCTTGCTGGAACGGACGCTGAGCGCGCCCGGGATCTGCGTCTTTATTGGCGCCGAGGCGAACCTGGCCGATCTGACCGACGTCTCGGTGGTGGCGGCGCCGTATGTGGCGGACGGGCGACCGCTCGGCACCATCGGCGTCATCGGGCCGGCGCGAATGAACTACTCGCGGGTGATCCCGCTGGTGGATTTTACCGCCGAGATGATCGGCGAGGTGCTGGGCAAGCCCCAGTCCTGAGCGCAGCGACACATGGATAGACGGGAAAACGGGAAGACGAGCGAGACATGAGCCAAGACCAGAACGGAAACGGAAAAGAGACCGCTTCGGCCGAGAGCGCGGCGGCGCCGCCGCCGGCCACGCCCGAGGATCGGTTCGCGGCCCTCACGGCCGAGCGGGACGAGATCAAGGACCGGATGCTGCGCATCGCCGCGGAGTTCGAGAACTGGAAGAAGCGCGCCCGCAAGGAGCAGACGGACGCCGTCGCGCAGGCCCGTGAATCCGTCCTCAAGGACGTCCTCGAGGTCGCGGACAATCTCGAACGGGCGACCGGCGCGCAGGCACAGGCCGGTGGCAACGGGATCGTCGACGGCGCCGCGGTCGTCAAGGGGGTCAACCTGGTCTTGCGCCTGTTCCAGCAGAAGCTGGAGCGTTACGAGGTGCGGCCGTTCGAGACCACCGGACAGCCATTCGATCCGCGGGTCCACGAGGCGATCTCGCGCGTCGAGAGCGCCGAGGTTCCCGCCGGTTCGGTCGCAATGGAGCTCCAGAAGGGCTACCGCGTCGGCGAGCGCCTGCTGCGGCCGGCGCTGGTCTCGGTGTCGACGGGACCCAAATCGACGACGGCCAAGCCGACGAAGCCGTCAGAGGGCTAGGCGCCTGCCACCCGACTACTACCAGACCCTGGGGGTCGACCGCGGGTCGAGCGACGTCGAGATCAAGGCGTCGTACCGCCGGCTCGCGCTCCGGTGGCATCCGGACCGCAACCCGGGCGACGCCGTGGCCGAGGACCGGTTCAAGGAGCTGGCGATCGCCTACGCCGTCCTGTCCGATCAGGACAAGCGCGCCCACTACGATCGCTTCGGTTCTTCCGACGGGATCGGGCCTCTGGGCGGCGCCGATCTCACCTCCGCGACCGAGTTCTTCGACGCGCTCTTCGGCGATCTGTTCGGCCTCGCCCGGCGGCGCTCGACCGCGGGTCGCGACATGCGCTACACGCTGGAGGTCGACTTCGAGGAGGCGGCCCTCGGTTGCGAGAAGACCATCGTCTTCGAGCGCCCGGAGGACTGCAAGAGCTGCCTCGGCACCGGCGCGGAAGGGGCGGCCGCGGGGCTCACCACCTGCACGCGCTGTGGGGGCGACGGGGTCATCCGGAAGAAGGCGGGCTTCCTGACCAGCCGGCGCGAATGCATGGGCTGCGGCGGCACGGGCCAGGTGCCGCGGGTCCGCTGTCCGGTCTGCGAAGGGGCGGGCCTGGTCGACGAGGAGCGGCGCTACACGGTTCGTATCCCGCCGGGCTCGATCGGGGGCTCGACGCAGCGTTTGCCGCGCGAAGGGGCGCCCGGGCGGCGCGGCGGACACTCGGGCGATCTGCACGTGATCGTGCGGGTGCGGCCGCACCCGTTCTACGGCCGCGAGGCGACCCGCGACGGCGAGGTGCTGCTGGTCGACATGCCGCTCTCCTTCGTCGAGGCGACGCTGGGCGCCGAGGTCGAGGTGCCGGTGCTCGACGGGCGGCTGCGCATGCGGGTGCCCGCCGGCACACAGTCCGGCGCGGTGTTCCGGCTGCGCGGCAAGGGCTTTCCGCGCGCGGGCGGACGCGGGGACGCGCACGTGCGCGTTTCCATCGAGACGCCGACCGCGGTCTCCGACGAGGCGCGCGCCCTGCTCACCCGCCTGGGCGCCGCCATCGACGACGCCGAGTTTCCGCGCCGCCGCGCCTTCCGCGCCATCGTCGAGAGCGGCGCGGCAGCCGGCGAGGCCGAGGCGCCGCGCGCCACGGTGGCGGCCGAGCGGGGCGGCGAAGGATGAGCGACACGCCGGCGCCGCCGCGCCGCCCCCGGCTGCTCCTGCACGCCGGTCTGTTCCTGGCGACCTTCCTCACCACCACCGCAGCCGGGGCGCTCTTCGTCCACGGCCAGCTGGGCGGCGGCTCCGGCTGGGACGCGCTCCTGCCCATCGGGGCGATCCTCCCGATCAAGGACGGGCTCTCCTATTCGGTGCCGCTGATGCTCATCCTGCTGTCGCACGAGCTCGGGCACTACCTGGTGGCGCGCTTTCACGGCGTCGATGCGTCGCTGCCCTACTTCATCCCGCTGCCGCCCGGCTTCGGCCTGGGGACGATGGGGGCCGTGATCGGCATGCGCAACGTGACCAGCGATCGCAAGAAGCTGATCGACATCGGCGCGGCCGGGCCGCTGGCCGGGCTCATCGTGGCGGTGCCGGTGATCCTGTACGGCCTCGCGCACTCGCCGGTTGGGCCGCTGGTCGCCGGCGGCATGCAGGAGGGGAACTCGATCCTGTACGCGCTTCTCAAGCACGGGTCCAAGGGCGTGTGGCTTCCCGACGGCCACCACGACGTCTTCCTGCACCCGACCGCCTGGGCCGGCTGGGCGGGCCTGCTGGTCACGATGATCAACCTCATCCCGGTCGGCCAGCTCGACGGCGGGCACATCGCGACGGCCTACTTCGGCAACCGCTACAACCGCTTCGCGGTCCGGCTGCATCGGTTTCTGCCCTTCGGCGCGGTGGCGGTCTTTTTCTGGGTGATGCACCTGGTTCGCCTCGAAGCCGACGGCCACTGGGACCAGTCGATCGGCGTCTCGATCGCGATGGGCGCGGCGCTGCCCTGGCTGGTCTGGTATCTGCTGATCCGGATCGTCCGGCGCGCGTCGGGGGACGTCAATCACCCGCCCGTCGACGAGACGCCCTTGCCGCGCAGCCGCCGGGCGCTCTTCTGGGTGATGGTCGCGGTGTTCGTGCTGGTGTTCATGCCGGTTCCGTTTCGCTCGACCTTCGTGGGCGGCACCGCGCCGCCGGCGCCGCCGGCCGCCGTCACCGCCAGCGCCTCCGACGGCTCCCCGCCATGAAGATCCCGTCCTTCGAGATGCCGCTCGACGAGATCCGCGCCAGCTTGCAGAAGCTGCGCCGGCCGCTCAGCGTCGCGATCCTACGGGCGCGCAACCCCTTCAACGTGGGCGCCATCATCCGGGTCGCGCACTCGTTCTTGGTTCGCGAGATCCTGCTCATCGGCGACGAGCGCTACTACGAGCGCGGCGCGATGGGGATGGACCGCTACGAGAACATCGTGACCCTGCCGACCGAGGCCGACTTCGTGGCCCACGTGCGCGCCGGCGGCCACAAATTGATCGTCTTCGAGAAGGACGCCGCGCGCGTCGATCTGTGGCACGCCGATCTCCCCGACGACTGCGTCATGCTCTTCGGCAGCGAGACCACCGGCGTCTCGGAGGAGCTGCTGCAGGTCGCCGACCAGGTGGTCGGGATCCCGATGTACGGCATCAACCACTCGTTCCCGGTCACCGTCGCCGCGGGGATCGCGATGGCCGAGTGGACCCGACGCCACTACGCGAGCTGAGACTCCGGTCGGACGCGCGTCGAAGCGCACCCAGGCCGCGCACCTAGTCGGCAAGGCGCGTCAGCAAGACCAGCGTTTCGACGTGCGGGGTGTGCGGGAGCATGTCGAAGGGGGTGACGGCGCGCGCCCGGTATCCGTGCCGGGCCAGGCGCGTCAGATCGCGCGCCAGCGTGTCGGGATCGCAGGAGAGGTAGGCGATCGCGCGCGGCGCGAGGCGAGCGACCTCGCCCAGCACCGCGGGGGTGCAGCCCTTGCGCGGGGGGTTCAGCACGGCCACGTCGGCGCGGTCGACGGTGGCGAGCGACCCGGCGGCGTCGCCGGCGACGAAGCGGGCGTTGGCGATCCCGTTCATCTCGGCGGAGGCGGTGGCATCGGCCACGGCGCCGGCGTGTGACTCGATGCCGATGACTTCGGCGGCGTCGCGCGCGAGGGTGAGCGCGATGGCGCCGGCGCCCGAATAGGCGTCGACCGCCCGCTCTGTGGGGGTGACGGCCAGCGCCCGCGCGATCTCGGCGTAGGCGAGCTCCGCGACCTCGCGGTTGGCCTGGAAGAACGCGCCCGGCGACAGGCGCAGGCGCAGCGCCCGCCCGCCGACGTCGAGGCGGTCGTCGAAGGTCGCCGTGCCGGCGAGGAGCCGGTCGTGGCCGCTCTCCGAGAAGATCGCGTTCCCCTGCGAGCGGTTCTGATGCTCGACGACGCCCAGCACCTCCGGACGGGCGGCGCGGAACGCGCGCGCCAGCGCCTCGCCTTCGGACAGCGGCCGGGCCACCACCCAGACCGCCAGCACCTGCCCCTGCCGGTTGGCGCGCAGGACGACGTACCGGAGGTCGCCCCCGGCGGTCCGCTCGTCGTAGGGACGCACCCCCGCCGCGTCGAGGATTGCGCGCAGCGCGGTCGCGGTGTCGTCGAGCGGCGGCTCGGCGATCCGGCAGCCGGCCAGGTCGACGACCCGGTGCGTGCGCGGCGCGTAGGCGCCGAGGATCAGCTTCCCGGCGACCCGGGCCGCCACCAGCTTCGATCGGTTGCGGTAGCCGAGCGCGCGGGGCGACCCCACACAGGGCGCCACCAATGGCGGCCGGCCCGCCAGGTCGGCCTGCGCGTCGAGCGCGCGGGCGACGCGATTTCTCTTCCAGGCGAGCTGCGCGTCGTAGGCGAGGTGTTGCAGGACGCAGCCGCCGCAGGCGCCGAACGCGGGGCAGGCGGGCGGCCGGCGATCGGGCGACGCGGCCTCGATCGTCTCGAGCTCCGCCCAGGCCTCTGCGCGGTGAGCGGAAACATGGGCGACCGTGGCCCCGACCCGCTCGCCCGGGAGCGCGCCGGCCACGTGGATGCGCGGGGGCGCGGTGACGCCGGCCCCCTCGTCGTCGAGGTCGGCGCACTGCAGATCGATCCGTTCGCCCGGGCGCATGGGCGTCCTCAGCGCGTGGGTTCCGCGCCGATCGCCGCGGCCAGCTTGGGCAGCGAGATCCCGTAGCGGTAGGCCGTCGAGCGGTGGCCGTCGTCGAACTCTTCGTGCTCGCAGGCGATGCCGAGGGCGCGCAGTCGGCGCACGAAGATCCGCGCCCCCAGATCCAGGTGGTGCTCGTCGCGCGTCCCGGCGTCGAGGAAGATCAGCTTCATCGCGCGCAGAGCTTCGGCGCGCTCGGCCGCCATCTCGACCGGATCCCAGGCCTTCCAGCGGCGCCAGATCGCCCAGTCGATCTCGCCCGTCTCGAGGTCGAACGGCAGCGCCAGACCGTGCGGGCGGTCGGAATCCGGCGAGTAGGCGCCGGCCTGCGCCAGCACCATCATGGTCGTGAAGTCGTCGCCGCTCTTTTTCTCCTGCGCTTCGAAGCGGGCGATGAAGCCGTCCAGGCCGCCCCGGCGGTGCAGGGTGCGCGCCGCGGTCGCCAGATCGGGGAGCACCGACAGCTCGAAGTACATGTCCCCGGCGTGGCTGGCGACGGCGGCGAAGAGATCGGGGTGGCGCATCGCCAGCACGAGCGCGCCAAACCCGCCCGAGGACTTGCCGCCGATGGCGCGGGCCTGCCGGGTGGGGATCGTCCGCAGGCGCGCGTCGATCTGCGGTAGCACCTCGCGCAGCAGATGCGTCTCGTACAGACCGACCGCGGGCGAGTCGAGATACTGCGCGCCCCCCCAGCGGGTAAAACAGTCCGGCGCGACCACGATCGCCTCGCCCATCTGGCCGCCGGCGACCAGGCGATCGAGGCGCGCGCCGAGGCCGGGTTGCCAGGGGCTTCCCGAAAAAAGCATCGGGCCGGTCCCGCCGTAGCCCGCCAGCCAGTAGATCACCGGATAGCGGCGTCCAGGCGTCCGGTCGTACGAAGGCGGCAGCCAGATCGCGATCTGCCGCGCGGCCTCATCGCCGAGCGGGTTGCCGGCCAGCGCACGGCTCTCGACCGTTTCGATCACGACCGACATCGCGCCGCCAGTGTGGCATATAGTTCCGCGCGCCGTGAGACGCCCGCCCGGTCTTCCCACCTTGCCCACCTTGTCCGCCTCTGTCTTTGCTGTGCCGGTTGTGCTCGCGCTGGCTGGATTGGCCGGGCCGGCGCGCGCCGCCAAGCCGGCCAAGGCGGCGCCCGCCACGGCCGCCTCGCTCGGCGCGCCCAAGCTGGACGTCAAGAGCTGGACGCTGGCCAACGGCCTTCAGGTGCTATTTCTGGCCGACCACAAGGCGCCGATCGCGACGGTGCAGGTTTTTTATCACGTGGGATCGAAGGACGAGCATGTCGGCATCCGCGGGGTCGCCCACATGTTCGAGCACATGATGTTCAAGGGCTCGGCCCACGTTCCGCCCGAGGAGCATGCGCGCCTGCTCAAGGAGGTGGGTGGACAGGTCAACGCCTACACCACCGAGGATCTCACCGCCTACCACGACACCGTGCCGCCTTCGTACGTCGATTTCGCGCTGGAGCTGGAAGCGGAACGGATGCGCCAGCTCAAGCTGTTCCCAGCCACCATCAATTCCGAACGGAAGGTGGTCGAGGAGGAGAAGCGCCTGCGCGTCGACAACGATCCGGTCGGCAAGGCCATCGAGCGGTTTCGCGCGCTCGCCTATACCAAGCACCCCTACAACTGGACCGCGATCGGCACCATCGAGGATCTGGACAAGGTGATCCCCGCCGACTGCCAGCGCTTCTACGACGCCTACTACCAGCCGAACGACGCGACCCTGATCGTGGTCGGCGATCTCGACGAGGTGGCGTTGCGCAAGCTGGTCGACCAGCGCTTCGGCGCGATCCCGCGGGGCGCCGAGCAGCCGCGCGCCTATCCGGTCGAGCCGCCCCAGACGGCGACCCGAACGGCGACCTTGCAGATCGAAGTGCAGATCCCGGTGGTGGTCGGCGGCTATCACGTTCCCAAGGCGGCCGATCCCGATCTTCCGGCGCTCGAGGTGCTGGCGTCGGTGCTCTCCGGCGGCGAATCGTCGCGGCTCAACCAGCGCCTGGTCCGCCACGATCACCTGGCCATCGCGGCCGGCGGCGTCACCGAGGCGCTGGAGGATCCCGGGCTCTTCATCGTCTACGCCGGCTACCTGCCCAACCGGGATGGAAGCAAGGTCGAGGCCGCCCTCTCCGAGGAGATCGCGCGGGTCCGCGATCAGCCGATCACCCGCGACGAGCTCGACAAGGCCAAGAATCAGCTGGCCGCCGGGTTCGTGTTCGGCCTGCAGACCGTCGACGGCGTCGCGCAGGAGCTGGGCCGGGCCCAGTACGTCGAGGGGGACTGGCACCGGTTCGTGGAAGGGGCGACGCGATACCTGGCGGTGACCACCGGGGACGTCCAGCGGGTCGCGCGCAAATATTTGATCGACACCAACCTGACGCGGGTGACCTTGGTCCCGCCGGCGCCCGCCGGTCCGGCACAGACGACGGGGCCGAAGAGTTCGGCGCAGACGACGGGGCCGAGAAAATGAAATCCCGCCGGCTCATCGCCTGGTCGGCCCTGGCGATCGCGTCGACGCTGGCCTGTGCGGGCGGTGCGCCGAAGCCCGCGCCCACCCACGCCGGATCGATCGACGTTCAATACGAAAACAATTCCGCGGGTGCCACGGGCGCGACCGACGCCGCCGCGGCCGCCTTCTGGAGCGGCCGCAAGGATCTGATCTCCGCGCCGCCGCCGCCCAAGCCGGCCGCGCTGGCGTTGCCCAAGATCGATCGCTTCACGCTGCCGAATGGCCTGCAGGTGGTGGTGGTCGCCCGCAAGGATCTGCCGCTGGTGAGCTTCGGGATCGCGGTGCGCGCCGGCGGCTACGACGAAGATCGCGACAGCCTCGGCGTCTCGGACTTCGTGGCGGCCATGCTCCGGCGCGGAACCAAGAGCCGCAGCGCCGACGACATCTCGCGGACGATCGACTTCGTGGGCGGGACACTCGACGCGCAGGCGACCAACGAAGGGACCACCGCCAGCTGCTCGGCGCTTTCCAAGGACACCGGCCTCTGCCTCGATTTGCTCTCCGACATCCTGCTGCGCCCGTCGTTCCCAGAAAGCGAGATGGCCGACGTGCGGGATCAGATGCTGGCCGCGCTCGCCTCGCGCTACGACAACCCCTACGAGCTGGCGACCGCGCACTTCGACAACCAGCTCTTCGGCGACAAGCACCCCGACGGCTGGGTGCTGACGCCGGCGGAGGTCGCCAAGATCGGCCGGCCCCAGCTGGAGAAGTTCTGGAAGACCTTCTACCGTCCGAACCGGGCCATCCTGGCGGTGGCCGGCGACGTCGACGTCGCGCGCCTCCGCCCGCTCATCGACAAGGCCTTCCGCGGCTGGGCGCGCGCGGACGTCGCGGCCCGACCCACCTGGACGATTCCGCCGCTGACGGGGACGCGGATCCTGCTGGTCGATCGGCCGGATCTCACCCAGGCGACGCTGCTGCTGGGCCACGCCGGGATCGCGCACGCCGATCCGCGCTGGTACGCGGTGACGCTGATGAACTACGTGCTGGGCGGCTCGGACTTCGCGTCCCGCCTCATGATCGAGGTCCGCTCGAAGCGGGGCCTGACCTACGGCATCGGCTCGTCGTTTGGCGCGTCTTTGTACCAGGGGGCCTTCCGGGTCAGCGCGGCCACCAAGAATGAAACGGTCTGGGAGGCCCTGCTCGCGACCGTGAACGAGATTCGCCAGATGAAGACCGACGGGCCCACGGCCGTCGAGCTGGACAAGGCCAAGGGCTACTATGCGGGGAGCTACCCGTTCAGCCTGCAGACCGCCGCGGGCGTCGCGGGGGCGGTGGTGGCGGCGGAACAGCACGCGCTCGGTGTCGCCTACGTGCGCGATCTGCCGCTGCGCCTGGCGGCCGTCGACGAGGCGCAGGCTCAGGCCGCCGCGCGCGACACCCTGAGCCCCGACACCCTCCTGGTGGTCATCGTTGGCAAAGGGGACGTCATCGAGCCCCAGCTCGCCAAGACCGGCATCCAGGTCGAGCGGATCAATTTCAAGGCGCCCATCGGCGCCGCCGAGCGGGCCGCGAAACCCGCGCCTTAGGTCTTTCGCAAGGCGAAGGCCCGGCCCAGGAAGGCGAGCAGATAGCCGGACAGGACGTCGGCGAGGAAGTGCTGCTTGGTGGTGAGCGTCGAGATTGCCAGCATCGTCGCCATGACCAGCGCGACGCGGCCCAGGACCGGCCGGTCCTTGATGAGGAGCAGCGACAGCATGGTCGTATGCGCCACGTGCAGCGAGGGGAAGACGTTGCCCGGCGGGTCGATGTGCTGGACCGAGGCCAGAAAGGCGCTCGACAGATCGGGGTAGGGTGGATGCAGCACCGTGCGCGGGTACTCGGCATGCACCAGCAGATGCCCGAGCGCGCCGATGAACATCACCATCAAGACGGCCTGGACCGTGCGGTCGAACAGCCAGCGCCGCCGGAAGCCGGCGATCGCGATGAGGAAGGTCCCCGCGTAAAACGGCAGGTAGCACCAGGCGGTCCAGGGCCAAAATGGCAACGCGTCGTCGAGACGCGTGCGGAGCAGCTCGGTCGAGCGCTCGAGGTGGGCGTGCCCGATCCCGAAGTAGACGGCCGACTGGAGGAGCGCCAGTGAGAGCCCGACCGTCCACCGGTAGGCGGGCGAGGCGAGCCGGGTATCGGTTTGCGGCGGCGCGGTCATGCGGGGCGCATCATAAGGCGAACACGGCGAATTTCAGGTAATCGCCTTCCGGAAACTGGGGGATGACCGGGTGGTCGAAGGCGGCGCCGCGGAGCTCGCGCAGCTCGGCGCGCCGGCCGGTCTCCCGAACGCCTTGATGGACGGTGGCCACGAAGGCGTCGCGATCGACGTGGCTCGAACAGGAGGCCGCGCAGAGGATTCCCCCGGGCGCCGTCACGGCGGCGCAGAGGCGGTGGAGTCGCCGGTAGGCGCCCAGGCCCGTGGAGAGCGCGCGCCGGTTGGGCGCGAAGCTGGGCGGATCCGAGACGACCAGATCGAACCTCTCGCCGGCGGCGACGGCGCGCGCGAGGTACGCGAAGGCGTCCTCGGCGACGAGCTCGGCGCCGTCGGTCGGCAATCCGTTGCGTTCGAAGTTCCGCCGCGCGGCCGCGATCGCCGGTGCCGCGACGTCGACGGTGACGGTCTGCCGCGCGCCGCCGGCGGCCGCATAGATCGAAAACCCGCCCGTGTACCCGAAGAGGTTGAGGACCCGCCGTCCCTCGGCGAGCGTCCGCACCAGGGCCCGGTTCTCGCGCTGGTCCAGGAACAGCCCGCCCTTTTGACCGCGCAGCAGATCGACGCCGAAGCGCAATCCGTTCTCGCGAATCTCCATCTCCCCCTCGGTCGGCGCACCCCACACCGCCACGGCGCCGGTCCCCTCGGCCTGCGCGCCCTGTTCACCCCCGGCGCTCTCCCGGCGCGGGCGGCGCTCGACGATGGTTTCGACCGCCAGGCTCGCCTGGCCGGCGGCGTCGCGCAGGCGATCGGGCAGGTCTCGGTAAAAGGCGCGCGCGCCGGCGCCGTCATAACGGAGGCTGAGCGCGGCGCCGTAGACGTCGACGTGGATTCCCGGCAAGCGGTCGGCCTCGCCGTGGATCCACCGAAAGGCGTCGGTCTCGCCGCGGTCGATCGATGAAAGCCGGCGCCCGAGCGCAGCGGCGATCCGACGGGTCATCTCGGCGGGCAGCTCCGCCTGGCGCACCTCGCCCAGGACGCGCACCGCGATCGGCGACGAGGCGTCCCAGAAGCCGCAGGCGATCGGGCGATCGTCCGTGCCGACCACCAGGACGACCGTGCCATCGGGCAGCGGCGGCGCGTCCGCCAGCGCGTCGCGGTAGATCCAGGGATGACCGCCGCGGATCGCGCGCGCCAGACGCTTGCGCAGCGTCACCCGCGCCAGCTTCACGGGCGATCTGGCGCGGGTCCGGGCGGTCGATCGGCGACCGGCACGGAGGTGGCGGCGATCGGTCGGGCCAGACTGGAGGCCGCCTTGGCGGCGGCGAGCACCCGCGCGCCAGCGGGGAAGATGACATCGATCTTGCCGGCGCCCGGCGAGCCCGCGACGACGCCGACACCGAAGCTCGGGTGCGCGATGCGCTCCCCCGGTGCGTAGTTGGCGCTGGCCGCGTAGGCGCGCGCCGGTTTCGTCGGATCGAAGGCGGGAACCGCCGGCGCCGGCGAGGGCTTCCGCGAGCGCGACCCCGACCGCGGCGAGGCGGGCCGGCCCGCACCGCGCGCGGGGCGGGCCAGGTCGGTGGCTTCTTCGCCCTCGCTCTCGTTGCGGTAGCGGTGGTGCCCGCCGCAGCGCTTGCAGACGACCTTGGCGATCTTGTCGCCCATCTTGGCCATCACGACGTGCCAGACCTGCCCGCACCGACCGCAGAGCGCCTCGATGTCCTGCCCCACTCCCGGTGTCGTCGCCATGGGCGCTAACTTAACGCGCTAGACCTCGGCTGGGTCGCGATATTCACCGAAGACTTCGCGAAAGATCTGACAGATTTCGCCCAGCGTCGCGTTACATCGCGCGGCCTCGAGCACCGCCTCCATCAGGTTGGCGTCGCCCTCGGAAGCCCGGCGCACGCCGTCGAGGCCGGCCCGCACCGCCGCGGCATCGCGGCGCGCGCGCAGCGCCGCGATGGCGGCCAGCTGGACGCGCTCGGGCGTGCCGTCGATCTTCAAGGTCGGGATGGCGCCGGAGGTCTGCGCCGTGGTGTGCCGGTTGACGCCGACCACCGCGCGCTCGCCGCTGTCGATCTGACGCTGGGTGCGATAGGCCGAGGCCGCGATCTCGCGCTGCGGCCAGCCCGCTTCGACCGCGGCCACGATCCCGCCCATGCCGTCGATGGCCCGGAGAATCCCCTCGGCCGCTTCTTCCATGCGGTCGGTGAGCGCCTCGAGGTAGTAGCTGCCGCCCAGCGGATCGGCGACCGCCGGGATCCCCGACTCCTCGGCGATGATCTGCTGGGTGCGCAGGGCCAGCGACGCCGACTCTTCGGTGGGAAGCGCGTAGGTCTCGTCGTAGCTGTTGGTGTGCAGGGATTGCGTCCCGCCCAGCACGGCGGCCAGCGCCTGGATCGTGGTGCGCACCACGTTGTTGAGCGGCTGCTGCGCCACCAGCGAGACCCCGGCGGTCTGCGCGTGGGCGCGCAGGATCCAGGTGCGCGGGTTCTTGGCCCCGAAGCGCTCGCGCATGATCCGGGCCCACATCCGCCGCGCCGCTCGGAGCTTGGCGATCTCCTCGAAGAAGTCGTTGTGGACGTCCCAGAAGAACGACAGTCGCGGCGCGAACTCGTCCACGTCGAGCCCCGCCTCCCGCCCCAGCTCGACGTACCCGATGCCGTCGGCCAGGGTGAACGCCAGCTCTTGCACCGCCGTCGCTCCGGCCTCGCGAATGTGGTAGCCGCTGACGCTGATGGTGTTCCAGCGCGGCATCCGCCGGGTGCAGTAGACCAGCATGTCGCGGACGATGCGCAGGTGGGGCCGCACGCCGCAGATCCATTCCTTCTGGGCGATGAACTCCTTGAGCATGTCGTTCTGGATCGTGCCGCCCAGGGCCTCGGGCGGGATCCCGCGCCGTTCGGCCGCCACCACGTAGAACGCCAGCAGCACGATCGCGGGCGCGTTGATGGTCATCGAGGTGGTGACCTCGGCAAGCGGGATGTCGGCGAACAGGCGCTCCATGTCGTCCACCGACGCGACCGAGACCCCTTCGCGACCGACCTCGCCGACCGAGCGCGGATCGTCGGGGTCGAGTCCCATCAAGGTCGGCATGTCGAACGCCGTCGACAGGCCGGTCTGCCCCTGCGCGAGCAGGAACGAAAACCGACGGTTGGTGTCCTCGGGGGTGCCGAAGCCCGAGAACATCCGCATCGTCCAGAGCTTCCCGCGGTACATGCTGGCGTGGGGCCCGCGGGTGAAGGGGTAGCTCCCCGGTGCGCCGAGGCGCGTCTCCGGGTTCCAGTCGGGACCGAGACTGGTCGGTCCGTAGACCGCATCGAGCGGAATTCCCGACAGCGTCTCCGCCGCCGGCTCGCGCTGGCCGACGACCTTGGCGCCCGGTGGCTGGCGTACCGGCAGCTTTCGGGACGCGTCGGTCATGGTCCCCGAAGCTTACTCCCGATCGGTTTGCACCCGCGGCGGCGATCCCGCCGCGGTCGGTCGGGTCAGGCCCGGGCCGTCGTTTCCGAAGCCGTCGCCGGGCTGTCGGGGCCCGCGACGACGACCGGCATCGCCTCGAGCGTCAGCTCGAGAGCTTCGTCGATCTTCTTGACGAACTTCATCTCCAGCTCTTTGGTGACGGTCTCGGGGATGTCGATGACGTCTTTGCGATTGCGCTCGGGGAGGACCACCCGCTTGATCCCGGCGCGGTGGGCCGCCAGAACCTTCTCTTTGATCCCGCCCACGGGCAGCACGGTTCCGCGCAGGGTGATCTCGCCGGTCATCGCGACGTCGCCGCGCACGCGCCGCCCGGTGAGCAGCGACACGAGCGCGACCGTGATCGCGACGCCCGCCGACGGGCCGTCCTTGGAGACGCCCCCCTGCGGAACGTGCAGGTGGATGTCGGTCCTCTCGAAGTCGGTCGTGATGCCGAGATCCTCGACGTGGGTGCGGACCCAGGAGAGACCGGCGCGAACCGACTCCTTCATGACGTCGCCGAGCTGGCCGGTCAGGATCAGGTTTCCCTTGCCGGACATCGCCGACACCTCGATGAAGAGGATGTCGCCGCCGGTCGGCGTCCAGGCCAGGCCGGTCGCCACGCCGGGGATCTCCGTCCGCTCGGCCGCCTCCGAGTAGTACTTCTGCGCGCCCAGGGCCTCGGCGATGCTCTCCGGGGTCAGCTGGGGATCGTAGGGGAGGTTTTCGGCGACCTTGACCGCGACCGCCCGGATGACGCTCGAGACCTCGCGCTCGAGGTTACGCACGCCCGCCTCGCGCGTGTACTGGTCGATGACGGTGCTGAGCGCCTCGTCCGAGAGCTGGATCTTCTGATCGTCGAGACCGTGCTCGGCGATCTGCTTGGGCACCAGGTGGCGCTTGGCGATTTCCAGCTTCTCTTCGCGCGTGTAGCCCGGGATCTCCAGGACCTCCATGCGATCGAGCAGCGCCGGGGGGATCGGATCGAGCATGTTCGCCGTCGCGATGAAGATGACGTCGGACAGATCGAAATTCACCTCCAGATAGTGATCGGAGAAGGTCGAGTTCTGCTCGGGGTCGAGCACCTCCAGGAGGGCCGCCGAGGGATCGCCCCGGAAGTCCGCGCCCAGCTTGTCGATCTCGTCGAGCATGAAGACCGGGTTGCGGGTGCCGACCCGCCGCATGCCCTGGATGATGCGGCCGGGGAGCGCGCCGATGTACGTCCGGCGATGGCCGCGCACCTCCGCCTCGTCGCGCACGCCACCCAGCGAGACGCGGATGAACTCGCGTCCGAGCGAACGGGCGATCGACTTGCCGAGGGAGGTCTTTCCGACGCCGGGCGGTCCGGCCAGGCAGAGGATCGGCCCCTTCTTCCCGGGCGCGAGCTTGCGCACCGCCAGGTACTCGAGGATCCGCTTCTTCACCTTCTTGAGGTCGTAGTGATCGGTGTCGAGGATCTCACGGGCCTGATCCAGGTCCAGCCGATCGTCGGTCCGCTTCGACCAGGGCAGCTCCACCAGCCACTCCAGGTAGGTCCGCTGCACGGTGTACTCGGCCGAGGACTGCGCCATCTGCTTGAGGCGATCGAGCTGCTTGCGGGCCGTCTTCTCGACGTCCGCCGGCATCTCCGCCGCCTTGATCTTCTCCTCGAAGGCGTCGAGGTCGCTGGCGTCTTCGCCCTCGCCAAGCTCGTCCTGGATCGCCTTGAGCTTCTGGCGCAGGACCGCCTCGCGCTGGTGCTTGCTGAACTCCTCGCGCACCTGCGAGTCGATCTTCTGTTTGACCTTGATGAGCTCGACCTTGCGCTGCAGCAGCACCAGCAGGCGACGCAGGCGCTCGGCCACGTCGGCTTCGACCAGCAACGACGCCCGCTCCTCGGGGGACAGATCGACCGTCGCGGCGACGATGTCGCCGAGGCGTCCCGGCTCCTTGTGCTGATCCAGCACCTGGGCCGTCTCGTCGGGGATGTCGGGCGAGATGGCGATGAGCTGCTTGGAGACGTCGTAGACCGCCATGCCGAGGCCGTCGATCTCGATCGGATCCTTGCGGATCTCCACCAGCGGCTCGTAGGTCGCCAGTAGATAGGGTTTCTCCTGGGTGAAGCCGGTCACGCGGCGGCGCTCGGTCCCGCGCAGCACTGCGGTCACGCGGTTCTCGGCCGCCTTGACGATGCGGACCACCTCGCCCTCGACGCAGGTGGTGTAGAGATCGGCGCCGGCCGGCTCCTCGATGTCGGCGTCCCTTTGCGTTCCGACCAGCACCCGCGCCCCTTTGCCGCCCAGCGCCTCGATGAGGCGTAGCGAGCTGGCGCGGCCGATTTCCACCGGCATCACGGCGCCGGGGAACAGCACCAGGTTGCGGAGCGAGAGCAACGGAAGGATCTTGGGGGAATCGCTCATCGGTTTGAACCTCTCTCTTATGATGCCGAGGCGTTGAAAAGGTATAACAGATGCGGGGCTAGAATTTTCGCACGGGTCCGGTGCTCGTGCGCTGGGCGATTTCTTCGAACAGGCGGCGGGTCTCGGCGTCGTCGGGTTTGATCTTCGGCGTCACGATCTCGACGCGGCAGAACTGGTCGCCTCGGCTGCCATCGGCATTCTTGACGCCGCGGCCCCGCAAGCGCAACCGGGCGCCGCTGGAGGTGCCCGGCGGGACCGTGACCGTGACCGGACCTTCGACGGTCGGGACCTCGACCTTCGCGCCCAGCGCCGCCTCGGGCATGGTTACGGGGAGATCGAGCTCGATGTCGTCGTCGTGGCGCCGCAGATGGGGATCCGGGCGGACGTCGATCTCGAGGTAGAGATCGCCGGGCGTGCCGCCCTTGCCCGGCGCCGGGGCGCCCTGGCCCGGGAGCCGCAGCCGGCCTCCGCTCTCGACGCCGGGCGGGATGGTGACCTCGACGGTCCCACCGCTCCCCGTCCGCACCGTGCGCTTCGCGCCCAGCGCGGCCTCGACGAAGGACACCTCCAGGCGGCCGCCGATGTCGGCGCCCCGCACCGGCCGCGTCCGCGCGCGGCCCCAAGGATTCTGGGCTTGGCCCCCCGCGCCGCCGAACAGGTTGGCGAAGAGGTCGTTCATGTCGAAGTCGCCGCCGACCTCGACGCCGCCGGCCGTGGTCCGCGCACGACCGCCGAACGTTCGGGCGAAGGCCTCCGCGTCGAAACCCTCCGGCATTCCGTCGGGGCGGACCGGCGCGTGCTTGAGCCGATCGTATTCCTTGCGCTTCTGATCGTCGCCGATCACCGCGTAGGCTTCGTTGATCTCCTTGAAGCGCTCGGTCTTCTTCTTGTCGTCGCCCGTGACGTCTGGGTGCAGATCCTTGGCCAGCTTGCGGTAGGCCTTCTTGATGGTCGCTTCGTCCGCGGTCTCGGAAACGCCCAACGTCTTGTAGAGGTCCTTCATCGCCGGTGGTCATTCCATCATGACATGACCGCGAGGCGTTGCTGCGGCTTGCGGGTGAAGGTCAGCTCTTCCGCGCCGGCCTGCCGTTCCGCCACGATCGTGTCTCCCGGATGCAGCTCGCCCGCGAGCACCTTCTTCGACAGCGGGTCTTGGACGTAGCGGACCAGCGCGCGTTTGAGCGGGCGCGCGCCGTACTGTGGGTCGTACCCCTGGTCGGCCAGGAAGGTGCGGGCCTCGGGCGACAGCTCGAGCTCCAGATCGCGCTCGCGCAGGAGCTTGCGGAGCCGCCCGAGCTGCAGGTCGACGATGCTGTCGATCTCGTTGCGTCCGAGCGAATGAAAGATGACCGTGTCGTCGATCCGGTTGAGAAACTCCGGGCGGAAGGTGCGCCGGAGCTCGTCCATCACCTTGTCCCTGGCGCCGAGATCCGTCCAATCGGCGAGGTGTTGGCTGCCCAGGTTGGAGGTCATGATGATGACGGTGTTGCGGAAATCGACGGTGCGGCCTTGCCCGTCGGTGAGCCGCCCGTCGTCGAGCAGCTGCAAGAGGGTATTGAACACCTCCGGATGCGCCTTTTCGATCTCGTCGAAGAGAATCACCGAGTAGGGGCGCCGCCGGACCGCCTCCGTGAGCTGTCCGCCCTGGTCGTAACCGACGTAGCCGGGTGGGGCGCCGATGAGGCGCGAGACCGCATGCTTTTCCATGTACTCGGACATGTCGATGCGGACCATGTGCGACTCGTCGTCGAACAGAAACTCGGCCAGCGCGCGGGCCAGCTCGGTCTTGCCGACGCCGGTGGGGCCCAGGAAGATGAACGATCCGATCGGCCGGTTCGGATCTTGAAGCCCGGCGCGCGAGCGGCGCACGGCGTTCGCGACGGCCGCCACGGCTTCGTCCTGGCCAATGACGCGCGCGTGCAGACGCTCTTCCAGGTGCAGCAGACGCGCCTGCTCACCCTCCAGCATCTTGTCGACCGGAATGCCGGTCCACTTCGACACCACGCCGGCGATGTCCTCTTCGGTGACCTCTTCGCGCAGGAACGACCCGTGCTTCTGGGCTTCCTTGAGCTCCAGGGACTTCGCCAGGGTTGCTTTCTCCAGCTCCGGCACCCGGCCGAAGCGCAGCTCCGCGGCGCGGTTGAGGTCGCCGCGCCGCTGCGCCAGCTCGGCGTCGGTCTTGGCGGCCTCTGCTTCCTCGTTGAGCTTGCGCAGCGACCCGATGAGGCTCTTCTCGTGCTGCCAGACGCTGTTCATCTGATCGGCGCGCTCGCGGAGCTCCGCGATCTCTTTGGCGACCACCCCCAGGCGCTTGGCCGAGACGTCGTCCTTTTCCCTGCCGAGGGCCTGCTCCTCGATCGCCAGGGAGGTGAGCCGCCGTTCGATCTGATCGATCGGGTCGGGCCGCGAGTCGATCTGCATCTTGAGCCGGCTGGCCGCCTCGTCGACCAGATCGATGGCCTTGTCGGGGAGCTGCCGGCCCGAGATGTAGCGGTCCGACAGGCGGGCGGCCGCCACCAGCGCCGCGTCGCGGATCCGGATGCCGTGGTGCACCTCGTAGCGCTCCTTGAGCCCCCGCAGGATCGCCACCGTGTCCTCGAGCGAGGGCTCGCCCACGTAGACCGGCTGGAAACGCCGTTCGAGGGCCTTGTCCTTCTCGATGTACTTTCGGTACTCGTCGAGCGTCGTCGCGCCGATGCAGCGCAGATCACCCCGCGCCAGCGCCGGCTTGAGCATATTGGCCGCGTCGACCGCGCCCTCGGCGCCGCCCGCACCCACCAGGGTGTGCAGCTCGTCGATGAACAAGATCACGCCGCCCGCCGCCGCCTCGATCTCCTTGAGGACCGCCTTGAGGCGATCCTCGAACTCGCCGCGGTACTTGGTCCCCGCGATGAGCGCGCCCAGGTCCAGGGCCAGGATCCGCTTGTCCCGCAGCGACTCCGGGACGTCGCCGGTCGCGATGCGCAGGCCAATCCCCTCGACGATGGCGGTCTTGCCCACCCCCGGATCGCCGATCAGCACCGGGTTGTTCTTGGTGCGCCGCGACAGCACCTGCATCGCGCGACGGATCTCTTCGTCGCGTCCGATCACCGGATCGAGCTTGCCGCTCCGGGCCAGCTCGGTCAGATCGCGGGTGTATTTCGCCAGCGACTGGTACTTCCCCTCGGCGCCGGGGTCGGTCACCCGCTGGGTTCCGCGCACCTCGGCCAGGGCCTTGAGGAAATCGTTCTTGCGCACGCCCGCGTCCTTGAGCGCGCGGCTGGCGGCGCCGTGGTCCTTGGAGAGCAGGGCCAGCAGGATGTGCTCGCTCGAGACGTACTCGTCCTTGAGCTCTTTCGATTGGCGGGTCGCGTCCTCGAAGAGGTCGTTCAGACGACGACCGAGATAGATGTCGGCGGACGAGCCGCTGACTTGCGGCTGGGTCTCGAGCGCCTCAGCCGTGGATTGCCGCACCAGCGTCGGGTCGACCCCCAGCTTGCGAAGCAGGGCGCCGGTGACGCCCTCCGCCTGGTCGAGCAGGCCGGACAGCAGGTGCTCGGGGGTCAGCTCCTGGTGACCGCGGCTGGCGGCCAGCTCCTGGGCGGCCTGCACGGCCTCGCGGGCCTTGATGGTCAGTTTTTCGAGTCTCATGGACCCTTCACAGGTAAGCACCCCGACTTCCCCGACAAGCCCGGGGTCGCCGGCCGCCCGGGATGCAAACGACCCTCCCAGGCGCCTCTTAATGTGTCACATTCCGGGAGGTGTCGTATCTGGTCCTGGCCCGCAAGTACCGCCCGCAGCGTTTCTCGGAGCTGGTCGGCCAAGAGCACGTGGCCCGGACGCTCACCAACGCCATCGCCCAGAACCGGGTGCACCACGCCTTCCTGTTCACCGGCGCCCGGGGGGTAGGCAAGACCAGCGCCGCCCGCATCCTGGCCAAGGCGCTCGCCTGCGAAAAGGGGCCGACCGCCGAGCCGTGCGGCGTGTGTGACTTCTGCCAGGAGATCGTGGCCGGACGGTCGGTCGACGTCATCGAGATCGACGCTGCCTCCAACACCAAGGTCGAGGAGACCAAGTCGGTCCTGGAGGGGGTGCGCTACCTCCCCGCCCGGGCCCGCCGCAAGGTCTACATCATCGACGAGGTTCACATGCTGTCGGCGCACTCGTGGAATGCGCTGCTCAAGACGCTGGAAGAGCCGCCGCCCCACGTGGTGTTCGTCTTCGCGACCACCGAGGTCCACAAGATTCCAGCCACGATTCTCTCGCGCTGCCAGCGCTTCGACTTCAAGCTGATCTCGACGGCCCGCCTGGCGACCCACCTCGAAGGGGTCCTCGCGGCCGAGAAGATCGACGCCACGCCGGAGGCGGTTCGGCTCATCGCTCGCCAGGCGGCCGGCTCCGTGCGCGACGCGCTGTCGTTGCTCGACCAGACCATCGCGTACGTCGGGTCGGAGAGGCTGACCGCGGAGGTGACGGCCGATGTGCTCGGCGTGGCCGACCGCCGGCTGCTGGTCGATCTCGCCGGCGCGGCGCTGGACCGCGATCCGGCGTCCGCGTTGCGCCTCATCGCGCGCGCCGTCGATCGCGGGGTCGACCTGGGCGAGCTCGGGCGCGCGTTCCTGGGGTTTCTTCGCGACCTCGAGGTGGTGGCGGCGGTGCAAGGTGGACAGAACGGCCAGAACGGGGGCGGGGTGGGCGATATCGGCGATCTCGTCGACGGCACGCCGGAGGAGATCGAAGAGGCCCGCGCGCTCGCGGCACGAGCGGCGCCCGGCCTGGTCACGATCCTGTTCGATCGCTGGGCGCGCGCGGTCGACGAGGCGTCGCGCCTGCCGACGCCGCGGCTGCTCTACGAGATGGCGGCCGTCGATCTGTGCCATGCGGAGCCGATGATCCCGCTCGGCGATCTCCTGCAGCGCCTCGACGAGCTGGAGGGACGCCTGCGCGGCGCCCCGCGCCCGGCGGCCGTGTCGAGCGGCGGTCCGCCC
>CALAOV010000310.1 GCA_937889515.1 uncultured Myxococcales bacterium | reverse complement strand
CGGCGCGTCGGGCGCCTCGGGCGGCGGCCCGGGCGGCGCGGCCGGCACGGTCGCCGCCATGAATTGCGCCGGCAGCGGCGGCCCCGTCGATCCGACCGCGCTCATCGACGACATGGAGGCGACCGATCCCGCGATCCTCATGGAAGCGGGCCGCAACGGGAGCTGGTGGGCAGGCGGGGACGCGCTGTCGCCCAGTGCCTCGATCGTCCCGGACGGCGACGCGATGTCCGAATTGATTCCCGGTGGCGGCCGCTGCGGCAGCCTGCACGCCATGCACGTGACCGGTCAGGGGTTCACCAGCTGGGCGCTCATGAGCGTGTCGATGCGCTATGGCGTCATCGACGGCGGCCTTTCGGGCTTGCTCCCCTACGACGCCCACATCCGCACCGGGCTCACCTTCTGGGCGCGGATCGGTGACACGTCGGCGGCCCAGGTTCGCCTCGGCGTCAGCGACAAGTACAGCCGACCGGAAGGAGGCTTTTGCGACGCCAGCTCGAACGCGACCACCGCCACCGCCTGCTACGACCTGTTCGGCGTCGACCTCAAGCCGATCGGCACGACCTGGACCCAGTATCGGATCCCGTTCGCGGGGCTCGGCCAGCGCAACTTCGGCCTGCAGGAGCCGGCGCTCGACACCAGCGCCATCTACACGATCGAGTTCGGCTTCAACCCGAACGAGATCTTCGACTTCTGGATCGACGACATCTCGTTCTACTAGCCCGAGGGCCAAGCGGGATCAGGCGACGGTGCCGTACCTTTGAGGGTATTCTCCGGGCTGGGCCCACTCGGTAGCGCCGGCTGGCCTCGAAGGCAAGAGCGATCGAGATGGCGGCACCGGATCAGATTCCGACCTCGGAGATCACCCCTCCGTCGCTGTATTTCAACCGGCGCAACCTGATGCGGGGCGCGGTCGCGGCCGCCAGCGCCGCGACGACGGGGTTGCTCTATCGCCGGCTGAACGGCCGATCGACCGCCACGGTGGAAGAGCCCGCGCTGGTGGGGCTGGCCGCGGCGCCGGCCTTGGCGGATTCCGCCGCCGCAAATTCGGGCTTCCGGGTCGACGAGCCGATGACCCCGCTGGCCTCCGTCACCCACTACAACAATTTCTACGAGTTCTCGACCGACAAGGACGGCGTCGCCGACCACGCCGCGGGATTCGACACCAAGGGATGGCGCGTCTCGGTCGAGGGGCTGGTCGGCAAGCCGAAGGTGTTCGATCTCGACGATCTCCTGAAGATCAGCCCACCCGAGGAGCGCGTCTACCGGATGCGCTGCGTGGAGGCCTGGTCGATGGTGATCCCCTGGGCCGGCTTTCCGCTGTCGAAGCTGCTGGCGCGGGTCGAGCCGCTCGGCGACGCGAAGTACGTCGCCTTCCAGACGCTGCTCGATCCGAAGCGGATGCCGGGTCAGAAGACCGGTGTCCTCGACTGGCCGTATGTCGAAGGGCTGCGGATGGACGAGGCCATGCACCCGCTGGCGATCCTGGCCAGCGGCCTTTATGGACGGCAGCTCCCGCCGCAAGACGGCGCGCCGGTGCGGCTGGTCGTCCCCTGGAAGTACGGCTTCAAGGGGGTGAAGTCGATCGTGAAGATCTCGCTCGTGACGAGCATGCCGCCGACGACCTGGAACATCCAGGCGCCCGCCGAGTACGGCTTTTACGCCAACGTCAATCCCGAGGTGGATCACCCGCGCTGGAGCCAGGCCACCGAACAACGCATCGGGGAGTCGGGCCGGCGCGCGACGTTGATGTTCAACGGGTACGGCACCCAGGTCGCCAGCCTCTACGCCGGCATGAACCTTCACGCGAATTTCTGAGCCAGCCCGTTGCCGAAACGCGACCCTCGAAAATGACGACCGACACCCGGAAGAGCGACACCCGGTTCGGCAAGCTGCTGGTCGTCTTGAACCTGCTCATCCCGGGCGCGCTGCTGGCCTGGGACGCGGCGCGCCGGCAGCTCGGGGTCAACGGGGTCAACTACGCCCTGCACACGACGGGGCTGATGGCGCTCATCTGCCTGCTGCTCACCCTGCTCGTCACGCCGCTGCGAAAGGTCACCGGGTGGAATGCCCTCATCGCGGTGCGGAGATCGCTCGGGCTCTACGCGTTCTTCTACACGGCCGTCCACTTCACCATCTTCTTCGTCTTCGACCGCGCGCTCAGCGTCGCGAGCACGGTCCACGAGATCCTGTCGCGGCGTTATCTGCTGATCGGCTTCGCGGGCCTCTTGCTGATGGTGCCGCTGGCGCTGACCTCGACGAGCGGCATGGTGATGCGGCTCGGCGCCAAGCGCTGGAAGGCGCTGCACCGCCTCTCCTACCTGGTCGCCATCGCGGGCGCGCTGCACTACTACCTGCTGGTCAAGTCGGACACGCGCCAGCCGCTGGCGTTCGCCTTCGTGCTGGCGATGCTGCTGGGATTCCGCGTGGTCCGCTACGCTTCCGACCGCCGCAAGATCCGGCCGGCGCCCGGGCCGGCGTTCGGGCCGGGGCTGTCGCGGGCGCCGGGCGCGCCGCCACCAGCGGCCCACTGGTCGGGTGAGCTGCGGGTCGCGCGCGTCTTCGACGAGACCCCCGACGTCCGCACGATTCGATTGATGAACGTCGACGGCGGCGAGCTGCCGTTTCGCTACCAGCCCGGCCAGTATCTCAATCTGGCGCTGGTGGTCGACGGCCAGCGGGTCAACCGGTCGTACACCATCGCGTCGTCGCCCACCCGCGCCCACTACTGCGAGGTCACCGTGAAGCGAAGCGCGGCCGGCCCCGGCTCGCGCCACCTGCACGAGGTCGTTCGCGAGGGGAGCCGCCTCAAGGTGTCGGCGCCTGCGGGTCGCTTCGTCTTCACCGGCCAGGAGAGCGACCGGGTCGTGCTGATCGCAGGCGGCGTCGGCATCACGCCGCTCATGTCGATGGTCCGCTACCTGACCGACCGGTGCTGGCCCGGCTCCATCGATCTGGTGTTCTCGGTGAGAACGCAGACCGACCTCATCTTCTGGGAGGAGCTCGGCTATCTCCGGCGGCGTTTCGCCAATCTCCACGTCTGCGCCACGCTCACCAAGGAGACGGGGACCGATTGGGCGGGAGAGCGGGGCACGATCACCAAGGAGCTGCTGACGCGGGTCGTGCCCGATCTGACCCACGCCCCGATCTTCCTTTGCGGTCCCGACGGCATGATGACCGCGATGCGCGGGCTGCTGACCGAGCTCGGCGTGCCCGAGGCCGCCGTGAAGACGGAGGCGTTCGTCTCGCCGGCCTCGGCTGCCGCGCCGATCTCCGCGGCGGGCGAGGCGGCGGCGAAACTCCTCGATGGGACGTCGGGCCAGCTCGAAGGCGAAGCGGGGTCGGTCCGCTTCGAACGATCGGGCCGGATCTTCGAGATGCCGGCCAGCCTGACGATCCTCGAGACCGCCGAGGCGGCCGGCGTGGAGATCCCCTTCGAATGCCGCTCCGGCATCTGCGGACAGTGCAAGACCCGCCTTTTGGCCGGCCGCGTGCGCATGGAGAGCGAGGACGCGCTCTCCGCGGCAGACAAAGCGCGCGGCCTGATCCTCGCCTGCCAGGCGCACCCCCTTGGCGCCGTGACCGTCGACGCGTGAGGGAACGGCCCGGCCTCGAGCACCAGGGCGTCGATGCCGCGCCGCTTGAGGCAGGCGGCTACGGCCGCAAGTACTACAACGATTTCAAGACCGGATTCTTCAGCGGCGACGCGGAGGCCGAGGTGGTCCTGGACGTGAGCGCATTCAGCACGGAGGCCGGCCAGGAGGGGCCCCCCATCTTCGTCGGGCATTTCGAGGGAATCGGGGACAACAGGGCGAAGCGATGCGCCTGCTGTTCTCCGATCGTCGCTTCCTGGCGGCGCTGGTGCAGCCCGCCGCCCCCATCCCGCCGCCCCCATCCCGCCGCCGGCTCCCGCGATACCACCGCCGGCCGCCCCGACGGCGCCGTCGTCCCGAGTTTCACCGTTTGCCCTTGCGGAACCGAACCTTCCAGCCCGCCGATAGCTCGAGCGTATCGGGCCCCGTGAGCGTGACCGTCGCGTCCCGGAAGCGAAGGGGAGTTCGCGGTCCATTTGACACCTGAACCTGCACCGGGAAGGACGTCCCGGCGACGTTGCCCCGCCAGGTGATGGCGCCCGCGGGAACACAATCGTCGCCAATCACTTTGATCGCGATCGCCAGCGGCCCGTCTTGCGTGATGCTGATTTCCTCCTCGGGCGGAACGTAGGCACCTGGGCAGGTAAACCCGCTTGCGAACCAGGTGCCGGCTAGGGAGGCTACCGGCTCGGGAGCGGGCGTCGCCGCCGGAACGGCGGCGGGAACCGGCGGGGGAGCGGGGGGCACCGCGGGCGGCGGCGCCGTCGTCTGCAGGTAACAAGCCGACAGGGAGAACGCCATTCCGGTGATGGCCACCGCGAGGGTCGCGGGCCGCGGTTGCCGATTCATGACGGCGATGATACGTCGGTCTGCGTGCGGGTCACAAATGCGATGAAACGCCTGGGAGGCTGTTGGTTTCGAAATCGTGGTCGAGCAGCGCCGCGGCGCGATTCGGATCGTGATCGCGCCGGAGAGCCACCAGCGCTTCCCAGACCTGGGCGCGCTCGCGCGACGTCTCCGCCGCCAGCGGAACGGCGCGCGAAGGTCGCGCCCCGTTGGCAATTTTCGTTCTTGTGACCGATGCCTGCAAGATGAACATCCCCTGCCGAGAGGCGGCCGCTGCTTGACACTAGAAAGGCGTGCGTGTTGTGTTGCCGCACCCCGTGTCGCGTTCCTGGGTTGCGGTTGTCGTGCTCCTCCAATGCGCGGCTTTGATGTGGGTTTGCCTGCTCATTGGAGACAACGGCTGGGATGACGGCGCCATCACCCTGGCTTTTGCCAGGACCTTCGCTCGACATGGCCGCGTGGCGCTCACCCCCCGGTCCGAGGTTGTCGAAGGCTTCTCGTCCGTTTCGTGGTTTCTACTCAATTCGTTGGCGGCGCTCGCCAGGCCGTCGTACCGCGCGGCGCTCCTGATTTCCCAGGCTCTTTCCGTTCTTTGCATCGGCGCGTGCACGGTGTTGCTGGCCAGGAGCTGCACCCTCCTGCGGCTCGGCAGGCTGTTCTCGGCCCTAACGGTGATCGCCTTTGCCGCCTGGGGTTGCTCGTTCTCCGAGGCCGGCAACGGGATGGAGATGGGCCTCCTCGCCGCCGCCGGCCTCCTGATGATCAACGAGCTTTTGTCCCCGCGCCCCCGTCTCCTCCTCCTGGGCGCGGGCGTCGTCCTGGCCGTGACGACGCGCTTCGAGGCGGTTCTCTACGTGGGGTTGCTGGGCCTCGCCGTCTTCTCCGTCCCGGGGCGGCGCAGCTTCTGGACGATTTTCCTCACGGGCCTCGGCACCGTCGCGCTGCTCTCGGTTTGGCGTCTCGTCACCTTCTCGGACGTCCTGCCGAACACGTTCTGGGCGAAGCGGTGGCCACCCTACGCGGAGCTCGGCTGGGGGGATCGGTTGGAGGGCGGCATCGAGCTACTGCGGTTCTTCGTGGTACCCCTCGTCGCGCTCGGGATCGCGGGACGAGCGGGCCTGAGCCTCGCGGGCGCGCTCCGGGGTCGCCGCCGAGCTCTCGCGATTGTCGCGGCGCCGATCCTGGGCGCCGTCGTGATGGGGGTCCTCACCGGAAGGCACATGGGCTATCGCGGACGGATGCCCTACTTCGCGTTTCCGCCGGCATTGCTGCTGCTGTCGCTGCTCTTCTCGGTCTGGGTCGAGGCTGGGAAAAGCAGGTTCCGGGTGGCGCTCGCAGCGGGCTCGTTGGCCGCGGCGGTCGCCATGTCGAGGGTCGCGTTTCCCTCCCACTGGCTGGAAGTCGCCGCCCGGGGGGGAGCGTTCGACGTCACCCCACACACCTACGCGGCGTCGGGCCGCGTGTTTCGGAGGTTCGCGGCCGCGGCAAACCTCGAGCAACCGTCCATCCTCACCTCGGACGTCGGGGGTCTCGCCCTGTGTTGTGACGAGTTCAAGATCGTGGACCTCGCCTTTCTCTCCAACCGGACGCTCGCCCGGAAGGGACCGACCGCCGTCGGTGAGGTTCTGAACGCCGAGTCGCCCGATCTGATCGAGGCGCACTGGAAATGGGCCGCGGTGGGACGGCTGTACGAGCAGCCGAGCTTCCGTGCTCGCTATGCACCTGCGTTCGCGGGCGGGACGAAGCTCTGGATTCGAACCGACGTCGCGGACGGCGTCGAGCGGGCGGGGCGCGGCTGCTGGCTTCCTCTCCAGCGACAAGACGTGAAGCGGGCGGTGCAAGACCATCGTTACGCGACGACCGACCTGCCCTACGACAGAACGAGCTTCGAGCGTCCGGGCGTCGTCTTCGCGCTCAACCAAGCGGAGCCGAGCGGCGTGAACCTGTGCGGAAGGCCCGCGGGGACGGCCTACTGAGCCTTGGGTTCGACCGGGAAGTAGAACAATCCATCGGTGCTCACGTAGTTGCGCCGCACGAACTGCAGGAAGCGTGGCCCGAGGGCGCGGAGCTCGTCGTCGAGCGCGATGAGCGCCGGCCGACCGCTCGTCAGGGCGTCCAGGTAGGCGTCCTTCTCGTCCACCGTCAGCGTGGCCAGCAGCTCTCTGTGGATGAAGAAGTAGTAGTGCGGAGGCGGGCGGAACACGTTGGTTCCGAGCCACCCGTCCAGCACCGGCTCTGCGGGGCCGGTGTGTTCGAAGACAAACCGCAGCCGCGCCATCTGGATGTCATTCCGCCGGCCGAGCGCTCTGCCGAGATCGACGACAGGCCAGATCAGGAACGGGACCGTTGCGCAGATGACCACCCACCCGCGCGCGCGGCGGCCGCTGGCGTCCAGAAGGAGGGACAGGCCCCGCGCCGCGAACAGGCACGCGATGGTGAGGGCCGGAAGGTAGTATTGCTCGTACGCGGCCGGCACCACGGCAAGTCCCGCGACGACCCCACCGAGCGTACAGAGGAGCAGGACGTCCCCGTGGTCCCGCTCGTCGGCTCGGTCGTGACGGAACAGCGCCGCCCAGGCCCCGACGAGACAGAGGAGCAGGATGGGCCAGCTCGTTCGAAGGAGGAGCAGAAGATGCCGGCCCGAGCGCCAGCCCCACCGCGCGTTGAGGACGAAATTGTTGTAGATGAATTGACCGCCGCCCCCGCGCAGAGCGAATCCGATCCAGGTCACCACCGCCGGGGCAGCGACGCCCAGGAGCACGACGAGCACCGCGAGCGTCCGGGAGGCCCGGGTGCGAGGGTCGCCGCGACGGCCGCTCGCCAGGACCCAGAGCCCGAGGCCGACGAACGCGCCCGGAAGGACGAACAGCAGCTTCTGCGTGCACATGACGGCGGCCCCGAGGCAGAGCCCCCCGCCCAGAAACCAGCGAAGCCGCCGCGCGGGCGGAGTTTCTTGCGCGAGGAGCCCGTGCCGCAGGAACCAGAGCGCGCCGATGAAAAACGTCAGGGCCGGAACATCGGGACGGATCTCCAGGGTCTTGTGGATCAGCACCGGCTGCCCCATGAAGAACAGCCCCGCGAGGAGGCCCACGCGGCGGCCGGCGCCGAGCCGTCCGACGAGAAAGAGCAGGACCACCGAAAGCGCGGTCAGCGCGAGCGACAAGAGCCGACCGAAGATCAGGAAATGCCGGGCGGCGTCGAAGGACTCGGCCACCGGGAACCAGCGGAAGAAGGGCGAGAGCGTGAAGTAGTACCAGGGCGTGTGGTGTTCGAAGAAGTCCCTGTAGGGGACGAGGCCCCTCCACACGCTCCAGGCGGCGTGGGCGTGCTCGAACTCGTCGTTGTCGAAGGCCCGAACGAGGATAATGGGAATGCGGGCGATCAGCAGCGCGGTGATCGCGGCCAGCAGGAACCAAGAGCCGCCGTCCGAACCGGTTCCTCCACGCGAAAGAGCGCCTCGAACCGCCGCGATCGGCCGTCCGTCGTCAGCAAGCGGCATTTCGGATGGCTGTTTTTCCCCGGGAACGATTCCCAATATTGTAGACCACTTGCACCCCTTTCCAGCGGGCCAACACGCCGGCCTGCTGAGCCGCTCGAGCTGAGGGTCCTGGCGGGGGCGCTCGTACCGTTCGCCACTCTGAACCTCGAGTACTTTCCACGAGCCTACGAGATCGCGGTCGCTTCGCTCGGGAATATAGGAACGACGGCGCTGGTCCAGATCGGATTGTCCCTGGGCGTGGCGTTCGACGCCGTCGATGGCCGCCACGCCCGTTGATTGACGCAATCGCCCTCAGCCCCTGACGGGAGGATTTCTTGAGCCGATCGGAAAAGAGCGAAAAACAAAACGAAGGTTCGAGCTTGGCGCAACCATTTGCCTCTGCACGGTTCAAACGACTCGACCGTTCGCACTTCCAACCAATGGAGCTTCGCCGAACAACCGCCATGCGGCGGGTCGTCTGTGTCCTCGCCGGGCTGGTACTATCGGGAGCCTGTGCGAGCCAAGGCGGGGGCGGCGGCGTCGTCGGGGGATCCACCGGTTCGGGCAATGAAGGCGGGTTGGCGGGATCGGGTGGCCACGGTGGGGCGTCGCTTGGAGGCAGCTCAGGGACCGGGGGCGGCAATCTCGGTGGTGTCTCCGGAACGGGCGGTGCGGGCGCAGGCGGCGCTGCGGCCTCGGGGGGAACCGTCGGCACTGCCGGCGCGGCGGGAACCGTGGGAGTTGCCGGCGCGGCGGGAACCGTGGGAGTT
>CALAOV010000309.1 GCA_937889515.1 uncultured Myxococcales bacterium | reverse complement strand
GGCGCTGGAATACGGTCTGCCGCCCACGGCGGGCGAGGGGATCGGCATCGATCGCCTCACCATGTTGCTCACCGACCAGCCGTCGATCCGCGACGTGATCTTGTTTCCGCTGATGCGGCCGGATCGACCCAGCCCGGGGCCGCAGGGCGAGTAGCGCGCATGCTCGCCCCCGGTTTCGAATGGTTCGTCGCCTGGCGCCACCTGCGCGATCCGGAGCGTCGCTCGCGCCGGACGCTGCTGATCGGGTTGGCGGCGCTGCTGGCCGGCGGCCTCTGCTTCGTCGCCGCGGCCCTGGTGCCGCACCTGGGCGGCATTCAGGCCCGCGCCCCCGGCGAGTGGATGGAGCCGCACCCGCTGGTCATCGTCGATCGCCTCAAGACGGCCGGCGCCATCGCGATCGCCGTCGGCCTCCTGCTGACGCTGCTGGGCGCGCTCTTCGCGCTGTTCACCGTCTTCACGGCGGTGTCGATCTTCGGGGTGTTCCTCGGCACCGGTGCGCCGATCATCGCGCTCTCGGTGATGTCCGGGTTCGAGGCCGATCTCAAGGGGAAGATCCGCGCCACCAAGGCCGACGTGGCGATCAGTACCGGCGACGATCGCCCCTTCACCGATTGGCGGGCCGTCGATCAGAAGATCGCCGGGATCCCGGGGGTGGTCGGCTCCATGGCCTACATCGAGACCGAGGTGATCATCAAGCACGTCACCAACCCGGCCGGGATGGGGATCATCCTGCGCGGCATCGAGCCGGATCGGGCGCCGCGCGTGCTGGGCCTCGAGCGCACGCTGCAGGAGGGGAAGATCGGCTATCTCGATCATCCCGAGCGCATCCCCGCCGAGGGGGGAGACCTGCTTGCACCGCCCGAGCCGTCGGAAGGCGCCGGGGCCGCCCCGAAAGGGATCGACAAAGGCGTGGGCAAGGCCCATCTCGCCGATCCCGCGCCCGTGTTGCCGGGGATCCTTCTCGGCGACGAGCTCTACCAGCACACGCTGCGGGTGTTCGTCGGCAGCGACGTGGACATCGCCTGCCCGCTCTGCGGGATCGGCCCGATGGGCCCGATGCCCAAGCTCAAGTCGTTCCGGGTGGCGGGGCATTTTTACACCGGGATGTACGAGTTCGACTCGAAGCTGGCCTACGTCTCCCTCTCCGACGCGCAGAAGTTCCTGCACATGCCGGACGAGGTCACCGGCGTCGAGGTCCGCACGACCACCCCGGAGGCGGCGCGCGAGGTGGCCGACGAGATCGCCAGCCGCATCGGTCCCGGCTACGAGGTCCGCACCTGGGAGGAGCTGAACCGCGGCCTCTTCGCGGCGCTCAAGCTGGAGAAGGTGGCGATGTTCGTGGTGCTGACCTTCATCGCGCTGGTGGCCTCGTTCTCGATCGTCTCGAACCTGATCATGCTGGTGACGGAGAAGGCCAAAGAGGTCGCGATCCTCAAGTCGATGGGCGCGCGCGACGGCGCCATCTTGCGGGTCTTCTTCGCGGAGGGGCTCTACATCGGCTTGCTCGGCCTGGTGCTGGGGCTGGCGTTGGGCATCGGGGGCTGCCTCCTGCTCGGACACTACGGGCTGCCGCTGGATCCGGACGTCTACTACATTCAAAAGCTGCCGGTCGTGATGCGGGTCCGCGAGATCGCGGCGGTCAGCCTGGCCGCCCTCGGCCTCTGCTGCTTGGCGACGCTGTACCCGGCGATGCTCGCTTCGCGGATGCGCCCGGTCGACGGTCTGCGATATGAATAAATTACCCTAGGCAACCCGCGCCAAGTGCGCGGAGTCTCAGGAATTGCAGGCAATGGCGTCGTTGACACCTGAGGGGGCGCCGACTAATTTGGCGCACCCCATGACGACCCCCATTTCGCCGGCCGCACTTTCGCCGGCCGTGACCGAGGGCGAAGTGCGCGGGGGGGCCCGGGTTTCGGTGCGCGGGCTCGTCAAGGCCTTCGAGCATGGCGGCCGCCTGATCGAGGTGTTGCGCGGCCTCGACTTCGACCTGCCGCCCGGGGAGATCGCCTCGGTCGTCGGCGCCTCGGGGGTCGGCAAGTCGACGCTTCTGCAGGTCCTGGGGACGCTGGACGCGCCGAGCGCCGGCACGATCACCTTCGACGGGGTCGACGTCACGGCCATGAACGCGACCCGGCTGGCCGAGTTCCGAAACCGCGAGATCGGGTTCGTCTTTCAGTTTCACCACCTGCTGCCCGAGTTCACGGCGCTCGAGAACGCCATGATGCCGGGACTGATCCTGCGGCTGCCGCGGCGGCAGGTCGCCGAGCGGGCGGCCGCGATGCTGGCGCGGATCGGCCTCGGCGATCGGCTCTCGCACCGGCCGGGCGAGCTCTCGGGCGGCGAGCAGCAACGGGTGGCGCTGGCGCGCGCGCTGATCCTGCGCCCGCGGCTCTTGCTGGCCGACGAGCCGACCGGCAACCTCGACACCAAGACCGGGCGCGAGATGCACGATCTGTTCTTCGAGCTCAACCGCGAGCTGGGGACGACGATCCTGATCGTCACCCACAACGACGAGCTGGCGGCCAAGACGCCCCGGCGGCTGCGCATGGCGGACGGCCTGATCGTCGAGCGGGAATAGGCGAGCGCCATCGCCATGAGCCTGCGTGCCTTCGCCTTCGCCGCCGCGATGCTCCTCGGTGCCGGGGTGGGATCCGTCCGCCCGGCGCGCGCGGCGTCCGGCCCCGAGACCACGCCGACCGAGTCGCCGGCGGCGCCCGCGCCGGTCAAGGCGTCTGCGCCCAACCTGAAGGTGGTCAAGCTGCAATTTCGCGGCAACCGCAAGGTCGAGGACGACGCCATCAAGGTGAACCTCAAGACCACTCCGGGCGTCACGCTCACGCAGGAGACGGTTCGCGACGACGTGCGCGCGATCTGGAAGATGGGGTATTTCGAAGACGTCCAGGTCGAGGTCAGCGAGGGGAAGACCGGCAGCGTGGTCACCTTCGTGCTGCGCGAAAAGCCGGCCATCAACAAGATCTACGTGGCGGGCAACGACGAGGTGTCGCTCTCGAAGATCAACGAGGCCCTCGACATCAAGAAGGACCAGATCCTCGACCTGTCGAAGATCAAGAAGAACGTCGAGAAGATCAAGGACGCCTACGTCGAGAAGGGCTTCTACATGGTGGAGGTCTCCTACGAGATCAAACGCGACAGCTCCGCCACCGTCGACGTCTGGTTCCACATCCGGGAGAACGCCAAGGTCGAGGTCCGGCGGGTCAACTTCGTCGGTAACCAGGCCATCTCGGACGCCGAGCTGCGCGACGTCATCTCGACCCACGAGGGGAACATCCTCTCGGTGGTCACCTCGGCGGGGACCTACCGCGAGGACGTGTTCCAGCGCGACCTGCTGCTCATCCAGGCGCACTACTGGGACCACGGCTACGTCCAGGTGAAGGTCGGCAATCCGCTGGTCGAGCTGTCGCCGGACAAGCAGTCGATGTACATCACGATCTCGGTCGACGAGGGCCCGCAGTATCACCTCGGCAAGGTCGACGTGACCGGCGATCTCCTGATGCCCAAGGAGTTCTTCCTGAGCCGGGTCTCCGTGAAGCCGGGTGAGATCTTCAACCGCTCGAAGCTCTCGGACGATCTGCAGAAGCTGACCGACTACTACAAGGACCGCGGCTACGCCTACGTCAACGCCACCCCGACCACCCCGGTCAACGAGAAGACCAAGATCGTCGACGTGTTCTTCGAGATCCAAAAAGGGGAGCTGGTCACCATCAACCGGATCAACATCCGCGGAAACAACAAGACCCGCGACAAGGTCATGCGCCGCGAGATGCGCATCGTCGAAGGCGACTCCTACAACCAGTCGCTGCTGGACTATTCCAAGAAGCGGGTCAACGCCCTGGGGTATTTCGAAAAGGTGGACATGTCCACCAAGCGGGGCGAGACCGACGACAAGATGGACGTGAACTTCGAGGTCGCCGAGCGCCCGACGGGCACCTTCCAGATCGGCGCCGGGTTCTCCTCGGTCGAGAACTTCATCGCGCAGGCGCAGGTCTCGCAGAACAACCTGTTCGGGCGCGGGCAGCTGCTCACGCTCCAGTTGCAGTATTCCGGCCTCCGCCAGCTCTACCTGCTGCAGTTCCAGGATCTGTACTTCCTCGACACCAACTGGACCTTCGGGTTCAATCTGTTCAAGCAGGATCAGTTCCTGTTCTCGTTCGTCCGCAACTCCAAGGGCGGCAGCCTGACCTGGGGCTACCTGCTGGCCGAGGACACCCGACTCCTGCTCACCTACACGCTCGAGGACGTGGGCGTCTCGACCAGCGGCTTCTCCAGCCTGTTCTCTACCTCGGTGATCCAGCCTACTCAAGTAGGGTCGATCGCCAACCTGCTGCGTTCGGGGATCACCTCCTCGGGCAAGGCGCTCCTGTCCTACGACTCGCGGGACAATCGCCTCTTCCCGACCCGCGGCTGGTACAACACCATCTCCGCCGAGGTCGCCGACCCGTACACGCTGTCGGAGAACGTCTTTACCCGTTACGAAGCCGTGGCCCGCGCCTTCTACCCGCTGTGGGGACCGTTCGTGCTGCGGCTCAAGGGCAACCTCGGCCTCATCGCCAGCCGCGACGATCGCGGCGTCCCCATCTTCGAGCGTTACTTCGTGGGCGGCATCTACGACATCCGGGGCTTCTCGCCGCGCTCGCTGGGGCCGGTCATCCGCGCCGAGAGCTCGCAGGCGCCGGACGGCTCCCTCAGCAACTTCCTCATCGGCGGCAACATGGAGGTGATCGGCAACGCCGAGATCGAGTTCCCCATCTTCGATAAGGTCGGGATCCGAGGGGTGGTCTTCACGGACGTCGGCAACGCCTTCAACCTCGAGGACCAGTACTGCAAGCTGCGCCCCTTCAACGTCGACCAGTCCAAGGACCCCTGCCTCAACCCGCTCAACCCCAGCGCCTACCGGGCCAGCTGGGGATTCGGCTTCCGCTGGCAGTCGCCCATCGGCCCCCTCCGGTTCGAGTGGGGCGTTCCGTTCTGGACCATCCCGGGCGAGCAACCCATCGTCTTCGAGTTCACGATCGGTAATTTCTTTTAGATGGGGACCCTGAAAGGGTCCCCAAACCCCCCCGCGATGGGGGCGGATCGGCAGAGCCGCTCCGCCCCCGACGCGATCGATGGGTCGTCGATGGGTCGTCGATGGGCAAATTCCTTCTTTTTTCTTGAGGATCTGTTAAGCAACCGGGCGGTGAAGGAGATGAACATGTCACGCGCATCACGTTTTCTGGTTCTGGGGGTGTTCTTGCTGAGCGCCTCGTCGGCCTTTGCCGAGGATTTCAAGCTGGGCTTCGTCGACATGCAGCGCGCGCTGAACGAGACCGACGACGGTCGCAAGGCGAAGGCGGCGCTCAAGAAGGTCTTCGATCAGAAGCAGAAAGAGCTGGACGAGCAGCAGGCCGCGCTCAAGAAGGACATCGAGGATCTCGACAAGAAGCGCACGCTCTTGCCGCCCGACCAGGTGCGCGAGAAGGAGGGCGAGCTGCAGCAGCGGATGCAGAAGGTCCAGCAGACCTACCTCCGCCACCAGCAAGATCTGACCGCCAAGGAGCAGGAAGCGACCGCGAAGATCTACGAGCGGATGAACAAGATCATCGCCAAGATCGCCGCCTCCGAGAGCTTCTCGATGATCGTCGACAAGTCGGCGCTGGTGTTCGCCAAGCCCCACCTGGATCTGACCACCGAGCTCATTCGCCGCTACAACAGCGGCGAGGGGGCCGACCCGGCCGCCAAGCCGGCGCCCTCCGCGAAGAAGTAACCGGCATGCTCGATATCCGCGCGATCGAGCGGATCCTCCCGCACCGCTATCCGTTTCTGCTGGTCGATCGCGTCGACGAGCTGGGGGCGGATCGGATCGTGGCGCGCAAGCTGGTCACCCGCAACGAGCCCCACTTCAACGGGCATTTCCCCGGTCTTCCCGTGATGCCGGGCGTCCTCATCATCGAGGCGCTGGCCCAGGCCGGCGCGCTGCTTGCGGCCAGCTTGGTCGGCTTCGACCCCGAAAAGCAGGTGATCTTCTTCCTGGGCATCGACAAGGCCCGCTTCCGAAAGCCGGTCACCCCCGGGGATCTCCTGATGCTGGAGGTGGTGCCGCTGCGCAAGGGCGGCGCGATCTGGAAGCTGCGCGGCGAGGCCAAGGTCGACGGCGCGGTGGTCGCCGAGGCCGAGCTGATGGCGACGATCCAGAAGAAGAACGACGTCTGACGGAGACGACCCTGCGACGGACGGCGGCGATCCTGTTCGGTGCGGTCGGCCTTTCGGCGGCTTGCCACCGCTCGGCGATGCCGCCCCGGCCGGACGGCGCGGCGGTGGTCGTCTCTCCCGAGGTGTTCGACGACGGCCTGCCGGCCGAGCCAGAGACGGAACCCAACGACACGCTGGCGACCGCGCAGCGGATGGTGCTCTCGTCCACCACGCCGGCGGCGGTGACCGGGAGCCTGGACAAGGGCACGCCCGGCGGCAAGCGCGACGTCGACACCTTTCGCATCGATCTGCCCGCGCCCGACGGCGGTGCCGTGCCGCCGGCAGCGCCGGTCGACGGGGGCGCCGCCAGGCCACCGCCGCGGGCCTCGCTGCGCGCCGATCTACGCCCGGCCGCGGGGACGGCCGTGACCCTGGAGGCGCTGGATGGGGCTGGCCATGTGCTGGTGTCGGCGCCGGGTCAGTCCGGGGAAGCGATCGCGATCCCGAACCTCACGGTCGCGCCGGGCGTCACCTACCTGCGGGTCCGCAGCGCCGGCGGCGAGGTGCCGCCGGGCGGCTATCGGTTGGTCGTGCATCTCGCGGCCCTCGAGGTGGGCGCGGAGATCGAGCCCAACGGAACGCCTGCCCTGGCGACCGAGCTGGCGCCCGGGGCCGAGGCGGTCGGCTATCTGGGCTGGCGGCACGACCAGGACTGGTACCGCTTGCCGACGGCCGGTCTGGCCGAGGGGAGCGTCTTGTCGGTCGATCTCGATCCGGTGCCGAACGTGAGCGCCTCGCTGCAGCTCTATGGCGCCGATGCCCACAAGCTGACCGAGGCGCGCGGGCGCAAAGGGGAGCGGGTCGTGCTGCGGGACGTTCGCTTTCCGCCGGGCGACGCGCAGGTCTTCCTGGTGGTCCGCGCCGACGCGGACTGGAGCGCCGACGCGCGATACAACGTTCGCCCGCGCGCCGATCTCCCCAAGGCGGGCTCGGAGGCCGAGCCGAACGACGATCCGGAACACGCGCAGCTCGTCGGTGACGGGACGGTGGTCGGCTATCTGGGGCGCGGCGACGTCGATGTCTTCCGGTACGTCACCGAAGCCCCGGCGGCGTTCGACGTCGAGCTGGCGGCTCCGGAGCACGCCAGCGTCAAGCTGGAGATCCTCCGCGCGGATGGCACGTTGATCTCACGCGCCGAGGGCGGGCGACACGGCCCGCTCCGCGTCGTCGGGCTGGCGATCCCGGGCGGACCGATCTTTGTCCGGCTGGCGGGCGCCCGCGGCTCGAGCAACCCCGACGATCCTTATCACCTCACCGTCTCGAGCCACCCGGCCGCTCCTCCGGGCGACGTGGCACCGACTCCGGGCGGGGCGGCGCCCAAAGCGGAATGAGGCCCGGCGCCACCCTCCTGTTTCTGTGCGGGGTGGCGGGCGCACCTCCGGGTTGCGCGCACCCCGCCGAGGGACCCGCGGCCACTGTCGTCGCCTTCGGGACGGCGATCGGGCGGGGAGATCTCCGGACCGCCTATGGGCTCACCTCGGCCGAGTTTCGACGCCGGACGCCATTCGACGCCTTCGCGGCCGGGTTCAAGGCGGGCGGCGGTGAGCCGGAAGCCCTCGGCAAGCGGATGGTCTCCGAAGCGTCGAAGGTGGCCCCCCGGGTCGAGATCGAGCTGTCGCTCGGCGAGCGGTTCCCCGTGCTCCTCGAGGAAGGCCACTGGCGAATCGACGGCCCGGTCTACGAGACCTGGGGGCAGGGGACGCCGCGGGCCGCCCTGCGGACCCTGGTTCGGGCGCTGGACGAGCGGCGCTACGACGTCGTGCTGCGTCTGGTCCCCAATCGGTACCGGGCGGGCCTCTCGGCCGACAAGCTCCGCAGCTACTGGGAAGGCGAGCGCAAAGCGGAGAACGGCGCCCTGCTGGCCCGGCTGCGGGCGGCCCTGGCGGCGCCGATCGCCGAGGTCGGTGACGAGGCCCATTTGCCATACCCCCCCGACAAGGAAGTCAGACTCATCCGCGAGGGGGGAGAATGGAAGGTGGAGGATCCGGATCAAAACCAGTCCGTAACAGCCGGGGAACACTGAGCTTTTTTACGTCTCACGTTTGTGCGACGAATTGCCGAACTTGACTAATAGGTAGAGATATTGCAGGCATCTAGCTAGGGGTTCTCGTTGTGCTCGAGCCTTGGATCATCGAACAGATCCGTCGCCGCGAAGAGGAGGAGCGACGCCGTCAGGATCGCCCGAGACTCGAGGTCCCGGAGCGCGACGAGCGTTGGAAGCCCGAGAGCGAAGAGGAACAGGGTAGAAAAGAGCGGCAAGATCGCGACGAAGAGGAGAAGGAGGATCGGGAGCGGCCGCAGCGCGGCGTCGTGATCATCGACATGTAGGCACCGGCATAGTGGACGCGGCCCCGTCCCGAGGCTAGACAGGGGTCATGGAGAAGGTGTCGGCGGAGTTCGTTGGGCGGGAGACCGAGCTGGGGGCGCTGGATGCGGCGTTTTCTCAGGCGACGCGCTTCAAGGCGCCTCAGATGGTCACGATCATCGGAGCGCTGGGCAGCGGCAAACGTCGCCTGATCGACGAATGGCTCGACTCGAAGCGCACCTTGGACCTGCGGGTAGATCGGAAGAGCGTCGTGTAGGGAAAGAGTGTAGATCTCGGTG
>CALAOV010000308.1 GCA_937889515.1 uncultured Myxococcales bacterium | reverse complement strand
AGCCCCCGCCGTTTCCCTGCGGAGATTGATCGCCGACGTCTGCCCGGTCCACGACAACGCGCTCCGACGGCCGCGTGGGCCGACACATGAACACCAGGTTGAGCCTGCCGCCGATCCAGGATCGGCCTCCGTCCCTCCCGTCCGGCGCCCGGATGACCGATTGGCGAAGGACAGGGGACGCAATGAACATTGATGCCATCAACATCGCCGTAGGCAGCTTGTCCGTCTCCGTGCTTGCACTGGGTGTGTCGGCCACGACCGCGTGGCTGACGCTGTTGCACAGGCGGGAGCGAGCTCGTGGTAGCGAGCTCGTGGTACCGTAGCGATCGAGGGCGCGTGAGAGCCAGGGCCAAAGGCGCGATGTTCGGGGTCGCCCTCGGGGCGTTTGGGCTCGTGCCCCGTCCCGCGGCCGCCTGCGGGGGCGCCGGCGTCAGCAGCCAGTCGAGCGGCGTGGTGGCGAATGCGCAGCGGATTCTGATGTCGGTGCGCGCCTTGACGACCGACATCGTGGTCCAGATCGGCGTGCCCGCGACGACCGCCGACTACGGCGTGCTGATCCCGACTGACACCGAGCCGACGCTGGATTCCCAGCCGGTTTCAGAGGCGGACCTCGCGGCGCTCGACGCGGCCACGGCACCGAAGGTGTTCGTCCAACAGGCTGGCGGGAGCTCGGACGGCTGCGGCTGCCCGTTCGATACGGCTGCTGGCACGAAGGCGGACAACAGCGGCGGCACCCGGGCGAGCGACGGCGGTGTCAGCGTCAGCGCGCCCGTCGGCATCGGCCCCGTCGAGGCGGTGGTGCTGACCGGGGATACCGCGGACGCGGTGAATGGCTGGCTCGCGAGTAACGGCTTCGTGCTGAGCGCCGACGGGCAGTCCGTCGTCGCCGCCTACGCGGGCACCGGGCGGTACTTCATCGCGATCCGGCGCAGCGACACCGCCGCCACTGGCGCGGCCACCAGCATCGGGGTGCACTACACGCTCCCCGGCGCGCACCAGAAACTATCGCTCGGCTTCGCCCGGCTGGGCGCGGCGCCGACCGTGGCGTTCACCCTGTTCAACGCCACCGCCGGCCGCAGTGGGCCGCTGTCGCCGTTCGCCCCGCTCCGGCTCACCGACCTTGATCCCACGACGCTCCGGATCGGCCGCTACGCCGATGCGGTCGCGGCCGCCGTGGCTGCCCACGGAAACCAGGCCTTCGTGCTCGAGAGCGAGACGACCAAGGCCGGCCTCGCCGCCATGCAGGTGGGCCAGAGCCTGCTCGGCCTCGTCGACGACGGATCCACCATCGTCCGGATGAGCACGATCGTCCCGTCGGCGGCGCTGTCCGAGGATGCGTTCTTCGGCCCCTACGACGGCGTCTACATCAACGATGCCGTCTACGTGCAGAACGAGGCGCCGGCGGTATTCTACGCCTCGACCGGGCTCCCCCCCGGGCTGGCGCTGGCGGCGGCTCGCCGCCGCCGGTCCGGTCGCGCCCGTCGTGCCGACCGCGCCCGCTAGCTCGACGCCGCCAAGGAAGTCATCAGGCGCGGTCACTTCGACGTCCCGTTGCCGGCTTCAATTCGTACCGGGGAGTCCGGAGAAAGCGCTGCGCGAGTGCAGGCCGCGGCCCCCACTTCAGCAGCATGCGCTGATGGATTCCTTCTCTCGGTACGACTCCAATCCCTGAGCACCTGACCCCGCCCGACCCGCCCCACCCGCGCTTCCCGTGATTGACCGAACGTCGCTCAGCTGGCGCTGGGGTCGACGACCCGGCCGGCGAACAGGATCGCGCCGGTCGGCTGGTGGACGATGAAGAACAGGAAGGGGCGGTCGACGGTCAGGAAGTTCAGCTCGATCGAGGTGGTGCCGACGCCGATGCCGGTGGCAGCGGCGGCGGTGGTCCCCTTTTCGTCGACGGCGATGTCGGCCTGGTGCACCACCGTCTGGATCAACAGGTCCTTCGCGCCGTCGATGCCGGAGAAATCGGCGGCGCTCGTGAAGGCATCCGGCATCCCCAGCGCGGCCAGCGCGTCGTTCAGCGCCTGACCGAAGCTGAACTTGAACTTCGGCATCGAGAGCGCCCCCGACTGGCGGTCGGCGGTCAGGATGGCGGTCAGCTGGTCGGTCGTCAGCGCCTGCTCGAAGCTGTCGAAGGTCCCGGCGTCGGGAACGACCAAAACCATCTGCGTCGTGCCCCCCTGGTATCCCAGCGCAGCCGCTTTCCAGCCGGCGCCGCTCGAAAGCTGGGCGTTCTGCTCGCCGGACATCATTGGGACGCTGACGTCGCCCGTCGCGGCGTGGAAGGTGCCGTTTCGGCTGTTCGGCTGAAACGGCGTCAGCCAATCGCCGTGGAAGTAGACCGCATCCACCAGCACCAGACGCGTCAGCGTGTCGATCGAGCCCTTGGGGAACAGCATCGGGATCTCACCCTTGGTCTGGTCGGACACCCAGCCGTTGATGTCGGCCCGGGCGGTCTCCGGCGCGGCCTTGAAGTCGACGGTTTTCACGCCGGCGCCGTAGCTGGTCGCCAGCGCGTCCAGAAAGGTTGGTTGCGGCGCAAATCCCTTCTGGGTCCACAACGAATTTGCCACCGATAGCTGAAAAGACGCGGCGTCGCTGGGCGGCGTCGTCAGCGCCAGGTCCATCGCGTCGAACGCCGCGTTCAGGCGGGGCGGCGGCAGCGAAAAGTGCAGCGCCCCGGCCATCTGGGTGGCTGTGCCGGCCGCGGCGCCGTTGTACAGCATCGCCAGCGCCAGCGAGATGCTGGTCGGCGAATACACCAAGTTGCCCGGCTGCGCGCGCAACGCCTGATACAGGTCGACCGCGAAGGCCTGGTCGTCGGTAGCCAGCTGGGTAGCATCCGCCGCCGGCACCGAGGGAGCGGTATCGCGCGGCGCCGAGGACTTCTGCTCGGCGACCGGGCCGGGGCCTGGGGCGTCCTTTCCGCAGGCGGCGAGAGTCAGGATCGAAGGCGCCAGTAGTCGAAGGCAAGCGTGCCGAAAGGTCATGCGCGCAATCTCAGCAAAAGGCGGACCAGCCGCGCCCGCCCGCAGATCCGGGCCTCCGGCAGGTACCGCCTCGGATTTTCAAGGTGGGCCGGCGTTTCGATCACAGATTCGTGATCGATCGCCCCGAACATCCGGTCACGGATTGGCGACGGCGTCGCTCTGGCGTTCGGGCCGCGCCTGTCGTTCGCCAGCCCGTCATCCGGGCACCGGAGAGAGGCCGATGCTGGACGGGCGCCAGGCTCGATGTGCGACGCAGGTTGGCAAACTGCTGGCGAAGGGCCACGTTCTCGATCGCCAGGTCCGCGCGGCCACGGAGGGCGGATCGCAACGCTCCAAGGAGGCTCAGGATCACGGTAGGCATCGCGCGATGACGCATGATGACAGGCCACAGCGGCTTGCCGGCTCCCCGTCATCCCCACCGAAACAGGCGGCGCGGATGACCTCTTGGCGAGGCTCAGGTGCCTGAGCACATCGGCCGAAGCGACGCTGCAAGATGGCCACGATAAGGGCCGCAGTCGCAGAGATCCAGCCGCCTGAGCCGCGCGAAATCCGTTACAAAAGGTGTCGTGGCAAGAACAACAAAGCCGCCGCGACCGAAGCTCTACTGGTACACGACGGCGGACGGAGATGAGGATTGGTTCGTGATCTCGCGCGGCGCGCGCGAAGCCCGCCGGTGGGTGGCGGCCGCCGAAGGGTACGGAACCGGCGACGTCGAAGTCGAGTTGATCGCTGTGCTCGCCCCCAACCTTGAGGGCACGGGGGAGGGCTGGCCGGAACAGCAGATCCTGCTGGCGTTGGGCGCCCGGTTCCTCCGGCACGAGACGCCCAGGGTCGTTCTTCTGGGCAACCGAATTTTTACGGAAGGGATGTTGGAGTCCAAGGTCCTTCGCGCGAGGGATGACGATCGCCAGGCAAGAGGCGAAGGACGGCCCAACCGCACACCGCGAGAGGATCCGTTGGCCTGACCGAGACCCGAAGGTGGTAGGGCTCCAGGGTTCGGAGCCGATTGATTGTGCGCCGTAGAACGCGCTCACGCGCCAGCAGATGGGCTGGACGCCGACCCACCCTAGTCTGGTCGAGGACCTGGAGGCCGGGCACGACAGGGACATTCTACGCGGTCTGATCGAGGGCGGTCGCGGCTCGCGTGAAGGCATCGTGGACGGCGGGGTTGGTGGCGTGGAGGCGATCACCCAAAAGCGCGAACGTCGCGAACATGAGAAGCGCGGCGTCTTCCTGCAACAACCTCGCGAAACATTGGCCTCTTCTGAGGCAGACGATCGCGCTGAGCGCGGCCGAGATCCCGCGCTTCGGCGTGCTCGCTTCCAG
>CALAOV010000307.1 GCA_937889515.1 uncultured Myxococcales bacterium | reverse complement strand
GCCGGCGGCGCGGGCGGCGCGCCGGTCAACAATACGGCCGCCATCGAGAAGAGCATCCTCGACTACGTGATCGGCGATCTGAATCGGTTTTCGAACATCGTCGGCAGCGAAGACAAGCAGAGCATCGACCAGCATCTGACGTCGATCCGGGCCATCGAAACCCGGCTCCAGACCACGGTGGCGCCGCCCAGCGCGACCGACGGTGGCGCGCCCATCTCCACGGTGACCGGCACGCCGGCCGCGTGCAGCTTCCCCAGCACCACCGGGGAACCCAAGACCAGCCTGGCCTCCAGCGTCCCGGTCATCACCAAGCTGCAGATGGATTTGGCGGTGGCCGCCTTCGCGGCCGACCTCACCCGCGTGGTGGTCATGCAGATCTCCGATCAGGGCGCGGCCAATCTGGTCATGAACTGGCTCGGTTTCACAGCGGGGGGGGCCCTACCGTCCGATCCCAACACCGGCGACGCCAACGGGTTTCACGCCATCGCGCACGAGAACACGATGCGCAAGGTGACCTGCGACACCTGGTTTCAATCGCAAATCGCCTACCTCATCGGACAAATGAAGAGCATCTCCGATCCGACCGGCAAGTCGATGCTGGACAGCAGCGTCATCGTCGGCATGAACAGCATGCGAACCGGCACCCACGAAACCACCGGCGTTCCGGTGGTCATGGCGGGGAGCTGCGGCGGCTACTTCAAGACCGGGCGAAGCCTCGCGCTGCCCGCCGGCACGCCCAACAACGGGCTCCTGGTCGCCCTTTGCAACGCGATGGGCACGCCGGTCACGACGTTTGGCGAAGCCAGCTACGGCGGCGAGCTCACCGTCCTCAAGGGTTGAACGGGAGAACATCGATGAAAGCTCAAACACTTCGGCGCTCGTCCCTCGCGTTCACGGCGTTGCTCTCGGTGGGAACCATCGGCGCTTGCACCGGCCGCATCGGCGTCTTGACGGGAAGTGCCACCGGCGGCGGCGGCAGCAATGGGCCAAGTACTGGGAGCGCGGCCGGTTCGGGCTCGGGCTCCGGTTCCGGCGCCGGCGGAAGCTCGGGCGGTACCACCGACGGCGGGCCGACCACCGCCACCGGAGCCGGCGGCACATCGGCGGTGCCGATCGCGACCACCGGCGCGACACCGCCCGAGAGCGCTGGAACACTGGTGATGCGGCGCCTGACCTACCGCGAGTACGACCACATGCTGGCCGATCTGCTGGGCGACGCGACCGCGCCGGCCGAGGGCGGCAACGCCTGGTCGCCCGACGCGCCCAACGCCGTCGGGTACGTCGCGCCGAGCAGCGTCGCCGATCTGCAGGTCAACCTGTACAACGAGACCGCCGACACGGTTGTCGAGACCGCGATCGCCGCCGTGGTGGCCGGCAAGACGCCCGGCAAGCTGACCATTCCGTGCAAGGCGCCCACCACGACCGCCGCCGAGACCACCTGCGCGACCCAGTTCATCACGTCGTTCGGCCTCGAAGCCTATCGACGGCCGGTCGCGGCGGCGGAGCAGGCCGACCTGCTGACCCTCTTCAGCAAGGTCCGTGGCCTCGGCCTCAGCTTCAACGAATCGATCGGCGCAATGGTCAAAGGGATGATCCAGTCGCCCAACTTCCTCTATCACTGGGAGATCGGACCCACCCCGCCGGTGGTCGGCTCCGACGGCCTGGCGCCGCTCACCTCTTGGCAATTGGCCTCGCGGTTGGCGTCGACGATCTGGGAGACGATGCCCGACGACACGCTGCTGCAGGCGGCGCAGGCCGGACAGCTCACGACGCCGGCGCAGGTGTCGACGCAGGTGACGCGGATGCTGGCAGACACGCGGGCCAGCAGCGGTCTCTACGACTTTCACGAGCAGTGGCTCTTCAACTTCGGCAGCCAAGGGCGCGACCTGAGCCAGCCGCTGGTCAAGTCCAGCCCGTTGTTCACGGCCGCGGTCGCGCAAGGCGTTCAGACCGAATTCACCGATTTCATCTCCTCGGTCTACACGGGCGACGGCACGCTGCAGACGCTCTTCACGGCCCCCTACAGCTTCGTGAACCACGATCTCGGCGTGATCTACGGCGTCACCGGGCCGGCGACCGGATTCGCGAAGGTCGCGCTCGACGCGACCAAGCGGGGCGGCATCTTCACGCAGACGGCCTTCCTGGCGACGCTCGCCAGCGACGGCGCGGATAACCCAATCTACCGCGGGCTGTCGATCTACCTCAAGGTGCTGTGCGGAAACATCGGGTCACCGCCGGCCGTCGTGCCGCCCGTCAACTTCATCGCCAACGGGACGACCCGGCAATCCTACGAGGCGCACGGCATGTCGGCTTGCGCCGCCGGTTGTCACAACCTGTTCGACCCGCCCGGATTCTCGTTCGAGAACTACGACGGCATCGGCGCCTTCCGGACCACCGACGCGAACCTACCCGTGGACTCCACCGGCAACTTCGTGACGCCGGCCAACGCGACCATCACGTTTCAGAACGCGCTCGACCTGTCGAAGCAGCTCGCCCAAAGCGGCGAAGCGCAGACCTGCATCGACCGCCAGTGGACGCGCTACATCCTGGGTCGGCCCGAGACGATGGCCGAGTCGGGATCGATGTCGATCGCTTACCAAAAGGCGGCGGCCACGGCGGGGTTTTCGATCCGCGATCTGTTGACCACGCTGGTGCAGTCGAAGGCCTTCATGTACCGGCAGCCTTCGCCGGGCGAGTCACTCTGAGGTCGCCGACCGCGCGCCACCAGGCGCTCGGCCACAGAGCGCTCTTGCTGGTGGCCTTGGTTGCGCCGGCCGAATGCGGCCGGGGCGGCGCTCCCCCACCCCAGGCCAGCTCCAGCTCTCCGTCTGCCGCCGATGCGACCGCAGTGGCGGTTGGCCCCGCGGGAACCGCCGCGTCGCCGGGGCGCGCGGTTCGCCCGCCGCCGCCCGGCATCGAGTGGGCGCGCTGGCCCATGCCGAACGCCCGCCTTCCCGGGCTACCCAACCCGCAGAGCTACGACACCGCGACCCCCAACGTGGTGATCGATCGGATCACCGGCCTGATGTGGCAGCGAAACGTCCCCAACAAGTTCCTGACCTTTCAGGACGCCCAGAGAAAGTGCGACGGCATGTCCCTCGGTGGCTACACCAACTGGCGGTTGCCGTCGCGCATCGAGCTGGTCTCGCTGATCGACACCACCCGCATCCAGCCGTCCATCGACGGGGTCGCGTTTCCCAGCACCCCGATCGATTGGTTCTGGACCTCGTCGCGCGCAGCCGACGATCCCAACTCGGCTTGGTACGTCTATTTCTACTTCGGATATCCAAAGACGGACGAGATAGGCAGCCAATTTTCAGTGCGCTGCGTCCGCGAGGCGCGGCCCAGCGCGTCGCCGCCGGTCCGCTACGAACTTCGTCGCAAAGAGATCCTCGACGTCGCGACCGGCCTGTACTGGCAGCGCGGGGTCGGTCCCAAGGCGCTGCCGTTCATCGCCGCTGCTGCCTATTGCGGCCATCTGAACCTCGCGGGGAAGCAGCGGTGGCGGGTCCCGACCATGGGTGAGCTCCTGACCTTGGTCGACGAGCACGCCGACAGCCCGATGATCGATCGAGCGGCCTTCCCCGAAACGCCGGGGGAACCGTTCTGGACCTCGTCCACGTTCGCCAACGGCAGGGAGCTGGCGTGGTACGTACGGTTCGACCACGGCAGCGGACTCTATGGCCGCCTCATCGAGCCCTTTCGGGTTCGCTGCGTCCGC
>CALAOV010000306.1 GCA_937889515.1 uncultured Myxococcales bacterium | reverse complement strand
ATCCCTGGCCGGCCCTGATTCCACTAGCTAGTTTGCCGCCGCCGTCACGCTCGCGGTCGACGCGGCCACGGTCGTGCGGCCGTGGAATCGGTTTTACGAAAAGACGGTCGCGTCCGACCACGCACACACGGTGCTGTGCACCGCGTACGGGCGCAACATCCAGAACGCGCTCCGCAAGGCGCACGCGCAGGCCGGATTCCAGTACGTTCGGTTCCACGCGCTCTTCGACGACGACGACGCGGTTTACTCGGAGGACGCGGCGGGCGGGCCCCTCTACGACTGGTCGAGCATCGACGCCATCGAGGACGCCATCCTCGCCGCGGGGATGCGCCCGATGGTCGAGATCAGCTTCACCCCCAGCGCGCTGGCCTCCGATCCGACGGCGGTGCAGACCCTGCTCTCGTACAATGGCAAGTCGCCCAACATCAGCCCGCCCACCGGTTCCGCCGGCGACTGGGGCAAGTGGACCGCGCTCATGACCGCCTTCGTCCGCCACCTCGAGGACCGCTACACCGCCGACGAGATCCGCGCCTGGTACTTCGAGGTCTGGAACGAGCCCTCCTGGATGTATTCGCTCGGTGACAACAACTACTTCGAGCTCTACCAGAACACCGTTGCCGGTCTGATCGCGGCCGATCCCGAGGTGCGCGTGGGCGGTCCGGCGGGATCGTCGGGCGAGTCGCCGGGGCTCATCCAGATGCTGATCGCCGGATCGTTCAACACGGGAACGAAGCTCGATTTCGTGACCTACCACCGCTACGGCGACGACGACGGGGTGCCGATCGCGGACGTGACCGACGCCGTCGCCTTTCACGATAGCCTCATGAACACCATCAACACGAGCGTCATCAAAGGAAAAACCTTCACCGGTGAGGTTCTCAACGACGAGTTCGGTCCGAGCTACAAGCCGGATGTCTCCCGGGACAACGAGGTGGCGGCCAGCTACATCGTCAAGACCATCCATCTTCTCGGCAGCGACACGACCGCGGCGCCGCCCGCGTCGTATGGCTACTGGGCGCTGTCGGACCTTTACGAGGAGATCTATACCGGGACGGCGACGGCCTACCGGCCGGGCAACTTCGGCCTCCTGCTCAAGGGCGATGCGAAGATCCCGGAGTCGTTCGACGTCGCGAAACCCGCCTTCAATGCCTTTCGCCTGCTGCACATGATGGGCGCAGAGCAGCTCCCGGTCACCGGCGGGACGACGGCCGACGGCGTGAACGCGGCGGCCACCCGGAGCACCGACGGCAGCGCGCTGCAGGTTCTCGTTTACAACCACGTCGCCGGCGGCGCTGCCGATTCGAGCCAGTCGAGCGTCGTTTCGCTCACCCTGAACAACCTTCCCTTCAGCGGGCCGATTCGCATTCGCCAGTACATCGTCGACCGTGGCCACGCCAACTCGTACCGGGCCTGGCTGGCGATGGGCTCGCCGCCTATCCCGACCCAACCCCAGTGGGTCACGCTGCGGGACGCCGCGGAGCTCTGCTACTACGACACCACGGGGCAACCTACCGCCGGGTCGGCGATGTTTCAGTTCGCGCAGAGCATCTACGGCGTCGACCTGTTCGAGATCAGCAGCGGCGCGTCGACCCCCGACGGTGGCTCGACGCCCGACGGCGGCTCGGTCGGTCCGCGCGGCTGAGGCGACTGCCGGCTGAGAGGCTCGCTGGCCCGGCGTGAGCCGCTTTTGGGTGCTCGTACCATCGGTGGGTGCACACCATGAAGCTCAGACTCAATCTCCCGGGGTTGCTCATCGTGGGCGCTGTGTTGACGACGGGCTGCGGGAGCTCAAATTCTGGCGGTTCGGGTAACGGCGGCAGCGGCGGAACACACGCCTCCGGGGGCAGCGCCGGCGGCGCCGGCAAAGGAGCTGCGGGCGGCAACGCCGCGAATGGCGGCAGCGGAGGATCGACTGGAACCGCCGGAACCCAAGGTGGCGGCGGCGCGGGTGGAGCGACCGGCGTCGGCGGCACGGGCGGAACGCCGTCTCGTTCAGTCTTCCCGTTCCCTGATTTCCCGCCGCCAACCGACCCGCTCAGGACCTCACTGGCAGGCCGAGGGCAGCAACCAGATCTCATCAATGGCAACCCAGGAGCCGCCGCCATTCACCGTCACGGTGATGTTCGAGTAGGCCCCTGGTGTTATCGGAATGTCCGGCAGCGCAGTGCCTGGCGCCAGGGTCACCGCGGCGGTGGCCATTCCAATGGGCGCCGTGCTCGTGCCTGTGGTGACGGTGTAGATCTCGTTCGTGGCAGGTAGCGCATCGGCGTGGATGCGAATGGCCGCAATCGTCACCGGTGCGGGGAACGTAAAGGTGATCCATCCGACATACGTTCCGGGGCTCCACTGGGTGGTGAGATCGCCATCGATGGCTTGGGCTGGGCTATGCGTGCTGTCGAAGGAAGCACTGGCGGTCGCGATGGTCCCGGAAGGTACGCCAATCCCGGGGAGGTCCCCGCTCTGACAACCGCCGAGGGCATCGACCCCCGCGTCGCCATTCCCCGAGCCGCTGTTCGTCCCCGGTCCTCCATCCCCGGCCACGCCCGCTCCGCCGCCGCCCGCGCCTG
>CALAOV010000305.1 GCA_937889515.1 uncultured Myxococcales bacterium | reverse complement strand
CCCGCCCGCCTCGAGCGACCGGCGGCGGGAGCGCGACCGAGGACGGTGAGGTGACGGCCGGGAACGGGGAGGCGGACTCGTCCCCGCCTCGGTTCGTCTCGCGGGTCGAGATCGCCGCCGGGGCCGGCTGGCTGGCGGCCGGGAACGCCAGCGGCTGGGCGCCGTTGGTGGCGCTCTCCGTCTTCGACGGGCGCATCGGGGGCCGGCTGATCGCGATCGGGTTGGGACCGGCGGTCTCGGTGGAGACGGCGGCCGTCGGGTCGGCGCGGCTCATACAGGGGTTTGGTCTGGCGGAGTTCGTGGTGCGGCAACCGTTCGGTCGTTACTTCGAGACCACCGCCAGCCTGGGCGCGGGGGGCTATCGCATCGCCGTCGACGGCAGCGGCGACCAGGGGTTTCAGGGAAACTCCGCCAGCGTCTGGTCGCTGGTCGCGGGCGGCGGCGTCGGCGCTGCGCTCACGGTCCGGCGGCTCACGATCGCCTTCGACGCGCGTGTCCTGGCGGCGACCACCACGACTGTCGTTCGCCTCGACGGCGACGAGGTCGCGCGGGTGGGACGGCCGCTGGTCTGGGTCGGCAGCTCGGTGGGGGTGAGATTGTGAAAAACCGTTTGGGGCTGTCCCTGTCCTTGTCCCTGGGCCTGAGCCTCTCGGCGGTCGCCTGCACCCGCGTGGTCGATGCCGTCACGAAGGTCGAAGACTGCATGCCGGGGTCGACCGATCCGGCTTGCGCGCCTGCGCCCTGGCCCACCACCGGCCACGGCGCCAACTCCGATCCCTGGTTGGTGACCCACAACCAGGTGATCACCCTGATGAAGCCCAACGTGCTGGTCCTCAACTTCGACAACGGCGCGACCAGCGTCGACACGATGACGGCGGCGCAGGCGCTGAAGAACGCGCTCGCGACCGGTTCGACCTTCCAGGGTTACCAGAATCCGGCGGCGCCCGAGTTCCTGCAGTATCAGATCCTCCCCATCGTCGATCTGACCAACAACAACCCGAACAACCCAGCGCCCTCGACCTGGACCAACCCGTCGAGCACCCTCCTGCCCACGACGTCGACCGGCCAGTTCGATCCGACGCAGCTGTTCCTGCCGGAGTTTGCCGACTTCGGCTTCAGCGATACGTCGTCGTCGCCGCCGCGCCCCTTGTCGTTGTGCGAGCTCTTCGAGAAGGGCCTGGTCAACGAAGTCTGGATTCAGGACGGTGAGCTCGATCTGGCGGGGGGACCCGCGCGTCGCGCGCCCCTCTACCTCGAGCGCAAGCAGAAGTACGACCAGCGGGGGAACGCCATCGCCGGGTCCTTCGACGAGTGCGTGGGCGGTGGAACTCCCCCCATCACTTGCCTCAGCGACATCTCGTGTGGTGTCACCGTCCGTATGTCGCACCTGGATCCGGTCGGCGGCGCCGGCGTCGGGTGTGATCTCGAGATCCGAGGTTGGGGGATCGAGGGGATGTGGGACGCCCTTCCAGCTTTTCAGGCCGACGCCACCGCCTTCTTGAACCAGGACTTCGACACGCGGTTTGGCGTTCGCTTCAACGCGTGGCCCCAGATCTGCGACGCGATGTCTGCCGATGCGAAGGTCCCCTGCGTGACCTATGCGACGCCGACCCGCGCGAATGGCACTTACCCCGATGGAACGCCCTGGACGATCGATCCGTTCTTGCAGGGGTGCGGCAGCTCGCAGTTCCCCCCCAACGCGATCTGGCGTGGCGACTTCGACGACACCACCAGCAACGTCGAATCCCGCTGCGAGCACTTCGGCCTCGGCGACGCGCCGGGCGGTGGTGACATCTACGAGATGTATCCGGCCGCGACGGTGACCGCGCAAGTGTCAACCTATGTCGGTTGCGGCGGAGATTGGCAGATCTACTGGCGCCAGAGCATGCCGGGATACCAGAACCAGGCGAAGGCCTCCGACGGCAGCCCGATGAAGAACTGGTGGCCGATGTTGTTTTACTGAGAGGCCTTGGCGAAATCAGAACATCATCGACAAGCCGACGTCGCCGTCGACGTTGGTGGTGCGCTGGGGCGCGCCGCTCTGGCCTTCCAGGGCGAGCACCGCAAAAAGCTGGTCGGTGAGTCGCCAGCGCAGACCAGCCCCCGCACCGAGGAACCAAGGTCCGGAACTGACCGTGTCGACGCACGCCTCATTCCCTTGCGGCCCGCAGGGGAGCTGGGGCAGGCGAGCCAGGTGCGCGATCCGGCCCCAGCCCCAGGCCACCGAGAGGTACGGTTGCAAAGTCCGCTCCGGCGAGCGGAGCAGCCAGCCCAGCTTGGAGAAGAAGGCCAGCGCCGACCGGCGCGCCTGGAAATCCCGTCCGGTCGCGAAGACGTCGGTCGTGCCGTCGATGACTTGATACCTGGCCCCCGCCGAAACGAACATCCGATCCTGGAGCGACAGCAGGCCGATCTCGGGAACCAGGTGACCGAGTCGCGCCCAGCTCGTGCCGCTGAACTTCGTGTCGGCGTTGACGTCGGCATTTCCCGACGACCACCCGTAGCCGGTGCCGATCAGCAGCGCGACGGTGAACCGAAGGTCCCGGCGGGGGCTCGGTCGAGCCCGGCCGGCGGCGCCCTCGACGACGCCCGGCTCCGCGAAGGCGTCGGCATCGGTGGCCGGCGTCCGCACGGGCACGAGGGTCACGTCGATCGCCTTCGCGTATTTCCAGGCCGCACCGTCTGCGAGATCGACGATGAACGGAATCGGAGCGACCAGCATGAGGTCGGCGAAGAATCCGCCCGAGAGGGATCGGTCGAGCTCGACGTGCGCGGGCCGGTAGCCGCGGAGCTGGAGTTGTAGCTCGACGTCGTTCCCTTTCTTCACCTTGACCGTGGTCGGCGTCTCCGCGTCGGCGGTGCGCTCGCCCTCCACGAACACCTGAAGCTGGGCACCCGGGGGATTGGACGTCACGGGGATCGTCTGGGTCGTGCCCTGGAAGACGGACGCGCACCCGCAAGCGACGGCGGCGGCCGACACGAAGAGAACGGTCGCCAACCGGCTCATCACCCCGTCATTGTATGTCCAGCGTCGAGGCGAGGCGCGTCAGGGAGTGCGGCGCCGCGACAAAAATGAGCGCGCGGGCTGGATCGAGGAGATCGATTCAAACGGCGTCCGACAACGTTGCGGCGGAGCACCAACAGGGTCAATCCCCGGCGGGGCTTTGGGGAAGGCGGTACTCGACGACGCCGGCGAGGTTGACATGCAAACCTCGCATGATCGCGCGTAGCTGCTTGTCGGCGTGCTCGACGGGAATCACAACGTCGAACTCCCTGTGTCCGGGCCCAGCGACAGGTCGGGCAATCAACCGGGGGCCCTCTCCCGCTTTCACCTCGGGTAAGTGGGCCACGGCCAGAATTCGGTTCTTCGCGTCCACGACAACCTTGAGCTTCATCAGGTCTCCCCTCGTCAGTGGCTTCTCCCGAGCGAGTCAGGCGCCTCAGCCCTGGCTTCGCAACCCGCAGAACGTAAAATCCACCGAGGTACCTGGCGGGCTGGCGTTCTTCACGACGAACCACGCTTGCACGTCACCGAATGGGGATGCGGTCACCCACTGGCGGGTGGTTTCCAGGACTGACTGCCATTTTTCGTCGTTGTCGTCGGCGCTGAAATCGGGCGAGAGCTGGAAATTGAACCACTCGTCGCGCCGCAAGCCCCAAGAGACCACCCACGTCACCTCGGATTCCGCTGCCTGTACTACAGCATTTGTGTCCGTGAAAAAGGTCGTCGCCATCGTTCACCCCCAGGTCACGTGCCTCGCTTCTGACCCATCAAACGGTGGCGGCCTATATTCTTCCGTGACTCTTTAGCGACGCCTTTGACCGACGCGAGCTGCCCGAGCCCGCCCAGCTAAAAGCCCGCCAGGAACGCCAGCTTGATCATGAGCTGATCGGCGACATAGCGGTAGCGGGCCGAGACGGTCGCGCCGGGATCCGAGACCGGCGTGAACTGGCCGTCGAGGGAGAACCAGTGGCGCATGTAGCCGAAGCCGGCGGCGAGGCCCATTTTCCAGCGCGACGGCAGGTGCGCGAACCAGGTCTCGCCGGTGAGCTCGATGCCCGCGTTGCCGCCGACGCCAAGCGGCCGCCAGCTCTCGCTGACCGCGCGCGTGTGGCGCGCGGGTGCATCGGGCCAGGTGAACCCGACCGAGGGCGCGAGGCTGAACACCACCCGCCTCGGAAACAGGGACACGGGAGGCGACCGGAGTCTCATCACCGCATCGAGGTCGAAGAGAATCCGGTCGTGCTGGCTGTCGTATCCGGCGGCTGCGGACCAGGCCGAGTTCCAGCTGCCGCCGCGCGCTTCGACACCGAGGGCCAGCCACCTTGCGACGCTCCGGTCAGCACCGAGCGCTACGATGGCATTCGTCGTCCGGCCGGCGGGCTCGGCGATCGGACTACCGTCGGCCGAGGCGTCGAAGCCGATCATCGGCCCTCCCGCAAGCCCGCCGGAGAATCGATTGAGCAGCGGCGCGTCGTCCGCCCGGGCAGGGCCGCTCACCGCGGCGCAGGCACCGATTCCGAGCGCGATCGCGGCGCGGGTGGCGACGGCGCGGACGATCACGGCAGCCCCGCGCAGCCCGAGGGCGGCAGAGTGAACGTGGCGGGCGCCGCGGCGACGTAGTCGTCGCCGGCGACGTAAAGGCGGCTCCCCGCTTCTTCGAGATAGATCTGGGCGGCGTCCAGGTCATCCGTCTTCGCAGAGATCTCCGGCCAGGTGAGCGCCATGTCCGCGAGCCCCGGGGCGCGAACCACCACCGCTTGGCAGTCGGCCCCGCCGCCCGCGTCGGCCGGCGGCGCGCCGTCGTTGACGACGACGGTCGATCCGAGCGGGACGCTCTTGCCGGGCTCGAGCGCGACGCAGCTTTCCGGCGTGAACGTCGCCGCCGCGAGCGTACTGAGATCGCCGGCCTCGATCGCGGCACAATCGTGCAGCGGAGCCGCGCGATAGATCGCCACCGGCTGCGTCGCGTGGGTTCGATTCACGAGCGAAAGATCGATGGTGACGATGGGCGGGGGCGCGCTCGTCGCCAGGCAGGCGATCGCGCCGGCGATCACGAGCAGGCGTTCTGTCGCGCGCGAGCGGGCCGATACGGGCGGCACGGTCGGTGAGCGCCGCCCGCTCAGCCACCAGGCGACGGGCAGCACCACCAGCGCGGCCAGGTCGGTCGGGTCGGACCAGACCCGCCAGTGGATGTGTCCCAGCGCCAGCGCGCGCTCGAGCGCACCCGCCGCGACCGGCGAGAGTTTGATCGCGACGAATCCGACCGCGATGAGCGCGCACGCCCCAGCCCGCGCCGCGGCGCGCCGCGCGCGCGCGATCGCCGCGATCAACACCGGCGCCACGATCAGGCCGGCGAAGTCGCTCAGCTTGCCGGTCAGCCAGCCGGGCAGCACCCCCGCCCCCTTGAGGACGTGGTCGTTGACGATCAGCAGCGCCAGCGACGCGAGCCAGAGCGGATGCCCCACCCCGCGCCGCGACCGCGACACCTCTGTCAGGGTGTCGGGATGCGCCTTCCCCGAATCACGCGGCGTTCTCAAGGCGGAACGATGGCACTGCAAGTTGGAGCCCACACAAGACGATCGTCCACGACGGCCGCGCAGGCGCAGGCCTATTGTTCGGGCCTGAGCGGCGTCTACAGCCCGGCCTGACGCCGGCCGGTCGTCCAGCCGAGACGCGAACTACGGATCGCTAGTAAAATAGGTACACCCACCAGTTGTGCATGGGGGTGCCGTCGGTGAAGGTGGCCGTCGTGCCGAGGCCGGGCATGCTGCCGAAGATGTAGGTCGGCTGCTCGGCGCCGCAGTCGCTGGCGACGCCGTTGGCGAAGTTGTCGAAGCCGTTGTCGAGGCGCGTCCCCTCGCCGTACTTCGTGGCGACCATCGCGTTGGTGTAGGGCGTGGTCAGATCCTTGCCGCCGGTGCCGTTGTGCAGGCCGTAGTTTTCGCAGGAGGTCGCCACGTTCACGTCGCCGGTGGTTTCGTATTGGGTCGTCGCGTTGGCGGGGAAGTGGACGTTGCCGCAACCGGCCGACATGTCCGTGAAGTCGAAGGTCTGGCTCGAGGCGGTTCCGCTCTTGGCCTCCAGGTCCGGCATGCCGGTGCCCGCCGCTTGCCAGGCGATGCAGATCGCGTCGGTGTAGGGACAGACGTCGTAGAAGCTGTTGAAGGCGGCGCCGAAGCGGGTCCGGAAGTCCAAGTTGAAGAACGTCAGCGCGACCTTGCCGAAGGCGGGGACGGCGGCGTCGCGCGCGTAGTTCTCCAGCAAGTGACCGAGCGAGTGCAGGTGACAGCCGGAGCCGCGCGTGGGGTTGAAGTCCCAGATCCGAGTGGTCACGCCGCAGGTCAGCTTGGTCGAGGCGTCGCGCGAATTCGGCGAGATGTCGGGCCCGTTGCCGACGGTGACGAACTTGGTCGGCGAGACGGCGACGTTGGCGGCGCTGTACACCATCTTCGACTCCGCCGACTCGCCGAACTTCACACTGTTGGGGGCCGGGTCCGCCACGCTGCCCCAGACCTCGTTGATGATCCCCTTTTCGAAGAGCTGACAGAGCGTCAGGTTGGTACCGGGGTTGGCCGGATCGGCGATACCGATCAGGTCGGCGTAGGCTGCCGTGTCGAGCTGGGCGTAGTCGACCTCCGTCCCGTTGGCGGCGATCGGCAGCATCGCGCTGTCGACGTTGGTCGTCCCGTCGCGCAGGTCGACGATCTTGACCACGTTGTAGTTGATGAAGGCCGGCGCGTTCGGATTGTTGTAGCCGTGGTAGCGGCTGGCCCACTGGAAGGCCTGCACGTGCTCCTTGGCCAGCTTCTGCATCTCGGTCGGATCGCAGGTGACCGCGTCGTTGGCGCCACATTTGTTGGCGTAGTTCAGGATCAGGACGTTGGGGTTCATCTGCACGATCTGGTCGTGGTGCTGCTCGATCCAGGGATCGGAGTTGGTGAAGCTGGTGGCGTTCGGCCAGACGTAGCCCCCGCCCCCGCCAATCCCGGCGAGGCCGCTGGTTCCGCTCGCGCCGGCGGCGCTGCCTCCGGAGCCACCGGAGCCTCCCGCTTTGCCCGCAGAGCCCGCGCCCGCGGAACCACCGGCGCCTCCTGCCTTGCCCGCGGCGCCGTTGCCCGCCGCGCCCGTACCCGCGGCGCCGTAGATCGGAAGAGCGTCGTGTAGGGAAAGAGTGTAGATCTCGGTG
>CALAOV010000304.1 GCA_937889515.1 uncultured Myxococcales bacterium | reverse complement strand
TGGATGAGCTGAATGATCTCCCGCGGGTCGTATTCGAGGTCGGCGTCCTGGATGACCACGATCTCGCCCGTCGTCGCTGCGAAGCCGGCGCGCAGAGCCGCCCCCTTGCCCATGTTCTCGGGCTGCAGCAGGACCTGGATCTGATTCTTGCCACGGCGGAGGCCCGCGTCTGGCAACCAGCCGTCGAGTCCCCGATCTCGCAGCTCGATCAGGAGCTCGCGGCACCCATCCTTCGACGCATCGTCGACGATGATCAGCTCCTTGTCGATATCGACGGCCACGACCCGCTCGATGATCTCTCGAAGCGTGGCGATCTCGTTATAGACCGGAATGACGATCGACAGTTTCACGTGTGGGCGAACTACCATGGGCGCCGACGGACGGTCAATCGCGCTCGGGCCCACCGCGCTCGAGGACGCCGACCGTGCTCTCCGGCGAGAGACGAAGGCCGTCGCCTACCAGCTGCGTGGGGGAAATGTGCGCGAGTGACCCGCGGTGAAGGGCGTCGAAAGGGGCATTGGAGGCAGAGGTCTGGCGATTGAGGCGGACCAGTGGGTGGCGACCGGCGGGCCCACAGCCGAAGAGGCGCAGGCGGCCCTTTTCGACCATGGGATCGCTGACGATGCGGAAGAGCGCTGGATCCGCGGGCGGATTGAGCCCGGGGCCGGCGGCCCGTAGGACCAGGTAGCTGTAGTCGACCCGGGCGCCGTTCGCGATCGGAGCGGCGTCGTGGCACCAGTCGCGGTCGCGCGCCAGGGCCGGACAGGGGCCGGTCCAGAAGCAGGGTGCGACGACCTTCAGCCCCGCGGCCAGCACCCGATCCCGCACGGCCAGCAGCTCGCGCGAGGTCTGCCGCAGCGCCGGCTCGAGGAGGACCATCACCCCGGCGGGCGCCAGCAGAGCCCTGGCCCAGGTGAGCACCCGCCCCGCGCGCAGCTCCGCCCGTTCCGCCGGCAGCCGATCGACAAAGAGCTCGTTGAGCAGGTGCGCGGCGACCACCAGATCGAATCTCCCGTCGACCGCGGGCAGGCCGGTGGCCAGATCCGCGCGCACGATCCCGGACCCCGGAAGAACGTCGACCGCGACCACCGGCAGGCCCTCGCCGAAGCGCGCCTGCAACGCCCGACCGACCGCGCCGGTTCCCGTCCCCAGGTCGATGGCCCGCGTGGGCGGCGCCGTCATCCCCAGCGCCGGCGTCCCCGCGGGCAGCGGAGATCCCGCCCGGCCGCCGCCGGCCGAGGACCGCCCGTAGACCTCGGCCAGGATACGCCCCAGCGCCGCCTCGGTGCGTGGCGCGATCTCCCGGGCGTACTCCTCGCGCAGGGCCGGGCTGGACAGATAGGGCGTGCCGACCAGATCGCGCGCGCCGACCAGCCCCTGGTGGACGGCGGAGCCGCGCCGCGAGCGGGCCGGCGCGGCGGACATCGGCCTATCCCTTCCCGAAGATATCCTTGAAGCTCACGATCACGAGCACGCCCAGCAGGAGCACGAACCCGGCGGTATGCACCGCCGTCTCGATGCGGGGGTTGACCCGCTTGCGCGTGATCGACTCGATCGCGAGAAACAGCGCGCGCCCGCCATCGAGGGCGGGGATCGGCAGCAAATTGAAGAGACCGAGATAGACCGACAGCAAGATCAGCATCCCCAGGAAATCGACCGCGCCCCGATCGGCCGCCTTGGCGATCTGCTTGGTGATGCCGATCGGCCCCGACAGGTCCGCGTGGACCCGGCCGCGAACCATGTCGTAAAGACCGCCCAGAATTCCGATCGACGTGTAGTAGGGGTAGACCACCGCCTCTTTCAAGGCCGCGCCCGCGCCGACCCGCGTCCGCTCGTCGATCGACCCGATCTGGATGCCGACCTGGTAGACGCTCGACTTCTTGTCGGGCGTGACCGCGAAGGTCAGCGGCTGCCCCTTGCGGAGAACCTTGATGCTGACCGGCGCGCCCTGGGCCCCTTGGATGACCTCGCTGATCGGGTGGTCGGCGTTGACCGCCTGCCCGTTCGCTTCCACCAGCACGTCGTTCGCCTTGAGTCCCGCGACGGCCGCCGGACGGCCCGCCACCGGCTCGATGATCTTCTGGGTCTTGGACGGCATCCCGAAGGTCAACAGCACCACCAGCATCAGCACGAAGGCGGTGAGGTAGTTGGCGGCCGGTCCCGCGACGATGGTCGCCAGGCGCATCCAGCGCGGGCGGTTCGGGTAAACCATCGGATCGGTGTCGTCGAACTCTTCGTTCGGGTTCATCCCGGTGATCTGCACGAAGCCGCCCAGCGGGATGGGGGCTATCTGGAACGTCGTTCCCCCGCGCTTGAAGCCCAGCAAGGTGGGTCCGAATCCGATCGAGAACCGCTCGACGCGCATCCCGCACAGGCGGGCAACCACGAAGTGCCCCCCCTCGTGCAGGACGATCAGAAGGCCGAGGCCGACGATGGCTATGACGATGGACAACATCGACCAGAGGTTAGCACGGTCGACTACGCGGCGAGGAAACGCAGAACCGGGCGGAGCAGGAGCGGCATCGGGCGGCGCGGCCGCGAGCCGACCACGTCGATGCCCAGCTCTTCCGCGCGTCGCTCGAACACCGCCTCGAACAGCAAGCCCGGGCCGCTGGCGCGAACGATCACGGGCAGCGCAGCCAGGCGGCGGGCGACGACGTAACGTCCACGTAGCACGACCGCGTCGCGACCGGCGGCGAGGCGAGACAGGGCCCAGCCGAGGGGCGCCAGCGACGCCGGCTTGCCCGCATCCATCAACACCACCACCTCGCCACGCGCTTCGGAGGCACCCCGCAGGAACGGCCGGCCGGCCGATTCGCGCCCCAGAACCCGCAGCTCGGGCGTCGAGCCC
>CALAOV010000303.1 GCA_937889515.1 uncultured Myxococcales bacterium | reverse complement strand
CGCGCTGGGCCTGCGCGCGGCGGGCGAAACGCCGGCGGGCGATGCGCCGGACGCGATCGGCTCGTCGCGGGCGCGAGCACGTCCGGCCGGCGGGCGACGGGTCGCGGCCTGGCTCGTCGCGCTGCTGGCCGTCGCTGCCGCCGGCTGGTGGTCGGCGCGCCGAATCGCCGCGTCGTACTTTTTGGCCCGCGCCGACGCGGCCCTGCGCGCCGGAGACACTCCGCAGGACGCGGCGCGGGCACTGCCGCTTCTGGCCCGCGCCGCGTCCGAACAGCCGGGCGACTTCAGGGTGGCGCTGCGAACCGCCTACGCGGCCGGCCGCGCCGGCCTGGCGCCCGAATCCGCGTTGGCCGCCGAGCGCGCCCTCGCCATCGAGCCCGATTCCGCGAACGCCTGGGAGGCGCTGGCCCTCGCGCGTCTGGCAACCGGGGACGCGCCGGCCGCCGACGTCGCCGCGACCCGCGCGCTCGCGATCCTGCGCGACTATCCCGGCGCGCTCTACACGCGCGCGCTGGCGGCGACCCGTCTGGGCGACGGCCCGGATGCCGCGCTGGCCCGCGAACGATTGACGGCGCTTGGCGCCAACAACCCTGAAGCCAAACGCCTGGCCGCTCTGCTGACGGCGGGCGCGCGGTGACGGTCGGCGCCCTGGCCCCGCGGATCGCCATCGTTCACGACTGGATGGTCTCGATGCGGGGTGGCGAGCGCGTCCTCGAGTCGCTCTGCCGCCTCTATCCGCGCGCGCCGGTCTTCACGCTCCGCTACGATCCGCGCGCCGTCTCGCCCGAGCTGGCGGCACGAGACGTGCGAACGGCGTTCACCGATCGCCTGGCCCGCCTGCTGCCGCTCGGCGCGACGGACTTCCGCGCGCTGCTGCCCCTTTTCCCGCTGGCCGTCCAGTCGTTCCGGCTCGACGATTTCGATCTGGTCCTGTCGAGCAGCCACGCCGTCGCCAAGGGCGCCATCGCGCGGCCGGGTGCGCTGCACGTCTCCTACGTGCACTCGCCCATGCGTTACATCTGGGAAGCGACGGCGGACTACCGGCCGGCGGTTCCAGGCGGCGCGCTCGGCCGGGCGGCCTTCGCCGCGCTCGCCCGCTACTTGCGCCGGTGGGATCTCGCTTCGACCAAACGGGTCGACGTGCTCTGCGCCAACAGCCGCTACACCCAGGCGCGGATCCGGCGAACCTACGGCCGCGACGCGGAGGTGATCGAGCCGCCGGTCGACGCGGCGAGGTTCGCGCGGATCCCCGATCCACCTCCCGTCGCCGGCGGCGGGCCCGTCTATCTCTGCGTCTCGGCGCTGGTCCCCTACAAACGGGTCGAGCTGGCGGTGCGCGCGTTTTCCGAGCCGGGGCGGCGCGGCCGCCTGATCGTCGTCGGCGATGGGGCCGAGCGCGCGCGCCTGGAGCGGCTGGCCGGTCCCAGCGTCGAGCTGCGCGGCCGCGTCGACGACGGGGAGCTGGAGCGTCTCTACGCGGCCTGCCACGCCGTCGTCCACCCGGCGCTGGACGATTTCGGAATCGTGCCCGTCGAAGCGCTGGCGGCCGGCCGGCCGGTGGTCGCGTTCGCCGAAGGCGGCTCGCTGGACAGCGTGCGCGACGGCGAGACCGGCGTCCTCTTCGCCGAGCCGACGGTGGCCGCGCTCGGCGCCGCGCTCGATCGTCTGGAGCGCCTCAGCTTCGATCCGGCGCGGCTGCGGGCAGCGGCGCGGCGCTTCGATCGCGCGACCTTCGAAAATCGCTTCGGCGCCTTCGTCGAGGCGTGTCTCTCTCGCCCGCGAACGGCCTAGCGGGCCCCGCGACCACTGAGGATCGCCGGCAGCGTTCGCAGCAGGATCGCCAGGTCGAGCCCCAGGCTCCAGCTGTCGACGTACTTGAGGTCGAGCGCCATCCACTCCTTGAAGGTGAGCTCGTTGCGGCCGCTCACCTGCCACAGACAGGTGATTCCCGGCCGCATCGACAGGCGCCGCCGGTGCCCGTCCCGCAGCGCCTCGGTCTCTTCCACCGGGAGCGGCCGCGGGCCGACCAAGCTCATCTGCCCGAGCAGGACGTTGAGCAGCTGCGGCAGCTCGTCGAGGCTGGTGCGGCGAAGCAGTCGCCCGAAACGGGTGACCCGGGGATCGTCGGTCAGCTTGAAGACCGGCCCGTCCATCTCGTTGCGGGCCAGCAGCGCCGCCCGCTCGCCGTCCGCGCCGATCCGCATGGTGCGAAACTTCACCATCCTGAACGGCCGCCCGAAAAGGCCGCCCCGCCGCTGCAGGTAGAGGATGGGGCTGCCCACGAAGAGGCGCACCAGGAGCGCGATTAGCAGCCACAGCGGCGAGAGAACCGCCAGCAGCAGCGCGGCGAGCAGTCGGTCTTGGAGCGTCTTGATGATCAGCGAGGGGACGCCGGGACGCCGCCGCTGGTAGAGCAGGTACTGCGCGCGACCGACCGTCTCCACCCGCGGCGGGGGGAATCCCAGCCCGTCCAGGCCGGAGCCGAGCGGGACCAGCGCCGGAATACCGATCTCGAACGTGAGCTCGAGCAGGCCGCGCACGATGTCGGGGGAGAAGGGTCCCGTCAGCACCACTTCGTCGATCGGGCCGGCGCGGAGCCGCGAGCTCGAGCGGACCAAATCGGTGAACCCGTGGTGCTCGACCCGCCGGCCGCGCGCCCGCTCGATCTCCCCCACCCCGTCGCCGGTCAGATCGCCGATCACCAGCACCAGCGATTCGCCGCGCCGCCGCGCGATCCAGCGCCGCTGCACCGAATGGGCGGCCAGCAGCACGCCGGTCGACACCAGGAAGAAGATCGCGATGAGCGATCGATTGAGGGAGGTCTGGGCGGCGACCAGGATCAGCGCCACCGCGGCCAGGCCCCAGCCCTGGGTGATGAGCGTTCGACGCGCGACCTCGATCCGGGGGCCGGTCAGCATGCGCACCCGGTGGATCCCGAGCCGCTCGGCGGCCACCACCCAGATCGGCAGGAAGACCACCAGCAGGTGCGCGTACTCGCCCGGCGCGACGGGCGGCTTGATCGCCGGGAGTGCGTGGGCCGCCAGCGCGTGAACGAAGCGCGCCAGGAGGAGCGAGGCGATGATGAGGACGATGTCCTGGACCAGGATCGCCGCCTCCAGGGATTCGTCGCGCGTCATGCCGCGGCCTCCGCGGGCGGACGGCCGAGCGCGACGACCATCCCACCGAGCAGCCACCAGAGCGCGTAGGTGGGCGTGAACTCGAAAAAATAATCGAGCGTCCCGTGCACGAGATACGCGCCGAGACCGACGCCGAATCCGAGCGCCAGGCGGCGCGTCGCCGGCTGGGCGGCGGCCCGGCGGGTGGCGCGCGCCAGCGCCACGACCAGCCAGGCCAGCGCCAGCAGACCCGCCGTTCCCAGGCTGGCGAGCGTCTCGAGGACCAGGTTGTTGGCGTGTAGCCGATCGTCGATGTCGGTTGCGGCCAGATACCGCCCCGAGAGGTGGCGGAAATTGTCGGGGCCGAGACCCAGCAGCGGATGCTCGCGCCAGGCAGCGACGGCCGCCCGCCAGAGCGCCCGCCGCGGAATGACGTCGCTGGGGACGAACTGGCCTCCCCCGTCGGACGCCGCGACCGTCCGGGCTGGCCCGGCCGCGGCGGCGAGCCCGCGCACCTCGACCGGTTCGCGCAGGCCCGGGTTGCCGCGCTCGCTGAACCAGGTCGCGTGCTCGTGGACCAGATCCCACCAGAGCAGATACCGTCCCGGGCGATCCGGCGCGCGCACGGTCGCCCCGACGGTCGCGCCGCCGCCCGGCGGGACGTCGTACGGCAAGACGCTGCGCTTGCCATCGAAGACCGCGACGTCGCCGGTCGCCGCGTCCAGCCAGTGGTAGCTCAGCGCGACCGATGCGGGGGGCAGATGCGGCCAGGTCAGCGCGCCCCTATTTTGAAGTTCGAACGTCACGCTGGCCTCGCCCCCAGGCGGCAGGCGCGCGGGCATGGTTCCCGCCGGGCCCGCCACCGGCGAGATGGACGAACGGTACCAATCGGCGTCCTTCCAGAAGCGAAGCCGCAGCGTGAGCGCCGAGCTCGAGACCTGGCTACAGAGGCCCAGCAGCCCCAGCGCCGCGAAGGCGGCCAGCGCCGCGCCTCGGGTTGCACGCGTGCGGGCCAGGAACAGCCCCATCGCGAAAAGGCAGACCACCGCCGAGCCGATGCCGGCCCGCGAAGCGGTCGCCAGGATGCCGCCCAGCAGGGCGACGATCACGCACGAGATCCCCAGCGTCCACCCACGCCCAGTGCCACCCGCGGGCGATTCGGCGGCCAGCGGCGGCAAACCCAGCGCGAAGGCCACCGGAAGCACCGCCTCCAGATACATGGCCGCGATGTTTGGATACTGGAACGGTCCACTGGCGCGGACCAGCCCGAAGACCTCGAACGTCTGGGCGTGAAAGGGACGAAGCAACGCCGTCGCGTGGCCGATGCGACCCTCGGCGACCATGAGCAGCGCCGCCGCCAGCGCCCCCGCCACCAGCGCCTTCGCCACCCGGCCGGCCGCCGAGGGATCGCGCAGGAGATCCGCGGCCGCGGCGTAGAGCAGGATCCCCCCCAGGCTTCGGAGGGCGAACTTCATGGCCGTCCCGCGCAACGCCGGCGCGCCGACGGCCGAGGCGACCAGGACCAGCGTCCAGACCAGGACGGCGCGGTGCGCTTCCGGAGCGCGCCGCCACCAGGCCCGCGGATCGCGATCACCCCCGAGCCAGGCGGCGAGGAGCGAGAGTCCCCACACCGCCAGCGCCAGGTAGAGAAAAACCTCGACGCTCGAGATCTGAAGCGGGCCGAGCCGGGCCAGCGGAGCGGTCATCTCGAAGGGGAGCGTCGCGCCCACGAGAACCAGAGACGCGCGCCCCAACGCCCGCAGCCGCCGAACCAGGCCAGGCGCCGACATCAGATTCGCTCGTATACCAGGATCACGTGATCCCCCAGGCGGCGCAGGCCCGGAAGCGCGGCCACCCGATCGTCGGCCGCCGCCAGAGCCGCCATGAGCCTCGGTCGGCGGGCCAGGCTCGGTCCGAAGCTGAGCGGCGGCAGCACGAGGCAAAGACTCCGGGTCTCGACGCGCCGAAACCCGGAGCCGAGCGCGCGGTCGAAATCGTGCACGCCGTAGTAACGCATCGGGAAGGTGTGCCCGTCGACGTCGGCGGTCGCCGAGCGTCGAAACCGGCGCAGCGCCGTGCGCGGCTCGCCGCGCGCCAGAAAGAGCGCGATCTCGAGCGGGCAGATCTTCGGCAGCACGACCCCCACGAACCGCCCGCCCGGCGGCAACGCTTGCTCGAGCAGCCGCCGCACCGGCTCGAGCGACAGCTCGCAGTTGAGCGGCGCGAAGTTGGAGAACACGCCGTCGACGGTTCGGCCCAAGCCTGGCCACTCGTCGGCCAGCGCGCCCGCGCCGGCGTTCACGAAGGTCACCGCGTCCGCCCGTCCGACCGCCGCCAGCTTGGCCGTCGCGCGGGCCAGCATCTGCGGCGCGGGATCGCACGCGATGAGGCGGTGGCCGCGGGCCGTGAGCGCCAGGGTGTCCTCCCCCGTGCCACAGCCGAGCTCGAGCAGGGTGCTCTGCGGCGCGAAGTGTCGCGCCAGGACCTGGTGAACGCGCGCGCGCGCCAGCGCGACCAGGGGATTCGCCTCCGGTGAAAACAGCGCGTCGTAACGAGACGCGAGCGCATCGAAGGCGCCCGCCCCTCCGCCGAGAGCCGTCACGGCGCGGAGTATACTCGCCGGGCGGAGCATCCATGGGCAGCGTCCTATTTTCCCACGGCCACCTGTTGCGGTTCGACCGCAAGCAGCACGCCATCGGCAAGCCCTATCCGCCGCTCGCCACCATCACCGCCGCGGCGTATCTGCGCGCGCGCGGGCAGACGGTGGCGCTCTTCGACCCGATGCTCGACGACGACGTGGGCGGCTTCGCGGCGGCGCTGCACCGCACGAAACCGGCGCTGGTGGTCATCTACGACGACGTCTTCAACTGGTTCACCAAGATGTGCCTGGGCCGGATGCGCGAGGCGGCGCTGGCCATGACCCGGCAGGCGCACGCCGCGGGCGCCCGGGTGGTGGTCTCGGGTCACGACGCCGCCGACGCGCCCGAGGTCTATCTGGCGGCCGGGGCCTCCTACGTCATCGTGGGCGAAGGCGAGCTGACGCTGGGCGAGCTGGTGGCGCGGCTCGACGCGACGGCCGCCGAGACGCCGCCCAAGGTCGACGACATCCCCGGGCTGGTCTTCCGGCAGATGGGGATGCTGCGCAAGACCGGCGCGCGGCCGCTGCTCAAGGACCTCGACCTGCTCCCGCTGCCCGCCTGGGACCTGGTCGACGTCGAGCGCTACCGCGCCTTCTGGAAGCGCCGCCACGGGTACTTCTCGCTCAACGTCGTCACCACCCGCGGGTGCCCGTACCTGTGCAACTGGTGCGCGAAGCCGGTCTACGGCAACACCTACCACACCCGCTCGCCCGACCAGGTCATCGCCGAAATTCGCCTCCTGCGCGAGCGTTACGCGCCCGATCACCTCTGGTTCTGCGACGACATCTTCGGCCTGAAAGCCCGCTGGCTCTTCCCCTTCGCCGACCGCATCGAGGCCGAGGGCCTGGCCACCCCCTTCCTCTGTCAGACCCGCGCCGATCTCATGACCGACGAGAACGTGCGCGCGCTGCGCCGGGCCGGCTGCGCCGAGGCCTGGCTGGGCGTCGAGTCGGGCTCGCAGGCGGTCCTCGACGCCATGGACAAGGGGATCACCCTCGAGAACGTGCGGGGCGCGGTCGCTCGTCTGCGCGCGGCCGGCATCCGGATCGGCTTCTTCTTGCAGTTCGGCTACCCCGAAGAAGGGTGGCGCGACATCGAGCTGACCCGCCGCCTGGTCCGCGAGCTGGCTCCCGACGAGATCGGCATCTCGGTCAGCTACCCGCTGCCGGGGACCAAGTTTCACGAACGGGTCCGGGGACGCCTGGGCGAAAAGCGCAACTGGACCGAGAGCGACGATCTGGATCCGCTCTTCCCGGGGACCTTTTCGCGCGAGTTTTATCAGACCTTGTCGCGCACGGTTCACGCGGAGTTCCGGACCCGGCGCGCGCTGCGGGCCCTGCGCACGCTGGCGGCGCAGCCATTCGCGGGCGAGGTACGGCTGCAGGCATTGGCGGGTCTCAGCGAGCTGCCAGTCTGGATCGCCGGCCAGGCGCGCCTTTTTCCGCAGACGATCGTTACGAAGATAGGCAAAGAATTGCTGTAGACGGGCGGCGTCGTGCCGCTATACTCCAGGCGTTGTTGGTAGGAGGGAATCTTACATGCGTCGAATTTCCAGTTTCATGTTGTGGGTTCTGCTAGGCGCCGCCGTCGCGATCATTCCGATCGCCTGCGGGAGCAGCAGCACCAGCGATGACGGCTCCAGCCCGACCGATACCGCGCACAATCCCGACGGTCTGACCGCAACCTGATCTTTCGGCCGGGGTCATCCGGACCGGTCTCCCGGTCCCTAGACTCGATTTCGACGATCGCCCTTTGGGTCGAGCGGGCGCTGCTTGCAGCCCTGGTGGTCTGGTTCGTCAAGCAGGGGTTGGTCCCCGCCTGGCGCACGCTGAACACCGACTTTCCGAACTACTACCTGGCGGCCAAGCTCTGGCGCGGTGGGTTCCCGCTGGACCGGATCTACGATCTGATCTGGTTTCAGCGTCAGAAGGACCACGCCGGGATCGATTATCCGCAAGTCCGCTACGTTCCGCTCACGCCGTTTTCGGCGCTGGTGGTCGCGCCGCTGACCTCCCTGTCGGCGCTGGCCGCCAAACGCGTCTGGCTGATCCTGAACCTGCCCCTTGTGGCCGCGACCGGCTGGTGGCTCCGGCGCCTGACGCGCCTGGAATGGCGGCGTGTCCTCTTGATCGTCTTTCTGGCGATCGTGCCGCTGCGAACGAGCTTCCTTTACGGCCAGCAACATCTGCTGGTGTTGGGTCTGCTGGCCTTCGCCACCTGGTGCTATTTCGATTCCCGGCCGGCGGCGGCGGGGATCGCCATCGCACTGGCCGCCGCCCTCAAGATCTATCCGGCGCTGTGGGTCTTTTATCTCGCGCGCAAGCGCCAGTGGCGCGCGCTGGCGGCGTTGGTCCTGACGGCGGCCGCCCTGGGGGCGCTCGCGCTGCCGATGTTCGGCTTCGAGACGCTGCGGACCTATGTGGTCGAGGTCCTTCCGCGCACGTTCAAGGGCGAGGCCAACGACCCCTACTGGCCGCAGTTCAACACCTGGACCGTGCTGCTGCTCCGGCTTTTCGTCGCCGAACCGGATCTCAATCCGCATCCGCTGATCCTGGCGCCGTCGCTGTACGCCGTCCTGCAGCCTCTGTTGCAATCGGCCCTGCTGGTCTTCGGGGTATGGTTGGTCAGCCCCCGTCGCTTGGAGCCGCTGCGCGAAAAGCTGGAATGGGCGGCCTTCGCGACGTTGCCGTTCGTCCTGTCGGCCGGATCGTCGACCTATCATTGTGTCGTCCTGATTCTGCCCGCCGCCCTGGCGGTGGCGGTCCTCGCCGAGACGCAGCGCCGCCGCGACGCGGTCCTGGTGCTCGCGCTCTTCGCGATCTGCTGCTTCCCCTACTACCGATACGTTCCGGTGGCGCCCTCCGGTTGGCGCATCTTCCTGGGATTTCCGCGCCTCTACGCCATCGCCGCCCTCTGGGGGTGTCTGGCCTGGATGCTCTGGCGACTTCGTCCCGACCTCGGCCGCAAGGCACCCTTTGCGATCGTGTTGGCGCTGCTGGTCGTCTCCGGGGTGCTCTCGACGCGGCGCCATCTGCGGCCGGGGGGTGGCACGCGTCTCTCGCCGTCGACGCCGACGCTCGTGGCGGCGACGCCGGCCCTGCGCCGCGACGAGCTGTATTTCTCCCGCATGGACGACGACGGCTACACCGTCGATCGGATTGGTTCGGCTCTGCCGCCCGAGTTGCCCCCCGGCATCGATCTCTTTCACCCGACCTTCCCGACCTTCCCGGCCTTCGCGCGCGGCTCGACCGACGGGTGGGTCGAGGTCGCCTCCAGCGTCTCCCGCGTCTCGACCATCGCGCGCTTTTCGCCCGACACCCCGACGGCGGGGTCGGCCGCGCTCCGCACCGAGATCGACGACGGCGAAGATCCGGTAGCGTCGCCCGACGGCCGGTGGGTGGGCTTCCTCCGCGAAGATCGGGGACGGGCCGGCCTCTGGCTGTGGGACACGCGCGCGAACAGCGCGCGGGCGATCGTCGACAGCGCGAACGACGTCCTCGATTTTGCATTCTTCCCCGACGATCGAATCGTGCTGGCCGCCCGCCCCGATGGACGCCCGCGGCTCTTCTTGGTCGACGCGGCTTCCGGACGCCTCGATCCCGTCCCCGGCCTGTCGGATCGGCCCGCCCGCTATCCGGCGGTGTCACCCGACGGAAGCTGGCTGGCCTACGCCGAGGAGAACGGCGGCGCCTGGCAGCTCTGGGTATTGGGGCTCGGCAGCGACGAGCGGCGGCGGCTGACCGACGGCGACTGCAACGCCGTCACGCCCGCATGGCTCGCCGACTCGAAGACGGTGGTCTTCCCCTCCGATTGCGCCCGCGGCCTCGGTCAAACGGCGCTGTGGCGGATCGCGGCCGTCCCGTAGTCCGACCGCTCACGCTCGAGCGCGCGCAGAAGCCAAGCCCAGAGCACGAACGCACCGTAGAGACGAGGGTAGGCGAGCAGCGCCCACCAGCGGCGTTGAAGCGCGGGAAGGTCATAGACGGTATGCGGCACGTTCACGAGCAGCGTGGCCACGGCCAGCACCACTCGCGGGCCGAACGCCGCATGCATCGTGACCGCCCACCACCAAGCGACGATGACGGCGGGCAGGATCAAGACATAGTGGTAGCTCTCGGCCAACGGTGCCAGCGAGACGACGAGGGCGCCGAACATGGCCAGGGAAAGCGCCCGAACGCCACGGTCTCCTTCCTGGAGCCGCTGGCGGCGAACGGAGACGGCGGCCGCCCACATCGTCACCATCGCGGCCAGAGCGAACGCGACCCACGGGTGATGCGCGATGGGGAGTGGATTCCACTGCGGGTCGCCAACGAGCAGGTGCCCCATTAGGCTGGCGACGGTCTGATAGGTGCTGATGTGCTGTACCGGATCCGAGATCAGCGGCGGAAGGTCGTGCAGGAAGCTCCGCCAGGCGCCCACGCCGATGAACGGTAGCGAGCCGAGTCCGACCGCAACTGCTGTGACGATGGCAGCCAGAACCGTCCGCCACTGCCGGCAGAGCAGCAACAACAGCAACAGCCAGCCGCCGGCCGCTTTGAGGATCAATAGGAGCCCCAACGGCACACCGGCCTTCAGACGGGCCGCCTTCCCGCCTTCGATCATGAGCGCGAAGTGAACGCAGAGCAGCAAGAACATCAGGAGATAGAGTTGGCCCTGGTGCAGGTTTTCCGCGATCGGCACGAAAGCGCAGGAAAGCGCGCCCAACAGCACGACGGGAGAAGTACGTGCGGGTGCGCTCGTCAGACCCAGCGCGCCGGCGAGCACCGCCAGTCCCCCCCACCAACCGAGCACGCTGAGCCAGACCCAGATCATCCGAGCGCGCGAAGGGGCCAGCCAGGCGAGCGGGCCCAGCGTCAGGCTCGCCGTCGGTGGTTGGCCCGAAAAAATATCCAGCACATGGTTGAAGCCCAGCTGGTCGATGCGTGCTTGGAACCAGCGCTCGTCCTCGACCCGCGCCAGATCGCCGGGAGACTCGAGGAGCGTCCGAGACGCCGTGTAGTACGCCGCGAACCCGTTGGTGTTCGGATTTCGCGACGCGGGCACGACCACCAGCCCGAGGTACCCGGCCAGGATCGCGCCACAGGCCAGCGCTTCAATCCGCCCCTTCACCATAGCTTCGATCCGGGCTGGAGAGTCCAGACGACCGCCGATTCCAAGCGAACGGCCTGTGCCGGAATACGGCCGTCGCCGAGGCGGTTTTTCACATCCTGCGCCGCGCTGGACAGCGTCGCGCCCGGGCGCTGAAGGTCGACGACGTGGGTCGCGTCGGCTGGCAGATCGCCCACCAGGGGGTTGATTCGATCGAAGGGGATCCTCGAGTAGGCCGCAAGGACCATCCTTCCCACATAGTCGTCTCCGAGGGTCGTGACGCGCAGCTGCTTTCGCAACTCGACGGGCGTGGTTTCCAGATAGCGGGCGACTTCAAAGGGGACGCGAAACTCGAGCTCACTCGAAGACTCGGCGACGAAGTGCGTGGCGCCGGGAACGAAGAATATCGCGATGGCGGCCACGGCGACCACCGTGACGGCGAGCCCAGCCTTGGGTTGGCCCCCGAAAAGTGGACGCACGAGCGCCCGATCCAGTCCGAGCTGCAATCCGACCGCGGCATAGAAGAGCACGAAGACGACCGGCAGGAAGGTCGCCCGCAGATTTCCGGGCGAGTAAGGATTCGCCAAAAATGTCAGCCCGAGATCGCCAATCAAGAAGATCAGGATGACCAGGTGGGATCGTCGGCGGCCCGCGCCAATCAGAGACAACGCGAGACCCAGGCCCGCCAGAGGGAAGAGCCACGCGTTTCCCGTTTGCCAGCGAATCTGGTGCACGAAGGTGGTGATCCGCTCTGCCGGCGCCGGCCGATGCAGGAGCGTCGTTCTGGGAGAAAGCACCAGCGCGAACAGCAGCCAGCCAAGCGCAGCCGCACCGTACCGGCCGGCCAGCCCCGCTGCCGACCGCATCCCGCGCCCGATACCGCTTTGGATGGTGGTCTCGACCAGCTCGACGGCGACCAAGGCTGAGACGAGAATCCAACCTTCGTACCGGGTGAGACAGGCGAGATTGATCGCCACCAGCGCGAGCCAGCGCTGGCGCCGGTCGCCGGGCTGTTTATGGAAAAACAGCCCGGCGAAGATCAGACCTAGGAAGAGGACCTCCTGGTAAGGCACGGTGGCCAGCGCGACGAAGAGGGCATTGGTCGCCAGGAGGGCCGCGAAGAGCAGCCCGACGGAATGGGTGAAGAGACGTGTGCCGAGCGCCGCGGAGGCCACGACCGTAGCCGCGGACAGTCCAGCCAGCACCAGCCGCAACACGGCGATGCTCTTGGTCACTCTGCCGACCAGAAAAACCACGATTTGCAGCAGCGGCAGCCAGCGATCCACCAGGATGTGGTCTCGGCCGATGACCCTTCCGTACGGATCGGACCAATACATCGGCGGATGCCGGTGAATGAGAATGGCCGACAGGGCAAAGCTTCCGGCGGCCAACAGGAGCGGCAGCCCCCATCTGAACCCGGCGTCCGGCACGGGCGCGGCTTCGGGCGCGAACCCGCCCCGCCCCGTCACCACAGCTTGGAGCGCATTCCGACCCGCAGCGTGCAGACGCAGCGTTGGCAGGTCGGGTTGGTCGCCACCTCCAGCGTGCGGCGGAACGCCGGCATCGCTTCGGTCAGAAGCGTGGCCAGCGGGCGCTGGCGGAGATTTCCGACGGAAGGATGAAAGAAGCAGGGCCGGACGCTGCCATCGGCCTCGATGACCACGCTGGTCCAGGGCGCGTTGCAATCGACGCTGGGGAACGGTCCCTTGCCCAGGTGCGCGCGGTAGTAGGCCACCAGTCGCCGGAGGCCGGCCGGCCCCGGTACGATTCGCCGCGCGGCAAGCTCGGCGGTGCGGGAACGGATCGTCGACTCGACCACGCGCTCAAATTCGTCCAGGTCTTCGTCCCGCAGCAAGAGGTCCGAGCTCTCGGGGACTTCGGCGCGCGGCAGACTGCGGTGGTTGAAGGCATCCGAGGTGACGTCGGCGGTGAGGAACGAGATCTGATCGAACCCCATCTCGAAGGACTTGGCACAGAGCTCGGAGAGATAGCGAAAGTTGTGGCGGTGGATGGTGCTGCGCGCCCGCAGCGGGATCGAAGGCGCGAGACGGCGCAGCTTGGCCACCCCGGCCGCGACGACCTCGAGCGCGTCGACGCCGCGGATCGCCCGGTAGAGCTCCGCCGTGTGGCCGTCGAGCGAAACGGTCACGTCGACGAACCGTTCGGCGATTGCCGGCGCGTGACGCTCCAGCGCCAGGCCGCTCGTCAGCAGGTGGAGCGTCATCCCCGCCTTGAGGAAGGCATCCGCCACCTCCATCACGTCGGCGCGCAGGAGAGGCTCGCCACCGGTCAGGACCACCACCTTGGTCCCGAAGCGCGGCAGCTCGGCGGCCAGCGCGCGGATCTCCGGGAGCGTCAGATCGCCCGCGCCGTCGGCCCGCCACCAGTCGCAGGAGATGCAGCGCGAGTTGCAGCGGGCCGTCGGCGCGAACAGCACCAGCGGCAACGCGTGGGTCTGGTCGGTCAGCTCGCCGAGCTTGACGAGTAGGTTCGAGCGAAGCTGCCCGGGAGACAGCACGCCCAGACTCTAGCACGCGCGTCCGGGCGCCCCGGCGGGTGTCGGCGGATCGGAAGCCGATCACCTGCCGGTCACCCGCCGATCACCCGCGAATCACCCGCGAATCACCCGGATGATGATCCAGATCAGGATCAAGAGCAGCAGTATCCCGAGCAGGATCATCCAGAGCGCCGGCCGGGCGGCGTGCTCCAGCGCCTCGATCGAGGTCAAGACCTGCACCGACCCCGTGGGGCCGACCGAGAGCCGGTAGAAGTTGGGACCGACCTGCGTCACGACCGCGCCGCCGAGACCGGACAAGGCGTGCTTCCAGCCAGTGAGCGGACCGTCGTGCGACACGAACAGCGTGAACGATGGCTGCGGCACCAGCAGCTTGGCCGTCCCGTTCTTGGTCTTCACGGTCGTTCCGCTGTCGTGCCAGACGTAGGCCGTATAGGTCGGCATCACCTTCTCCACATCCTCGTAACCGAGGCGCCCCGAGGCCACCAGGCCACTCAGCACCGCCGCGTCCTTTTCGGTGACCCGACCCGGTGTCAGCGAGGCCAGCGCGCCCATGCGCTGCTTGGCGACCGCCGACAGATCACGCCCGGGCGCCGGCTGGGGGTTGGGCGGCGGCGTCTCCTCGACCTTGGCGGGGAGATTGGAGGTCTTGATGTAGACGTAGACGTCGCGCGGGCTGAGCGTGCCGATGTCGATGCGCGCTGTTCGCTCCAATTTCGACGAGTGGTCGAAGTCGAAGTTGTTCCAGATGCTCGAGGTCGAGAACTGGACCGGCGACCCGTTCGAAGACAGCTCCGCCAGGATGCACTGGTGCGAATCGCGCGGCCCCAGCGCGTCGGGCACGCACCCCGGGAAGAGGTCGGGACGGTAGTCGCACTTCTGTCCCGCGGTCATCGTCCAGCTGCACTTAAGATCGAACTGGGTGCCGCCCGTGATCGAACCGGCCGCGCCGCTTCCGGTGGCCGCCGCGCAGCTCGGATCGGGCACCGTGACCCACAGCGGCGAGTCGCCGACCGCCGAGCCCCAGTCCGCGATGCGGAGGTTGGCCTTGATCGCGTTGGGATTGAAGGGCGTGGTCGTGTTGTTGGTCGGCTTGACGTCGAAGTTGTTGGGGCTGTTGACGTCGATCGCCGTCCCGGACCCGATCGCGTTGGTGACCGAGATGTCCGAGTAGACGATGTCGATCCCGGCGGCGCAGGTGCCGCCCACGGTGCTCACGTTGAACCAGGCCGCCGACGCCGGCGCCACGCTGCCGAGCGGCTCGGGGAAGGTGAGCGGATCGGTGGTCGGATCGACGTCGATCGCGCCCACCGGCCACTTGGCGCGGTCGGTGGTGGCGTCGTGCTGGACGTCGGTCTCGTACCACATGTCGAAGGTGTCGCCGAGATCGATCCCGCCGGCCGCGGCGGTCATCGGGACGCGCAGCCGGATGACCCACTCGTCGCAGACGACCGGATCCATGGTGGTGTCGCAGAACGCGTCGAGGCGCGCCTTGGCGCCGATGTCCGTGGGGACCGTGCCGAGTCCCCAGGTCCCGCTGGTGCCGGCCCGCGTGTAGGCGGTCGCCGTCATCACGCCCGGCCCCACCGTGCCCGCCGTGGTGTTGGTGAGCGCGTCGCGGGTAAATTGAAGGATGGTTCCGTTGCCGGTCCCGGTCGGGTTGAAGAACCCGACCCACACCTGATCACCGGGACCCGCCGCGTTGGGATCGGGTTTGACGTGCCAGCGCAGCAGCAGGAACTTCTGCGTCCCCTCGGTCTCGACCAGCGCGTTGAAGTTCACCGTGCCGTGGCTGAATCCGTAGGATCCGACCCAGCGGGGATCGTCGAAGGGCGCCGCGCCGGTCCACCAGTCGGGCAGTCCGGGTTGCCCCGGCACGCCACCCCCGCCCGGCGGCAGACAGATCGAAGCGGCCTGCACCGCCCGCAATCCGAACAAACAGCTGAAGGCCCCAATGGCCGAGGCAACGATTCGAGCCTTTCGATTCCCCCCGCTTGTCCGCACGCTTGTCCGCACGCTTGTCATCCCAACTCCCTCCTGGTGATTGAAAGGGCCGCATTATTGCCGGCGAAGAAACCACCGCAAGTTAATGACCGCGGTGGAGCTGCTTGACCTGCCTATTGTGTGATGAGGATGTAGTAGTTCGTCGCGGCGCCCGATTGGGGCGTGGTGCCGGTGAGCGTCGTCGGGAGAGGACTTCCCCAGCCCGTCGTGAGCGACTGCCGCGTCACCGTCGTGCCGCCGGCCATCGCCGCCTCGAGCGGCGTCACGGTGTCATAGACCGCCATGATCCAATAATTCCCCATGCCGAGCTGAAGCGGGGTGACCGCATATTCGTTGCGGCCGGGCAGCACCGCCTTGTTCTGCGCCGAGGCCAGCAGTTGTGACGGCGCATTGCCGACGTCGGTGTAAAGCCCAATGCTGACCAGCGAGCCGCCGGCCGGGCCCGCCACCAGGCCCAGCGAGCGCACGGTGAACGACGCGGCGACCGTCACCGACTCCCCGACCAGGACGCCGGCCGTCTTGTTGCTGGCGGCGCCGAGATCGGCGTAGTAGCCCACCGATGTCGGCGGCGCGCAGGCGGTGGTCGTGTTCCAGCAGTACTGGCCGGCCGAGCAGGTGGTGGTGGCGCCCTGGATGCAACCTTGCACGCTCGAGCAGGTGAGCAGCGTCGCATCGGCGATGCAGCTCTTGCCCGTCGCGCTCCCACATCCGTTGGTCGGCGGCGGGCAGTTACAACCGGCCACCCCGCCGCTCACCGAACAGACCAGACCCGTTGCGGCGCAGTTGGTGTCCGCCTCGTGCAGGCAGCCCATCGCGCTGGTACAGGTCACCAGGGCGGAGCCGCTGCTGCAGGAGGTCCCGGCCGTCGGACAATTCGGGACGCTGGGACAGACGCAGGTTCCGCTCGGGAAGCTGCCGGAGCAGACCATGCCCGTCGGGCAGGACGCGGTCGCCGCCGAGAAGCACCCGTTGCCGTCCTGGGTGCAGGTCACGAGCTCGCCGCCGCTGCAGTAGCTTCCGGAGGTGCCCGACTGACAGGCGGCCACGGAAGGACAGCTGCAGCCGGCCGACGGCAACGAGCCGGTGCAGGTCTGCGGCGAGGGGCAGGTCTTGAGGGGGGTCGCGGTGAGGCAACCGTTCACCTTCGCGCAGGTGACGACCATGGTCGACCCGGCGCTGGCACAGACCGTCCCCGTCTGACCCGCGCAGATGGTGGGCGCGGCTGGACAGACGCAGGCCGCGCTCGGCAGGGATCCCTGGCAGGTCTGGGGAGCGCCGCAGGGCTGGTCGTCGGTCTTGCTCAGGCAACCGGTGTTGGGGTCGGACCCGCAGGTCTCGAGCTTGCCCGAGATGTCGCATAGCGTGCCGGCGCTGGAACACTCGGTGGGCGGCGTGGGACACGTGCCGCAGGTCACCGAGCCCGCCGCCCCGGTGCAGGGCTGCACGCAGGCCACCGGCTGCGTCGCGACCAGGCACTTGTTGCCGTCGAGCGAGCAGGTCACGATCGCCTTGCCGGTCGAATCGCAGAACGTCCCCGGCTGACCGGTGGTGCAGGCCGACGGCTTACCTGGGCAGGTGCAGACGGCGCTGGGGAACGTGCCGCCGCAGGGCTCGGTGGTCGGGCAGGTGGTGCTGGTCGACGAATAGATGCAGCTGCCGCCGTCGACCGCGCAGGTCACCAGCGAGCCGCCGACGCAGGTGTTGCCGGCGCCCGTGCAACCGGTCGGCGCCGCGGGGCACTGGCAGGCGGCGCTGGGCGCGCTGCCCTGGCAGGTCTTGCGGCCCGTGCAGGCGACGTCCGAGCTCCAGGTCGTGCAATTGCCGACCGCCACGCAGGTGTCGAGGCCGTTGGTTCCGCAGCGGTGATCGCCCACCGCACAGAGGTTGGCGATGCACCCCCCGTCGCCGACCGAACCGTCCCCCGCCTCTCGTCCGGCGCCGCCGCCACCGCCGCCGCTGCCGCCATGTCCGGCACCGCCGCCGCCACCGCGGC
>CALAOV010000302.1 GCA_937889515.1 uncultured Myxococcales bacterium | reverse complement strand
GGAGGGGAGGATCGGAGGCACCGGCACGGGAACCGGCGGCGACGCCGGAACGGAGACCGGGGGGAGCGCGGGTGGATGCTCGTGCGATCTCGGCGGCGCGCCTTCGAATGGTGTGGTGATCGGGATCGCTTCGCTCATCGCAGCGGCGCTTCGTCGCCGGCGTAGCCGAGCCGGTGTCCATCGCCGCGGGTGAGCGATCCCAAACGGTTACGTGCCGTCACTATTTGGGCCTACTTGCCCTCGCGTCGCGATATTCATGGACGGCACCGTCGTCTACGACGGACGGGCAAACGTCCACGTCGTGGGGCAGCGGCAGGCCACGATCTCAGCTCAGGGGATAAGCGACCTGATCTCCGCTCTCGATAAGATGAGCTTTCTAGACACGCCGGAGTCGTGTTGCACCTGTCCCGCGGCCGGACCCTACCAAATCGTCACCCTCGACTATCGCCCTGGTTCCAGTCACAGACGCGTTGTTCATGACAGCGGTTGCGGGTCCGCGCCCCCAGCGATCACTGCGCTGGAGCGAATCATCGATCAGGTGTCCGGCGTCGACCATTGGACCACGGCGACGGTCAAAATTGCGTCGGTTCAACGACCGGATTCCGCCCCGGTCACGGCCGATTCCCCGTCGCCACCCTCGGGCGATTCGCCCTGAGCTGTACGAAATTCCCAGGCTGCCCCCTGCCTGATTCCAGCGAACCCAGGGTACGCAACGGTAGCGGCATTGTGCCGGCGCGGTGCTAAGCCCGAGAGCACGCGACACCGATTGTCACCCATTTTCGGGCGAGCCCACCTGGAGAGAGAAATGAACTTACGCCCTGTCGTTCTGCCGCAAAGGCGCCCGCTTCGAAACGTCAGTCTGCTTCTGGCCGGGATCCTGATCTGCGCGCTCGGAGCGGGGTGCGGCAGCACGAGCGGCACGAATGACGGCGGCACGGGGGGCAGCGGCGGCGCCGCGGGGAAGACCGGCGCCGCTGGCGGAAGCTCTGGCGGTTCCGCTGGATCCAGAGCTGCCGGTGGCGTCGGAGGCTCGGCTGGAAAGGGAGGCGCGGGTGGCGTGGTGATCAGCGGAATTTCGACCGCCTGTCAGACCTGCGCGGGGACGATGTGTTTGACCCAGGTCGAAGCCTGCGCCGGCTCGAGCGCCTGTGAGATGTGCGTCATGAACGACTATCAGACCTGCGTCTCCAGCCAGAACGCCATGTATCAGGCGATCTGTGCCTGCGCGAAACCGGTTTGCCCGTCCTGCGCCTCGTATTGCCCCTGAGAGCTCTCGAGGGGCGCTGAGCGGCGCCGAGGTCAACGGTCTCGGCGCCGCTCAATGTCTCGTTTTGGCCAAGGGAGCTACGCGGGCCCGGAGGTGCGCGACTAGAAGGTGACCCACTTGTTCGTGCACGCGTTGGGCGTGCTCGAACCCGAGATGTTGTTGGTGACGGTCACGCCGGTTCCAGCGGGCGTGAAGTTCACGTTACCTGGACCGAGCGTCACTTTGGTGTACGCCGCCTCGACGTTCGCGGAGGTGATCCCGTCGACGACGACGTTGTCGAGCGTGACGCTGTTCAGGTGCGTTGCATCGTAGCCGTCGAGGGTCACCTTGGGCGTATTCGACCCGCCCGCGATCCCGTGGAAGTTTTGAATCTGGATGTTGGTGAACTGCGGAATGTCTGGGCCGGTCATGGTCGAGTACTTCGGCGTCAGGAAGATCGGGTTCGACAGGTTCCGCACGCAGACGTCGGTGTAGGTCACGTTGTTCACCACGCCGCCGCGGCTCGAATCGGACTTGATCCGGATGCCGTTCGAGCTGCCGCCCGAGGTCCCCATCCCCATCCCGTCGATCGACAGATCGTAGACGTTGATGTTGGACACCCCGTCGACGAACTCGCTGCCGATCGACATGCCGTGGCCGGCCCCGAAGTGGTTGTGCGCGATCACCAGCTTGGTCACGCCGCCCGACCCCGAGCCCTTGATGGCGATGTGATCGTCCCCGGTCGTGATCTTGCTGCAGACGACGTAGCCGTTGCTGGCCGACTCTCCAGGGTCGACGCCGTCGGTGTTGTGGGCGTTGGAATAGTTCAGCGCCGTCCCGGCGGCGTTGGTCGACTTGGAGGGCGTCTTGATCTCGATGCCCCACACGACGAACCCGTTGGCGTTCAGCTTGACGTGGAACATCGGCGAATTGTGCAAGGTGATCTGGTAGAGGGTGAAGTTGGTGGCGCCGCTGACCGAAATCAGCGCCGGGCTCGACCCGCCCCCGCCGTTGATGTCCCACCAGGACTGCGTGCCGCCGATCTGCACCTCGCCGCCCTGTCCGTCGATGTTTCCGCCACCGACGATTCCCGAGTTGGCGCCGGTCACCGAGATGAGCGCGCTGGCCGAGCCGTAGACGTTGGGATCCCGGGTTCCGTAGAGGGTGGTTCCGGTGTCGACCCACAAAGTGACCCCCGTGGGCACCTTGATCGGACCGGTGATGAAGGCGTTGTTGGCACCGTTGGTGGTCAGCTTGACCGCCTTGCCCGCGCCGCAGCCGGTGAGCGCCGTCTGGATCCGCGAAGTGTCGAGGCTCGACTCGCTCGGTAGCCCCGTGGTCGCGGCAAAGTTGGCCATAAGCGTCGTACAGGCCGGTGGGATGGTCGGCTCCGCCGGCAGGTTGGTGTCCCCCGCGCCGCAGGCGGTGCTGGTGCTCCCGCCCGTGCCCGTGGTGCCGGCCGCTCCGCTGGTGCCGGCAGCTCCGGTGCTCCCCGCCGTTCCCGACGTCCCGGCTTTCCCGGTGGTGCCCGCCGTGCCGGTGGTGCCCGCCGTGCCAGTCGTCCCCGCCGTTCCCGATGTCCCAGCGCTACCGGTGGTGCCGGCCGTGCCCGATGTGCCGGCTGTTCCCGAGGTGCCGGCAGTACCCGATGTCCCAGCCTTCCCGGTCGCGCCCGCGGAACCCGTCGATGCTCCAGATCCGCCGCTTTCTCCACTGGCGCCCCCGGAGCCCCCGCTGCCACTTGCTGCGCAGCCGGCACCGAGAGGGAGGATCAGGATCAAACCGAGAAATAGGACCGTATCTCGAAGTCGGGGGCCAAAACAGGTCGACATGGGGATCTCCACGGGTTTTTGGGGGTCTCCTGCATGTCCCAACCCGGCCACATCGATCACGAAATCGACCGACCATCGGGCCGCCGCCAGTCGGCCGATGTCGGACGCAGATGTGCCTGATTCGCTCGAGCTGGCGGTACTCATGCGGTGTCCAAATTTAGAACGTCAGGCCGGGTAATGCCTGGGTGTGTTCCTTCACGACGGCCTGCAGCGCGTCCGGGTCGAGGTCGAGGGCGCGCAAGATCGTCGGCGCGACCTGCTTGGTCCAGACATGGCTCTCGACCGTCTGCTGGTGAAGCCCCGGATGGGAGACGAGCAAGGCGACGCCGGTGTCATCCAGAGTGCCGCCGCCATGCTCGGCGATCTTCTTGCTGCTTCCCGAGTAGATGACGCCCCAGTTCGGCTGGATCACGACGTTGGGCGCGCGCGCTGCGGCGATCGGATCCCCGTAGGTCGGGTCCCCGTAGATCGCACTCAGCTCCGGCCCGAAGTTCACGTTGGCGTCGAAGATGGTGCCGGGCGGCAATACGTCGGCGAACATCGCGGCCGCGTTGGCGGGATCGGTCAGCCGACCGATCACACTGGCGATGTTCGTTTTCGACTGGTTCTGGAGCCAGAGCAATCCCACGTCGTCGGCCATCAGAAATCCGGAAACGGCGGGCGAGCTTCCATCGTTCGGGTTGACGAATGGAGCAAACACAGTTCCGACGCTCGGATCGGCCGCATCGATGAAGCCGAGAGGATCGGTGACCGTCGCGTTGCCGTTACCACCCGGTTCCATCGCGAGCTTCGCCCGGTCGACCGGCGACTGCCCGTGCTTCGAGCAGACGAACGCGATCGATCGTATCGAACCCGCGACGTCTTGATGGCAGAAAGCGGTGCTCGTTCGGCTAGCCGCCGCCGTTGCCGCCGCGCGGATTCCGGCCGCCGTCCCCGCTCTCCCGTCTGTCGGGTTCGCAACTTTACGCGGTCGCGTGCCTGATTCCGAAGGTCCGGTGGTACTTCACTTGGGGGCTTTCAACTTGTCGAGACCGTCCTTCTACGAGAGGTGCCTGGAGAGGTACCTGGGAACCGTCTGGCGAGCGTTCTTGCTCTTCGCCCTCGCGACCGGCCTCTCCGGATGCGCGTTCATGAGGCTCAACGGTTGCTTGAAGCTCTCGGCCTGCGGAGAGCTGGCCGCCTATGCCTGTGCCGACGATCTCATCTGCGCGGACGCAGACGGGCGAACGATGCGGTCGGAGCCGGTATCAAGCTCGCGGAACCCCTGTCACATCTGCGCCTCCGGAGCGCCGTGACCATGCTCCGCGGCCGTCCCGAACGGGCCGAAGTATCACTCCGCCGATTGAGGCGCGGCAAGTCTATCGAGCGTGACGCCGGCCCGGGAGGCCACCGCCAAGCCCGCGAGGGTGACGGGAATGACCTGGACGACATGATAGAGCAGCGCAAAAGCCACGGCCGGCCCCTTGGGGATCCCGGATAGCACCAACACCAAGGTGGCGCCGCTCTCGAAGGCGCCCGCGCTCGCCGGCATAGAGGGGAGAGCGATAGCGAGGTTGATCCCCAAGAGGGTAACCGCCGCGAGCGCCGGACCGATCGACAGATGGATGGCACGCGCGCACAACATCACCATGGCCATCTCCAATACCCAGTCACCGATCGACAGCGCCATCCCGACCGCCACCGTTTGGGGCTTGCGCAGCGCGCGGACCCCCGGTTCCACCCGCTCCGAAAATCGACGGATGGCTCCGAGCAAGCCCGTCGTCGGACGCGCATCGCCGATGGTGACCGTCCGATTCCGGTTCATGCGTTTGACGGACCACACCCCGACGACGGCTGCGCTCAAGATGATCGACGCCGTCCCGACCGCCCACCGTTGCTGGTGGAGCGCCAGGGCCCCCACCAGAGCCACGATGGCCAGCGAAATCAACTCGAAGATGGCCTCGACCACGGCGACCGCCGCCGCCGCCGCTTTCGTGATCCTCGCGTGGCGCTCCAGCATCCAGACGCGAGCCACGTCGCCGCCCCGAAATGGCACGACGTTGTTGATGGCGGACGTGGTCAGCTTCGCCAGAAAACAGGACTTGAACGACGGACCCCGCTCCAGAAGTAGTCGCAGGCGACTGGCTTTGACAACCATCATACAACCGTTGATCGCCACGACGCCGAGCAGGAGGAGCACGTTCGTCGAGCGGAGGGTTCCTGTGACTTCCGTCCAGGCCACCCCCTTCAACAAGAATAAAAAGGCGGCACCGACGACCGCCAGCCGCAGCGCGACGAGGCCGGCGCGACGGAGTGCGGGCATCATCTGTTCAGCCCAAGCGCCGGCTTGGACTCGTGCGGCAGGAGCAAGCTCGGTTGGACGTCTCGATCGCGCCGCACGGCCACCTCTGGGTTCGACTTCAACTTCAACTGTTTCAGCGTCCACAAGATCCGGGAAACGGCGGTCACGGTACTCAGCACGGCCAGCAGGCACAAGCTGACCGCCGTTATCGCGTAGAACGGATGGGCGATCCGGCCTTCTGCGCGGTGCGCGAAGTACGGCGAAACCGCCAAGGCGATCGTGAGAACCGTGAGGCGGTCTGCGCGCTGCATCAGACCTTCGGCACCGGAGACGCCCAGCGCTTCCGCGCGACCGCGGGCATAGCTAACGGTGAACGACATGATCAACACGGCCAAGGATACGAAGATCATCGGCGTTCCGGCGTAGTAGAAAACGCAGCCACCGAAGACGAGCCCGTCGCAGATTCTGTCGACGGTAGAGTCCAGAAACGCCCCTTGCAAGGTGGCCATATTCCGGAGGCGCGCCAGTTGACCGTCGAGGATGTCCAGACTGCCACCTCCGATGAGTAGGAAGGCCGCCAGCGCGAAGTGGCCCGATCCGACGGCTATCGCGGTGGCCGCAGCGACGCCGAGCGTGGCAACCGTCACCTGGTTTGGGGTGATCCCGCTCCAAAGGGCGAGGCGAAAGAGCGGGCGCATGAGCCAGTAGGTGTAGCCGACAAACAGCGGCCCAAAAAGCCGACGTCCAGCGCCCTTCGGTTTCGGCGGGGCCAGCCTGAGCTTGCCCCGAGCGACAAGGGCCAGGTAGATCAAGAGAGGCAGCACCAGGAAGGCGATGAACCCCAGCAGGGCGGCGAGATCGCCCGCGCCGCTCGGCGATATCGGGTGTCGGATCATCTCCGGGCCCGACCATTGTCACGGGATGGCGCGCGCCACAATCGCTCCGCGATCACCACCCCCAGGATCTTGGTGTACGCGAGCGCGTTCATCAGAATGAAACGTGAGCGCAACTTGTAGGCGACCATCGCATCGCTGGGTCGATGCAATCCGACGGCCAGGCCAGGTATCTGCGATGCAGGATACCGCGCGGCCCTCACGCGCGTCAGCTTCGTCAGCAGCTGTCAGAACCTCGACACTTCTTCCACCACCAACCTCCTTCCGCCGACCCTCCCTTGCAACCCGACTTCCCGCCATCCCGCCATCCCGACTTCCCGCCATCCCGCCATCCCGACTTCCCGACTTCCCGACTTCCCGCCATCCCGCCATCCCGACTTCCCGACTTTCCCGACTTCCCGACTTCGGCCAGCGTCGCGGGCACACACACTCCCACCCAGAGTACCGTGTCGGTCGCCAAATCAGGCGGATCTCTCGAAACGAATCTCTGTTTACGGTCCACTATCAAGTCGATATCCTTAGTGGATGTCGACTTGTCGCTTGGTCGGGCGGGGCGCCTCCCTGGCTGTCCTCGCGGCGCTGACGTCGATGCTGGCGCCGCGGCCGGCATTCGCGGTCGGTGAGCAGATCACCGATGTCCGGGTGCTCGACAACCAACGCACGGAAGAATCGACGGTTCGATCCATCGCCGGCGTTTCGATCGGCGACACGCTGGCCGAAGACACCTTGGACGTGGTGCGCGAAAGGCTCAATACCGTCGGACTATTTGCGGACGTCAACGTCTGGTGGGAACCACACGGCTCCGGCGTTCGAATCAACATTTCCGTCACGGACAAGTTCCCCTGGGCCCCGGTGCCCACGGGCTCGTGGTCCTCGAACAACAAGGCGCTCGGACTCATCTTCGTTCACGGAAATCTTTTCGGCCGCGGCAAGCAGCTCCTCATCGGCGCTCGCCTGGCAACCATCGACTCGGGTGCCGTGATCGCGTACCGCGACCCGTCGTTGTTCGGGTCCTGGATCTACTGGCAGCTTCAGGGCCTCGTGCAGAGACAGGTGATCCCGGAGTATCAAAGTTACGGCATGGCGCCGAATGGCGACGCGGTCACGCTGGCGAATCCCTTCGAGCTCCGCGAAACGCGACTCCTTTCCTACGGGTTCGAGCCGGTCCTCGGGATCGCCTGGTTTCGCAGGGTCAAGACCCAGATCGCGTGGCATCTGGAGAAGTTCGGGTACTTCGACAAGGGTTCCGACGATCCAAACATGGACCCGCCCAGCGTCCAGCTGACACAGGCGACCGCCCCCGGAACGATCGGTGTGGGTCGCGCTTCGCTGATGTTCGACTTCCGCGCGCGCGAGTTCGCCGTGATGACCGGCGGCTCGCTGGGGGCGTCGCTCGACTATGCGGGCCGACAGTTCGGCAGCGACTTTACCTACTGGCGCGCCGGCGTCGGGTGGGAACAGGGAATCAAGTTCTTCCGCTCCCACAATTTCATCTATGGCGTGGGCACGACTATCGGGGACAACCTTCCTTTCTGGTCGGAAAATACGGCCGGCGGTTCGAACCTCCGCGGATATCTGGCGCAACAGTTTCGAGGCGATACCCAGGTCTGGGGCAAGGCCGAGTACCATTTTCCGTTGTTCTCGATCGGCTCGCTCGATTTTCGCGGGCTGGGGTTCTACGACATGCAGGCCATCTGGTTCCGCAGCTTGCCCACGACGGGCGCGGTGCTGACCGACCCGGGCGGTTACTCGTACACCCAGCGGGATACGGCCGACCAGCGGACCTTCCCGACGACGCAGCCACAAGGTTTCTCCTTCGGCCAAAGCATTCACAACGACGTCGGGGCCGGCCTCCGCTTCTTTCTTCGCTCGGTCGCGGTGCCGCTGGTCGGGTTCGATGCGGGCTACGGCATCGAGGCCAAGAACTGGCAGTTCATCCTGGTCGTCGGCGCCTAGGTCCGCCCGCGCCCGAACGGGCCCGTTCCCTGAGTCGAGGCCGGGAACACGGATTGCAAGGCGGATTGAACGTGAGTCGACCCTCGATGAAGATCGGTATCGTCAGCGAGTACTACTACCCGACCCTGGGGGGCATCCAGGAACACGTGCACCACTTCGCGTGTGCGGCGCGCCGCCTGGGCCACGACGTTCGGATCATAACCCCGGAGGTACGGGACGATCTGGCCTCTGTCCGCGACGCGCGGCGGTCTCCCAGCGCGGACAGACAGCACGATCGGGACAACGGGGTCATCCGGCTCGGACGATCGATCCCTTTGCTGGCCGGCGGCTCCATCGCCCGGGCGTCCTCGGGGCCTCATCTGTCGAGACGCATGTCAGAGCTCTTGCGCTCGGAGCACTTCGACGTGCTTCACCTCCATTCTCCCTTGATGCCCACCCTTCCCCTGCTGTCTCTGCAGCACTCGGGTGCGCTCAACGTCGGCACGTTTCACAGCGCCATCGACCGAAGTCTGCTCTATGCGGCGCTCCGTCCGCTTTTCCAGCGCTATGCCGATCGGCTGGATGCCGCCATTGGCGTATCGGAGACGGCTCTCGCGGGCGTTCGCCGATACTTTCGCGCGCCGTGGCACGTCGTACCGAACGGGGTCGACGTCTCGCTGTTCGCGTCCGGCACACGCCGCCCGGAGCTCGACGACGGGCGACTCAACGTCCTGCACGTGGGGCGTTTCGATCCACGCAACGGCGTCGACCGGGTCATCCGGGCCTGGATCGGCGTGCGGCGCGCCGGCGTGGATGCTCGTCTGGTCCTGGTGGGAGACGGACCCCTGCGGGGCGAATACGAGGCGATGGTTCCCGGCGAGCTGCGAGCCGACGTGCTCTTTGCCGGCTTCGTGCCCGCCGCGGAGCGGATCGACTACTATGCGTCCGGCGATGTGCTCCTCTGCCCCGCCCTCGGTGGTACCTTCGGCATCATCCTGATCGAGGCCATGGCGGCCGGATGCGCGATCGTGGCCGCAGACACGCCGGGGTTCAGACACGTCATGAAGGACAGCGTTCAAGGCTTCATGGTGGATGTCGCGCGGGATCCGGACTGCGCGGTCCTGGCCGAACGAACGAGCCGGCTCCTCACGGACGCGGCCCTCCGTGGCAGCTGTGCGGAAGCCGGACGGCGGACCGCCGCGGGCTTCGACTGGCCAATCGTCGCCGGTGAGGTGATTTCGCTTTACCGAGGCCTTCTCGGCCAACCTGCCGAAGGCGTTTCCCCCGGCCCGCCGTGATCCCGCCAGGCTCGCCCACGGACAGTCGCTCCAAGTGGCGTGGCGTCCTTGCCTTGCTGACCGTCTGTCTTGGCCTGCGGGCCGTGGCGCTCGTCCGGCCGTGTCTTTCGGACGACGAGGCCACCTACTGCGTCGTGGGCCGCGAAATGCTGGCCGGCCGCGTCCTCTACCGGGACGTGGTCGATCACAAGCCGCCCTTGATCTACCTGACCTATGCGGCCACCCAGGCCCTGGGTGGGCCGGTGGGCGGCATGCGGCTGCTTCACCTGGTGAGCATCCTGGTCGTCTTCGCCACCGCGCTTCTGCTGGGTCGCATCGCGCGGCGCCTGGCCGAGGATCGAGGCGCCACCGGCTTGCGAGGCGCCGGCGCCGGGGATCGCGAGGCGTTCTGGGCGGCGCTGCTCTACGCCGTATTTTCGACGACGCTGTTCGACTTCGATTCACTCGCGGCGAACTGCGAGATCTTCATGATGCTTCCGCTGACGGGCTCGGTGGTTCTCTATCTTCGGGCTGCGGTGCCCGAGATCCGCCGGTCCTCCCTTTTTGCCGCGGGCGCGCTGATCGGCGTCGCCATGCTGTACAAGTACCAAGCGGGCGTACAGCTGCCGCTGTACTGCATCCATCTCGCGATGGTCCACCGGCGCCGCCCCGGTCGCGTCCTACAGGGCTGGCTCGCCCTCGGCGGCGGCGTGCTCTTGGTGGCGGCAGCCTGTGCCGGTGTGATGCACCTGGCGGGCGATCTGGGGGACGCCTGGTTCTGGTTTCGCTTCAACTTTGCCTACATCCGGGAGGGTCTCAAGCTCTCCGAGGTTGCCGTTCGGGCGGCGGGCCGCCTCTCTTACGCCATCCTTCCGGCCCTCTTTCTATGGGTGCTGGGCGTGCGTGCCGCCGCCCGCACGTTGCTTCGCCGCTCCGAGCCCGCGAGCCCGGGGCGGCTGGAACGGTTTTTCGCCGGCTGGCTGCTGGTGAGCGCGCTGGCGACGATGGTGGGCGGACGATTTTTCGGTCACTATTTTTATCAGGTGGTCGCGCCTCTGGCCCTCCTCGCGGCAGCCGGGGCGCGACGGCTCTGGCTCTCGCGACGCGCGCTCGTCGTGAGCGCGCTGGCGGTACCGGCCGGGCTCTTCTTCCTCCAGGGCGTGTTCCATGGGCGCGTGATGGCCGCGGTGGGCCAACCGGATCCGGACTACCCCGCGATGGCGGCCTTCGTTGATGCGCACTGCCGCCCCGAAGATCGTCTGATCATCTGGGGCAACGCGCCCGTGCTCTATTTCGAGGCCGATCGTCCCCTGGGAAGCCGATTCGTATTCTCCAACTATCTCACCGGACTGTCTCCGGCGACGCGAACGCAGTCCGACCCGACAGCCGACTCTTCCGCCAACGTCGTCGGCGAGAGCTGGAGCATGCTCGAGCACGACCTGCAAGATCGTCGGCCGCGCCTGTTCGTCGACACTTCGCCGGGGAACATCGGCTCTTACGGGAAGTACCCGACCGCCAAGTACCCGCGGCTGCAAGCCATCCTCGATCGCGACTATGTCTCCATCGGCCAGATCGCCGGGGCGCAGGTGCTCGTCTTGCGCGACCGGTGAGCCCGCAACCGGTGAGCTCGCGAGCAGACTCGCGGGTAGACGAGTGGCCTCACCGCGTGCGGGTCAGCGTCCAGGGATCGCCTTCGTGAGCTTCCCAGACCGCGCGGCCCGGGTACGCGGTCGCGACCGTCTCCCCGCTGGTCGTTGCCGGCGCCGACAAGTAGAGGACAGACCGGTCGAAGAGACCCCCGTTTCGAGCATAGCGGGAGGGATTCACGGCACGTATCACCACGATCGCGTCGCGCAACCCGGCGCGCTCGACCGCCCGGTAGAGCCCTTCACGTTTCCAGACCTGCGGCACGCGCGCCACGAGAAACGAGGCCAGCTGAGTCGGCGCGAAGACGACCGCGATCGCCACCAGCGCCGTTCGCACCCGTGGGCCGAACCGATTCGCCAGTGCCGCACACGCCGGCGCGAACCCGCCGGCGGTGAGAAAGGCGACCGGAATCAACGCTATCGAAAGGTAGCGGGGACGAGCCCCGTCGTCGACGTCGGCGATCGTCAACAGCAGCGCCGCCGCGTAGGTCGCAATCAGGGCGACGGAAAACGTCCGCATGGAACGCGCCCGGTGCTCCCGCCCAATCGCGAACGCGCCGACCAGGGCGACCAGGGCAGTTCCCCAGACGGTCCAATCGACCACGAAGGCTCGATAGATGTCGAAATGGTTCCAGAGCTGTACGGGGTTCCACAGGTACGAGATCAAGATCGGGTTGGCGGCCGTCGTGGAACCGTAGAGGGCGGCAAAGGTCGGCTGATAGACGTGGTACCCGTCGAGGAACGGCGATCCGAATTGTGCGTTCTGATAGAGACAGTTCAGCAGAACGAATGGGATCGCGCTGCCGGCCGCCACCAGGATCGCGCGCGCCGAGCGCAGGGAGATCAGGGCAACACCAAACAGCAGGGCGTCGATCGGCCGGGTCAGGAACGTCCAGCCGATGGCGGTCCCGACCAGCACCATCCACCCGGAGCGACGGGTCCGACACCAGGCACCGACCCCCGCGAATCCGATCGCGAGAAACATCGTGGTCGCCGTTTGCGTGTAAAATGAGGCGGCCTGGAAGGCGAATAAGGGCGCCAGCCCCAGCGTGACCAGGGCGACGAGCGCTTCGCGCCGCCCCAGCAGACGCCGCGTGGTCAGCCAGACCACCACGAGGGCGACGACCCCCTCTAGCGGCGTCACGATCCAGGCGAGACCCGCCCTGGCCCCCAGGGCCAGCAGCGCGGGGGCGCCGGGTGGGTACTTCGAGCGCACCCAGTGATCGATGACCACGTGATCCACCCGGAGCCACTCGGCGTGCGCCGGCGCCGGCGCCTTGAGCATTCCGCGGGCAAACAGCTCGGCCTGCAAGGAGAGGCTGTACTCGTCGCCCGAAAACGGAAAAGCGTCCAGCGCGAACCGGGCCACCAATAGATACATCACGCCACAGGCGATCAGGATCGCGAGAGCCAGGCCGGTCGAGCCCGAGATCGATCGAGCGCCCCCGCCAACCGGGCGCCGAAGGTCGTGGTCCGTCACGACCCGCCCGGGGCGAATCGATTCCAGAAGAAGGCCGCGTACGAAGGGAGCGCGTCGCGCCAGAACCGGATCTTCTTGCCCTGGTCGAACCCACGCGCCACATAGTTCACCGGGATCTCCATGGGCGAATGGCCGTTCCGCGCCAGCTGGCAGGCGAGCTCGATGTCCAGCTCGAATCCGTTGCTCCGCAGGTCGAGCCCGTCCAGGCACCGGGCGCGAAACACCTTGAACATCGTATTCACGTCCGTCACGCGCTGCTGGTAGAGCAGGTTGTAGGTCTTGGCGAACAAGACCTGCGCCAGGTTCAGCGCGACGCCCCGGATGGGGGTCGCGTCGTACCGGCGCACCTTCCAGTCGTCGAGCCCCAGGCTGCGCGAGCCGAGCACGAAGGTCGCCCGGTTCTGAAGGATCGGCTCGAGCAACGCATCGTAGTCGTCGATGTCGTATTCGAAGTCCGCGTCTTGGATGAGAACGATGCTGCCGGTCACGAACCCGAGACCGGTCCGCACCGCGTGACCCTTCCCGCGCGGCCGCTCCTCGAAGACGATCCGCACGTTGGGCGTCCCCTCGTAGCGTCGCACGATGTCGCGCGTGCCGTCCGTGCTGTTGCTCTCGACGATGATGAGCTCTTTGTCGATCCTGAGCGTCTTGGCCAGCACCGCGTCGATCACCTGAGCGGCATATCTCGCCTCGTTGAACACCGGCAGGACGATCGATACCTTCTCGCCCAGACCCGCCGTGAGCGCCGAGCTCCGGCCGAACACGGCCACCCGGTTGCCCGCGCGGATCGGCAGCGGAACATCTCGCAACCCGGTGGCCCGAACGACGCTCGCCAACCCGGTCCGCGGAGCGATCCGGTCGGCGATCTCCGCCACGTACTGCGCCGTTCGCGTGACGGGGAGCGGGTATTGCGTCTTGAGCACCAGCTCGAAGCGGGACATCAACGCCGTCAGGTTGCCTGTGCTGAGGTAGGAGGCCTTGTAGTCGAGGAACGACGGCCAGTACCGGCGCATGAGGCGCGCCGGCAGCGAATCGGTGTTCGTGTAGGTCACCGCGAAGAAGGTCGACCGGGGCAACACCTCCACCAGAGTGCGAACCACGGCGCCCGGGTCGCTACAGGCTTCCAGCAGCTCGTGCAGGATCACGAGCTGCGGCGCTCGTTCGAGCAGCGGCCTGGCCCAGCTGAGGTCGGCGGAGGTGGCGAGTTGCTCGAATTCATGGTCGTTCGGCTCGGCGACCGCCAGGCCAACCCGACGACCCTGGGGCAGGGCGGCAAACTCGCGCAGATGCCGACCGAGCAACAACACCCGCTCGAGCGGAGCGCCGGTCATGACTCGATAGTCGGCCTCGAGGTGCTCGAGCAGGCGCCCGAAGTCCGCCACAATCAGCGCGCGGTCCCGGGGATTCGAGAACGGGCGAAGGCGCTCGATGTCGAGGTCGTTCAGAGGATGCTGGCGGGCGGGGTTCACGTAGACCGCTTCGCAGCTCGTGCACCGGACGAACCGCACGCCCGAGCGATGGAAGAGATAGGACGGGCTGTCGGACTGGCAGGCGGGACACAGGACGAACCGACTGTGCTCACGGGCCGTGCTCACCGCGGAGGTGGTCGCGAACGCGAAGCGCGCCGGCGCTTCGGCAGAGGTCGGGTCGAGGCTTCCCATAGCTTCCGGGGAATGTTACTTCGAGCACGCGTGCCGGCTAGACTCGCCGCGCATCTCAGAGATCCCGATCATGATGAGTACGTTTCGAACCTCCCATAGCCCACCGAGGCCCGCAAGGGGGATCGGCTTCGTCGAACGATACGTCCCTTTCTTGTCGCGCCATGCGCTCGCCATTTCGGTGGGCGCGTCGGTGTTGTTCGTCCTGTCGATCGTCGCGGCCGAGCGGCTGCAGTTGCGCTCCGACTTCACCGAGCTTCTTCCCCAGAACGATCCGGAGCTGGCCCAGCTGCACCAGATCGGGGCCCGGGTCGGCGCGCCCTCCAACCTCATCGTGGCCGTCTCCGGTCCCGACCCGCGGGCCAACGAACGGTTCGCCGACGCGCTGGCCAAGAATCTCGAGCCATTGCTGGGCGGCGATCTGCGGACCATCGACTATCGCCCCGACGCCGCTCGACCCTTCTTCGAGCACAACCGTCCGCTTTACGCCGAGCTCGTCGATCTCCGGCGGATAGACGACGATCTGAGGAAACTGCTCATCTCGCGGAAGAACCCGGCCTTCAGTCCGTTCGCGGACCCCGATCTCGGCGAAGAACGGGATGATCCGGCCAAGGATCTCAAGCGGCTCAAGAAGCAACTGGACCGCCGGGCCAGCGACGAACGGTTTCCGAACGGATACTACGAGAGCAAGGATCGGACTCTGCTCGCGATCGTGACCTGGACCAATTCATCGGGAACCGGGGATCAATCGGGGTTCAGAATCCGCGACGACGTTCAGAAGATCATCGACGCCACCTCGCCGACTCGGTTCGGCGATCTGACCGTCCAGATCACCGGCGACGTCGCGAGCGCGATCGAGGAGCACGACGCCCTCAAATCGGACATCGAATGGGTCTCGCTGGTCTGCAGCGTCCTCGTGCTCCTCGTGATCGTCCTGTACTACCGCAGCGTATTTTCGCTGGCCTACATCTTCTTCCCCACCCTCCTCGGCGTGGCGCTGGCGTTCGGGATCGCGGCCTTCACGATCGGTTACCTCAACACGAACACGGCCTTTCTCGGGTCGATCATCCTGGGCAACGGCATCAATTTCGGGATCATTCTGCTGGCGCGCTACCGGGAGGAGCGGATCGCCCGGCCCGACATGACCGTGGAGCAGGCCCTGGTCGTGGCCATAAGAAACACGGCCCAGCCAACGCTGGGCGCTGCGCTGGCCGCCGGCGTCGCGTACGCGAGCCTGGCCCTGACCGGTTTCCGCGGGTTCCGCCAGTTTGGTGAAGTGGGCGGGGTCGGGATGGTCACCTGCTGGCTGGCGACCTACAGCTATTGCCCCGCGCTGATCTGTTTCTGGGAACGCATTCGTCCGCGCCCTCCGGCAGGATCTGCGTCTTCCGTCGGCCGTCTGACCCGCGCCGCCGAATGGGTTTTCCGCCAGCGGAAGCTCCTCATCCTGGTGGCGACCGGAATGTCTTTGCTGGCGCTCTGGTCGGTTGCCCCCGTCCTGCGCAGCCCCTTCGAGTATGACTTTTCCAGGCTGCGCAACCAGCGCAGCCGAAAACACGGGGCCGGCGATCTCTACGTCCGGGTCGGCGCCATCTTCCCTCAAGACCTGGCGCCCATCGCCATTGCCCTGCTGCCCCAGGCGGGAGATGCCGCCGCCTATCGGACGGCGCTCCTCATCAAGGATTGTGCCGAAGGCCTCACGCACGCCCGCGACCCGCACGCGTCGGATCCCGCTGCGCTCCAGATCGAATGTGCTCGGCGGGTGGCCGCCGGCGAGCCCACCGGAGGCTTCCTGTCGGCCGTGTCGACCGCCTACGAGGTCCTCCCCAAGGATCAAGACGCGAAGCTGGCGGTGATCGCCGACCTCCGGAAGCGGCTCGCGGATCCGACGATGGCTCTGCTCTCTGCCGAAGAACGAAGGCAACTGGACGCCTGGGCCCCCCCGGCCGACCTCCGACGCTTGACGATCGGCGACCTCCCGGAGCCCATCGCGCGGCGATTTCGCGAGGTGGACGGCACCCTTGGCAGGATCGCCCTCATTTTTCCGGTGCGGGTCTGGGCGAACTGGGATGGCCACAATTTGATTCGCCTTTCGGGGGTGATCAAGAACGTGACGCTTCCAAACGGAAGCGTCATCGACGCCGCCGGGAGCTCCTCGCTGTTCGCGGCGATGCTGAATTCCATCGCGCGCGACGGTCCGATCGCAACCGGCGCGGCCTTCGTCGGGGTCGTGCTCATGGTGGTTCTCCTGTTCCGTCGACTGTCGAGCATCGCGCTGGTCCTCTTGGCGCTTTTTGTCGGCGTGTTGTGGATGGCCGGCGCCGGCGCCGCGATGGGATTGAAGCTGAACTTCCTGAATTTCGTGGCGCTTCCGGTCACGCTCGGCATAGGCGTCGACTACGCCGTCAACGTCTTCGCGCGACTCACCAAGGAGCGTCCGGAAAATCATGCTCGGGCGCTGGCCGAGACAGGTAGTGCGGTGGTTCTCTGCTCCACCACGACGATCATCGGCTACAGCTCACTCCTGGTCGCTTCCAACGGCGCGCTGCGCTCGTTCGGTAAGCTAGCGGATCTGGGCGAGCTCGGATGTCTGCTGGCCGCCCTGGTTCTGGTCTCGACGGTCGCGCACGTTCGTTCTCGTCGGGCAGATCAAGGCGGCAGAGCGAAACCTGGCGCGGTCAGCCTTTTCGGTGACCCTCCGGGCCCACCTTCCGTCGGATGACCGCTCGCACGGTCGGCGCCAATTTCTTGGCGAGCGACCTGGATGTGCCGGGCCAAGGGTGCCCCGTCAAAAGGGCCTCGTACTCGCCGAGGACCCTCGCCCAAAAATCGGGAGGGCAGCCCAGCCGGGTGACGTCACGGTCGGCGTCATCGAGGATGTAGCTCACCTGTTCCTTGCTCGGGGCGGATATCAGATGTTGGGCGAGATCTCTGACCATGCCGTTCCAGTCAAATACGGCGCCCGTCAAGTCAGGACCTCAATCGTCCACCTCAGAGCGCGGTGGCGGCGGGTTGACTCGGTTCCGTGGATCCCCCGATGACGCCAGACTCCAGCAACGGCTGTTCGAACGGTTTGCCCGAATGGGCGATGGCGAGCAGGTAT
>CALAOV010000301.1 GCA_937889515.1 uncultured Myxococcales bacterium | reverse complement strand
GATTGGTCAGTGACTGGAGTTCAGACGTGTGCTCTTCCGATCTACGAGGCGGTCGGCGAAGAGGGCGGCCACAAGGTGCGGGCTTTCCTGGCCGGCCCCGACGAGGTCTCGACCACCGCGCGATCGACCTTCCTGTTCGTGGGCGGTCGGTTCATCCGAGATCGGGCGCTGTTGCACGCCTTGGCGCTCGGGTATGGACCGCTGCTGGAGAAAGGACGTTACCCGCTGGCCGCGGTCTTTCTCGACCTGCCGGGTGCCGACCTGGACGTCAACGTCCACCCGCAGAAGCTGGAGGTCCGCTTCGCGCGCGCGCAAGAGGTCTACGCGGCCGTGCGGCACGTGGTCGGCGCCGCGATCGCGCGCGCACCCTGGCTGCGCGGCGGCGGGACCACGCAGACCATCCGCGCCTTCACCCAGCCGCCCAGCTACCGGCCGGCGCCCGACTTCACCGCGCGGTCCGTCGGCGGGCCCGGGTCAGGGCACCCGGACGACGGCGCGCCGGCGTTTTCTCGACCGACCCAGAGCGCGCTGCCGCTGCGGGTGCGGGACGCGGACGACCACCGCGAGGGCCGTGACCCCACGGGCGAGCCACTGGCCTGGGACACCCAGCGGTTCTTCGGCGCGCTCAACTACATCGGGCAGATTCACCGAACCTATCTGGTCTGCGAGGCGGCCGACGAATTGATCCTCATCGATCAGCACGCCGCCCACGAGCGGGTGGCCTATGCCCGGCTGCGCGCCGCCCACGCCAGCCGCCAGATCCCGCGCCAGCGGCTGCTCTTCCCGATCCCGATCGAGGTCGGCGAAGCGGCGGCCGCCGCGGCGCAGAGCGAGATGCTCGACGCGCTCGGCTTCGAGGTGGCGCCGCACGCGCCCGGTGTGGTGTTGCTGCGCGCGATGCCCGAGCCGCTCAAGGATGCCGACCCCAAGCCGCTCCTGCGCGAGGTGCTGGCCGAGCTGGCCGAAGGGACGCCGCTCGGAAGCGGCGACCTCGAACGGGTCGATCACCTGCTGGCGACCATCGCCTGCCACAGCGTCGTGCGGGCGGGCGACGTGCTGGGGCGCCCCGCCGTGCTCGCGCTCCTCGCGCAGCTCGACGACGTCGATCTCCGTTCGCACTGCCCGCACGGGCGGCCGGTGATGCTCCGGATGCCGATCGCCGAGATAGAGAGGCGGTTCGGCCGTGCCTGAGGGCGACACGGCGGGCGCCGCCATCCGCTTCGTCGCCGTGCTGGGCCCGACCGCGTCGGGGAAAAGCGCGCTCGGCCTGGCGCTGGCCGAGCGGCGGGAGGGCGAGATCGTCACCTGCGACTCGCAGCAGGTCTACATTGGCATGGACATCGGGACCGCCAAGCCGACCCGCGAGGAACGCCGGCGCGTCCCCCACCACGGTCTCGACCTCTGCCACCCCGACGAGCCGTTTCACGCCGCGCGCTGGGCGGCGCTGGCGCGTGCCGCCATCAAGAGCATCGCGGCGCGCGGTCGATTGCCGATCGTGGTCGGCGGCACCGGCCTCTATTACCGCGCGCTCACCGCCGGCCTCTTCGAGGCCCCCCCGCCCGATCCGGCGCTCCGCGCGCGCCACCGCGAGCTCTGCGATCGCGAGGGGCTGGAGGCGTTGCGCGCGCGCCTGACGGCGGTCGACCCGGAGGCCGCCGCCGGGATCGCGCCGCGCGACTTCGTCCGCATCAGCCGGGCGCTGGAAGTGTACGAGCAGACCGGCGTCGCCATCACCACCTTGCGCCGGCAGGCGGCGCCGCCGCGCGATCTCCAGCCGACGGTCCTCTTGCTCGATCCCCCGCTGGCCGAATCGCGCGCGCGGATCACCTCCCGCGTCGACGCCATGATGGCGGCCGGCTTCCTCGACGAGGTGCGGGCGTTGCACGCCGCCGGCTACGGGCCCAGCTGCCGGCCCCTGCAGGCGCTGGGCTACAAGCAGCTCGGCGCGGTCCTGGGCGGAACGATGTCGCCGGCCGACGCGGTCGCCGAGATCGTGCGCGCGACGTTCGCGTACGCCCGCCGCCAGCGCACCTGGTTCAAGAAAGAGTCGGCCGCCGCCCGTTTCGTCGCCACGCCGGAGCTCGACGTTGCGGTCGACGCCGTCGTGCGGGGCGCCGTCGCGCGGGACGATCGACCCAACGATCGGATCGGATGACCCACCCCGGCTGCGTCTTCTGCGAGATCATCGGCGGCGAGCGTCCGGCGGTGATCGTCGCCCGCGAAGAGGCAGCCGTCGCGTTCCTCGACGCGCGTCCGCTCTTCAAGGGGCACGTCCTGGTCGTGCCGAGCGCGCATACCCCGACGCTGCTCGATCTGCCCCCCCGGGAGGTGGGTCCGTTCTTCTCGGCCGTGCAGCGCCTGGCCCGCGCCGTCGAGGTCGGGCTCTCCGTCGACGGGACCTTCGTCGCGATGAACAACAAGGTCTCTCAAAGCGTTCCCCACCTCCACGCCCACGTCGTTCCCCGCCGCCGCAAAGACGGCCTGCGCGGATTCTTCTGGCCGCGCCAGCCCTACGAAACCGACGCCGAGCGCGACGACTACGCCGCCCGAATCCGGGCAGCCTACTGAGCAGCGCCGTCGCCGCCCAGCCACCGAAGCGCACGTACGGCGATGCCGAGATCGCGGTGGTCCCCGGTCTTTTCGAGAACGTCGGGGCGCGCCGCGTCCGGCATTTGCAGGCGAAGGCGGTTCTGGGGTCGCAAGGTCTCTGCCGGGATCGCGATCTGGTACTTGGCGATCTCGGGCCGATCCAGGGTCAACGACCTAAGGATCTGTCCGTTCAACGAGATAGCCAGACGCTGGCCCGCGAGCTTGCCCCCGCCGAGATAGGGCCGAGCCTCCAGCTCGAGGACGCCGGGTCCTGACCCCGATCTCGCGAACCGGATCGTCGCATGGGCTCCGTCGGTCCACCTCGACTCGCCCTCTACCCCCGACCAGCCCAGGCCGAGGTAGCGGGCGCTGTCGTCGGCGCCGAAGCGGAGTCCCTCGGCGGGCAGCGGCAGAAAGGGCCCGGCCGGCTCGACGAAGGGCGCCAGGAATTGCGGCCGCCGCCAGCTCCAGAGCCGCTCCGGCGTCTCGTCGATGTTGGGATTGACGTTCCAGTTCCACGCCTCTCGAGAGAAAGCCCCCACCGAATTGATGCCGATGCTCAGAAGAGAAAGAACGCCGGCGATCGCCAGCGAAATAGCGTCGCCGGCGCGCGGCGCTCCCCGCTGCCGTCCCGCGCGCAGGGCGTCTACCGCGATGATCTCGAGCAGGACGACCCAGGGAACCAGGCTGGCGGTCAGCCGCGCGCCGAAGCAGTGGCCGCCCCACCAATGATCGAACCCCGAGAGCACCGCCAGATGGCCGACCATCACGAAGAGGCACAAGCCCAGCAGCGCTCGAAACCGAATCGTCCGACGGTGGCGAATGAGGAGCAGACCGGCGGCGACGACCAGGGGGACGCAGATGAGGAGTCCTCGGCTCGGGCTCACCAGGTTTCCCAGCAGGGCCGACGGGCCCGTCTCGAAGGTGAGGCGACCCGCCTGGTAGTACCCCGGAACGAGACGGTGAAAATGCCGCCAGGCGTAGGCCACGAACAGGGCCAGCCAACCGCCGGCGGTCAACGCGAATGGCCACGACCGGCGGCGCAGGGTAACGGCCAGATAGACGGCGGTTCCCGCCAGGACCAGCGCGTTGGTCGGTCGCACGATGTAGCTCCAGACTTCCAGCGTGGCCAGCAGCGGCAGGTTCGGCGCCCGGTCGCGGGTCGCCGGCTCGAAGAGCAGGAACGCCGAGAGCCCCACCAAGAAGACGCCCCAGGTGTCGGACCACATCGCCCGCGAAAGCGTGCTGAGAACCTGCGTCCCGAAGACGGACGCGAACGTCACCGTAAGACTCCATGAAACCGGAAGACGCAGGCGCGCCGTCAGGTAAACGAGGGCCGCCAGGGCGGCCATCAGAAGGGCCGCCAGTCGAACCTCGAGCGGCGACTCGGCGCGCAAGTCGTAGGATCCGTCGGCTCGAACGACAGACTCGCCGCGCAGGTGCATGACCAGCAGGTAGGGAACCGACAGGACAGACGTCCCCACCGGGAAGGTGTAGTAGCGGTGCCCGCCGACGTCCTCCAGGCGGTAGTCGGGCCTGGGCAGATCGTATCTCTCGAGCGTGAAGTCCCGATGTCGGAGCAGATTCTCCGCCAGCAACATCGAATAGCGGGAGTCTCCCCCACCCTGCTGCATCGGGAGGTGTCGGAAGGCCCAGAAGCAGAGAACCAAGATCAGCCCGCCGATGGCGAGATCGCGGCGCGAGAAAGAGGTTTGGGTGGCGGACGGAATAGGCGCGAGTATAGGGGAAGCCATGCCCGAGCTTCCTGAAGTGGAGGTCGCCGCGCGCAACCTGCGGCGGTGGATGGCGCAGCGGCGGGTTCGTGCGGCGCGCCCGGATGGCCACGCCCGACGGATCTTCCGGCCGGGCACCTCCGGATCGTTGAAGGCGCTGGCCGGCGCGCGCTTCGAGAAGCTGGAGCGGATCGGAAAGAACCTGCTGATCACGTTCGACGGGCGGTCCGGGATGATCGGCGTGTGGTCGCACCTCGGCATGACCGGCAAATGGCTGCGCCGCGCCGCGAAGGAGCCGGCGCCGCCCGCGTCGAGCTCGATCTCGACGATGGGACCCGCTTGCACTACGTCGACCGCCGGATGTTCGGGCGCTTTCGGGTCGTTCCGGGCGCCCGATTCGACCGGCTGCCGGAGATCGCCACCCTCGGCCCCGACCCGCTCACCGACGGGATCGACGCGGCTGCCCTGCGCGCGCGGCTGGCGCGCCTCAAGACGCCCATCAAGGTCGCGATTCTGGACCAGTCCTTGCTGCCGGGCGTCGGCAACATCCAGGCCAGCGAGTCGCTGTTCCGAGCGGCGATCGATCCGCGGCGTCCGGCCCGCACGCTCTCGGCCCACGAGGTGAAGCGCCTGGCCGGCGCAATTTCGAAGTCGATCCAGTTCACTCTCGAGACGTTCGCCGCCGCAGGCGCCGACGGCGGCGACGCCGACATCGGCTACGTCGAAGAACGAACCGCGCCCAATCCATTCTTGGTCTACGGTCGGGCGGGCGCCCGCTGCCCCCGTTGCAAGTCCGGGACGATCGTCCGTATCGTGCAGGCCGGACGGGCGACCTTCTTCTGCCCGAGCTGCCAAAAATGAAACGACACCCCACCCTCTTGGCCGCGCCCGCGCTCTTGGTCTTCTGCGCCGCAGGCACGGCTTCGTGCCACCACACGCCCGTCACGGCGGTCGACGCGATGGCCGCGGCCTACCGAGACACGGCGGGTCAGATCATCACCGGCAGCCTGGCCGGCGACGGCGCGTGGCAGAAGCTCTCCACCCTGACCGACGAGATCGGCGCGCGCGTCAGCGGTTCGGCGGAGCTCGATCGCGCGATCTCCTGGGCGCGGGGCACGTTCGTCAAGGAGGGCCAGGAGAACGTCCACCTCGAACCGGCGCGCGTGCCGCATTGGGTCCGCGGCGAGGAGTCGGCGGCCATCGTCGGGCCGTTTCCGCGCAAGCTGGCCGTTCTGGCGCTCGGCGGCAGCGTCGGGACGCCGCCCGGCGGGATCACCGCCGCGGTCGTCGTCGTCTCGTCCTTCGAGGAGCTGGCCGTGCTGGGCAGAGCCATCAAAGGGAAGATCGTCCTCTTCAATCACGCGATGCTGGCCACCCCCAGCGCGGGCCTCGGCTACCGCGACGCGCTCCCCTTCCGCGTGGGCGGCGCCGATCGCGCCGCGCCGCTCGGTGCCCTGGCGGTCCTGGTCCGCTCGCTCACCGCGCACAGCCTGGGGGCGCCCCACACCGGCTTCATGAAGTACGCCGGCGCCACCAAGATCCCAGCCGCCACGCTCTCGGTCGAGGACGCGGATCTGATCGCGCGCCTGGCCGCCCGAGGAGAGGCGGTGAAGGTCCACCTGGCGCTGGGCGCCCAGACCCTGCCCGAGGTCGCGTCCGCCAACGTCGTCGCCGAGATCCGCGGCCATGACAAGCCCGACGAGATCGTCGTGCTGGCGGCGCACATCGACTCCTGGGACGTCGGTCAGGGCGCCCAGGACGACGGCTCCGGATGCGCGATGGTGATGGAGTCGCTGGCCACCATCCGGCGCCTCGGCCTGGCCCCGCGCCGGACGCTGCGCGCCGTGCTCTTCACCGGCGAAGAAGAGGGGCGCCGCGGCGCCAAGCAGTACGCCGCCGATCACCGCGCCGAGCTCGAGCACATCGTGGCGGCCTTCGAATGCGACGCCGGGATCGGCACCCCGCTCGGCTTCGTCACCGACGGCGTGCCCGCCTGGAGTGGCGAAGCCCGCGCGTTCGGGACCCTGCTCTCGTCGATCGGCGCCGGCGCCGTCACCCCCGGGTTTCCGGGGGAAGACGTCGACGAGCTGAAGGGCGGCGGCGTGCCGCGCCTCGGACTGGCGGTCGACATCGATCACTACTTCGACGTCCACCACTCCGTGGCCGACACGCTGGACAAGATCGACCCCAACAACCTGCGGCGCGGGGTCGCGGCGCTGGCGACCATGGCGTTCGTGCTGGCCGATCGCCCCGAGCGCTGGGTGGAGCCCGTCCCGCCGGTCGCGCCATCGGCGGACGCGGGGTCGGGCCCGCCTGCGGCCTCCGGCGCGCCGCCGCGCCCATGAGCGTCGCCACGGCAGCCCCGGCCTCCGGCGCCGGGCCCGCAGCCCCGGCGTCCGGCGGCGCGACCGAATCTCCAACCGCGCGCCTCGTGCCGCTCGACTGGATGCGCGGTCTCGTGATGATCCTGATGGCGATCGATCACAGCTCCGACGCCTTCAACGCCGGGCACCTCTTCACCGACGCCGCGTTCCTCTATCATCCCGGCACGCCGCTCCCCGTCGCGCAGTTTCTCACCCGCTGGATCACCCACCTCTGCGCACCCACCTTCCTATTTTTGGCTGGCGTCGGCCTGGCCTTCACGGTCACCAAGCAGCGCGACCGGGGCGCCTCCCGGGGCGCCATCGATCGCTACATCCTGGTGCGCGGCGCGATGATCGTGGCCTTCGAGCTGTGGATCTCGTTCTTCGTCATGCCCAAGGGGAAGGTCCTCTTCCAGGTCCTCTACGGCATCGGGTCGAGCTACCTCTTCATGATCCCGCTGCGCCGCCTGCCCGATCGGGCCGCGATCGGGCTCGCGCTCGCGCTGATCGTCGGGGGCGAGGCGCTCACCGGCCTGCTGGCCCCCGGCGGCCGTAGCGCCCCACCGCTGCTGCTGGCGCTCTTGCTCACGGGCGCCTCCCGGCCGCATCTGCTGATCGCCTATCCGACTATCCCCTGGCTGGCGATCCTGCTGCTCGGGTGGGGGTGGGGACGGCGTCTGCTCACCCGCCCCGCCGCGCGGGAGGGCCTGGCCGGGAAGCTGGCGCTCGGCGGCCTCGCTGCCCTCCTGATCTTCGCCGTCGTCCGGGGCGTGAACGGCTACGGAAACCTGGGGCTCCCCCGCTACGGAAGCAGCGTCGTGCAATGGCTGCACGTCAGCAAATACCCGCCCGGCCTGTCGTACGTCTCCCTCGAGCTCGGCATCGCCTGTCTCTGTCTGGCGGCGCTCTTCGCGTTCGCGCACCGGCGCACGTTTGGCCCGAACGGCCTGGTGCTCACCCTCGGGCAGACGCCGATGTTCTTCTACCTGCTGCACTTCCCGCTGCTGATCCTCTCGGCGCGCCTCCTCGGCATTCAAGGCCGGCTTGGCCTCGCCGCGGCCTATCTGGGGGCCGCGGCGGTCGTCGTCGCGCTCTATCCGGCCTGCCGCTGGTACCGCGGCTACAAAGCGGCCCACCGCGCCGGATGGCCGCGCTACATTTGAGCGTCGCATGAAGGTCTCGCCCGCCGCGCGCGCCGCCGCGCTCTCGCTCGCCGCGCTGGCGCTCGGCTGCAACGGGACCCGGCCGGCGCCGCGCGGCCACGTCATCGAGATCGACATCGACGATCACGGCCTGGCGGGGCTCTGGATGGCGAACGCGCCCAACATAAAGGGCCTCATCGCGCGCGGGACGCTGGCCTTCACCCGGGTGGTCGTCCCGACGCACAGCAACCAGAACAACATGTCGCTGCTGACCGGGCAGTATCCCGACGGCGACAACGTCCCGTCGAACGACTGGCTGTCGCGCAGCCTGGGGTTCGTCTCGCCGGTCAGCTTCCCGGGCCTGGCCGTCGGCGACTACGCGGTCTACGGGAAGAATCCGCTCCTCACCCGGGGCGACAGCGTCTACCGCGCCGTTCGCGACGCCGGCGGCCGCTCGGCCTACGTCGGCGAGCTGCCGCCGTTCGAGGCCGGGGCCGACGACGTGCACCTGTCGATCGTCGGCACGGTGGTCGACACCCCGCTCGGCATGTCGACCCTCCAGGCGTCGGACGCCAAGCAGCTTTTGACCGGGATCCTCGACTACCCCCCGGCGGTGGTCGACGGCTACACCTACGACGGTCCACCCGCAAGCGGCGAGACGCGGACCCAGTTTACGCTCCGCGATGCGGCGGACTATGTACGTGCCACCTCCGCCGACCACCCGATGCCCACCTTCATGTTCGTGTGGGACTTCCTCGCCCTCGACGACGATCCGACCAGCTCGTACGGAGCCGACGGCGCACAGCTGGCCCAGATCATCGCGAACTACGACGCCGGCCTGGGCGAGCTGCTCACGGCGCTGGACGACCGGGGCCTGACCGACAGCACCAACATCCTCTTCACGCTCGACCACGGCAAGGTCGACACCCACAACCAAGTGGTGCTGGGGACGCAGGGGGGCGCCAAGGCCGACGGCCAGATGGCGGCCCTGGTGACGGCGCAAGGGGCCCCGCTAGGGCTCACCACCGCGAGCTACGCGCTGCTCAACGAAGACGGGGACGCGCTCGTCTACGCCAATGTCCCCGGGGCTGGGACCGCCGCCGGCGCCGCGATGCAGGCCGATGTCACGCACAAGCTGCTGGCGCTGATTCAATCCGGCGCCATCGCCGGCCTCGACACCACCCGCACGCTCACCGCCGACGGCGCGCTCGGCACGCGCAGCTTTCACGATTTTCGCGCGGCCGGCCCCAATCAGGCCGACATCGTCGTGTTTCCGCTGGACGACTGGACCCTCAATCAGGTCGACGCCACCAACACGCTGCCCGGCCCGTTCCTCGAGCACACCCAGTATCCCTACGGGCGCCACGGCGGGTTCTCCGCCGACGAGCTCTACGTGCCGCTCATCCTGGCGGGACCGGCGTTCAAGCGCGGCGTGATGCTGCCCCACCCGGTCGTGCACCCGGAGGTCGCCCCGACCGCGCTGGCCACGCTGGGGGACAATGTCGCGCTCCGCACGGCCGCCCGCGGGCCCATCCGAGCGGCCTTCGTCGGCGATCCGGGGGAAACCATCCCGGTCCCGAACCCACCGGACGGCGCGCGCGATCTGGTCCTGGCCGGGAGTGGATTTTCCGGAGCGCCCGCCGCCCCGACGCTCATCCCCAAGGTCGTGGTCGTGCTCGACCTGGCGGGTCTTTACGACGATGAGGTTTTCGTCGATCCGCTCACGGCGCAAGCGGCCACCGCCCTGCGAACCGCCGCCGCGGTCGGCACCCGCTTCGAAGACTGCTGGACCGAGAGCCGCGATTGGCCGGTCACCGAGTACCAGCTGCTGACGGGCGGCTATCCGGTCGCGCCGTTCGTGGCAGCCGCCGAGGACGATCCGACCGAGACGCTGCCGCCCGGCGCGGGCCTGCTGGCCATGCCGCCGCCCGGCAACCGTATCGCCGACGCCGCCGGCTACGCGGCCTGGCGCGCCTCTACCGTCTTCGCGTCCGAGAGCCTGTTCGATGGGGCGCACGCGCTGGGATTCGCCACGGCGCTCCTCGGCGCACCGGATTTCCATGCCCTCCACATCGATCCCTCGAAGATCGATTCTGCGTTGCCCAGCGACGCCGGCCATCTGGGCCAGCAGCTGGCGGCGCTGGCCGCCCAGCACCCGGCCGGCCTTCTGGCCGTGGTCGCCCTGGGCGGAGCGCGCGCCGGCGATCGGCACAGCGCCCAGGCCCGCAGCGAGCTGCAGGCGCTCGGCACCGCCGTGCTCGACGTACTGCAGGCCGTCCCCGGCGCCCTGCTGGTGATCACCAGCCGCGGCGCCACCGCCATCGACGATCCCGGGTCCGACTTCTACGGGCCGGGATCCTCGCGCCACGTCCCGCTGGTGTTGGTCGGCCCCGGCGTGCGCGTCGGCGTCGTGACCGGACAACCGGCCACGCCGGCCGATATTCCGGCGACGGTTCTCTACGCGATGGGCGCGGCCGTCACCACCGACGTCTCCGGCGGGACCACGGCCACGGGAAAACCGATGGGCGGCGTGCCGCAGCCGCAACCGAGCACCGCGACCGGGGGCCACGCTCTCCTGCGTGGCTTTACAACCGGTGGCCCCTGACAGGCTATAAACTACGCCGATGGCCCAGACTGCCGCCCCCCTCGTTCGCGCCGGCGACACCCCGATGCTCGACTTCGAACGTCCGGTGGTCGAGCTGGAGCGCAAGATCGAAGAGCTGGTGAGGGTCAGTGGCGGAGCGACCGAGCTGCACCCCCAGATCGCGCTGCTCGGGGCGCGCGCGCGCGAGCTGCAACAGAAGATCTTCGCCGAGCTGACCCCCTGGCAGAAGGTGCAGCTCTCCCGCCACCCGGCCCGCCCCTACACGCTGGACTACATCGAGCGCCTGGTCCCCGACTTCATCGAGCTGCACGGCGATCGCCGCTTTGCCGACGATCCGGCGGTCGTCGGCGGCTTCGGAACCTTCGCCGGCATGCCGGTCTTGGTGGTCGGCCACCAGAAGGGGCGCAGCACGAAGGAGAAGGTCCAGCGCAATTTCGGGCAACCGAAACCCGAGGGGTACCGCAAGGCGCAGCGCCTCATGGAGCTGGCCGCGCGGACGCGCCGCCCGATCCTCTGCCTCATCGACACCCAGGGCGCCTACCCGGGCGTCGATGCCGAAGAACGCGGTCAGGCCGAGGCGATCGCGACCAGCCTGGAGATCATGGCCGGCCTCCCGGTCCCGATCGTCTGCGCCGTCATCGGGGAAGGCGGCTCGGGGGGCGCGCTGGCGCTGGGCGTAGCCAACCGGATCCTGATGCTCGAGTACGCGACCTACTCGGTGATCTCTCCCGAGGGCTGCGCGTCGATCCTCTGGCGCGACGACGGCAAGAAGGCCGAAGCGGCGGCGGCGATGAAGATGACCGCCACCGATCTCCTGCGGCTGGGGGTGGTCGACGAGGTGGTTCCGGAGGCGCCGGGCGGCGCCCACCGCGACCACGATCTGTCGGCGCGCAACCTGGGCGAGGCGCTGCGGCGACACCTGGCGGAGCTCCTGCTGATGGCGCCGGAGGCGCTGCGCAACGACCGCTATCAGAAGTTCCGCCACATGGGCGCGTTCGTCGAATCGGGCGACAAGGCCGCCCCGACGCCAGCGTGAGCGGCCCGCCACTGGTCGCCGAGGCGCTGCGTCGGAACGCGCGCTACGTCGAGGAAGTGGTGATCGGCTGGAACCTCTGCCCCTGGGCGGCACGCGCCTGGCGCGAGGGTCGGGTCGCGCGGCGGGTGTTCGTCGACGCAGCGCTCGACGTGGCGCCGGTCCTGGTGCTCATCGACGAGCTCTGCGCCACGCCAGATTTCGCGATCGGCCTCGCGATCTTTCCGCACGCGATCACGACCGACGCCGCTTTCGGTTCTTTCGCCGAACGGGTACGGCGCGCCGACCGCGCCCGGCGATCGCCCGACGCCCCGACGCCCTTTCTGCTGGCCGCCTTCCATCCCGATTCGGGCGCCGGCTCCGATGTCGGCAATGCCGCCCAGCTGGTCTCGTTCATCCGGCGTACGCCCGATCCGACCCTGCAGCTCGTGCGCGCGTCGCTGGTGGCGGAGGTCTCGCGCGACGGACGCGACCTGTCGGCCGAGATCGCGCGCGACAACTTCGCCACCGTCGCGGCGCGCGGTCCGTCCCGGCTCGGGGCGCTCCTCGACGATATCCGGCACGATCGCGGTCGGCCTGGCTGAACCGGACGCGCCGTCAGTTCAGGCTACGGTCGGGGGCGGGCGTGCCCGGGCGAAAGTCGTCGGTGAGGGTCTTTGGGAAACAGCGTCCGCGGACAGATGGAAGACACCTTTTCTCCCTGGAGCCCGCGCTGACCCGAGTGGCCCGCAGGCCGCGCGATCGGGGATTGAAGTCGCGCGGTCGCCGTCACGGATTGAAGTAGGGCGCCCGGCCGATCCTCGCGTTTTGTGGTCTGGTCCACGGATCGCGTGGGCCTGGACATTCACGCTTGAGGCCCCTTGACCATGACCTGTCGACGAACCGCTTCCGCCACCGCCGTCGTTGCTGCGCTGCTGATTTTCGCCGGGGGGACCGCCGCCGCGGCCAACACCGCCGACCAGGTCTGCCAGCGCTGGGTGTGCGATCGCGCGGACATGTCGGAGGGCGCCTCGACCGGTGACATCACGACCTGCGATCCGGGCGATCTGGCGGCGACCGGCCGCCCCAACGCGCTCAAGCTGGTGAACCTGTATCGCTTCCTCGCGGCCATGCCCGAGGTGACGGAGGATTCGACCTTCGACACCGACGCGCAGGACTGCGCCATCATCCAGGCCGCCAACGGCCTCACGCACACGCCCGCCACCACCGCGACCTGTTACAACGCCACCGGCGCGAACGCGTCGAACCGGAGCAGCATCTGCGGCGGCCAGGCGGTCGGCTGCATCGATCTCTACATGGACGACAGCGCGAACGCGACCGGCCCCAACTACGGCCACCGCACCTGGATCCTCGCCAACTCGCTGGGACCCGTTGGGTTCGGCTCCGTCGGGAGCGGCGGCCGGACCATGACGGCGTCGTGCTTCTATCAGGTGGGCGGCAGCGGAAAGGCGGGCGTGGCCTACGTCGGTTGGCCGCCGGCGGGCCCGGTGCCGCTGCAGGCGTTCACGGCGACCGAGCTCGACAAATCGGGCTGGAGCCTGCAGAGCGACACCATCAACCTCAATGCCGCGACGGCCACCGTCATGGACGGGACGACCAACCAACCGGTCACCGTCTCGACCAACCTGGGCTCGTACGGCGCGAAGTACGCGATGGGTATCGTGCCGAACGGCTGGACCTCGCTGCCCGGCCACAGCTACACCGTCACGATCGGCGGGACCACCACGCCCATCACGTACACGGTGCAGGTCGTCGACTGCTCGGGCACCAGCACGAGCAGCTGCGCCCCGAGCGACGGCGGCCTCGGCACCAGCGGCGCCGGCGGGTCGAGCGCGACGACCGGAGCTGCCGGGTCGGGCGCGACGGCGGGAGCTGGCGGGTCGGGCGCGACGGCGGGAGCTGGCGGGTCGTCCCCTGCGACCGGGGGTGGCGGGGCCGGCGGTACCGCGCCACGCGATTCGGGCAGCGGCGGCTGCTCGTGCGGCCTGGCTGGCGCGCCGATGCGGGGCGGCGTCGCTGCATGGCTCCTGCTTGCCTTCGCGATCGTCGCCCGCCGCCGCTCCGCGACGCGACGCTGAGAAATCGGCCGCCCAGGCGGGCGCCGTTCAGCGATCGATCACGGTGTCGTCCACCCGCCGCCCCGAAAAACCTGACCCTCGTCCGCGGGCGACCAGGGGGTGAGCGTGAAGGTGATGGAGCTCGCCAGCGCGGAGGGGAGCTTGGCCGCGGATATCTCGGGGACGCAGTCGTGCTCGCGATCGGTGGCGATCACGCGCGTCCCGCCGTCGGGAACAAAGTCGTCGAGCGACCCCGTCTCGCCGCTGAGCGTCCGCTCGGCCATCTGCAATGCCCCCCTGCCCATGGGCTGCCCGTCCGGGCCCGTGCCGAGCTGTGCGCACTCGCTCGGCCATTCGATGAGCTGGTCCCGATCGCGATCGTCCCAACCGTTGAGCACCAGCTTGTTGAGACGCCCCACTCTATCCTCGATGAGCGCGGCGAGGGCATCGTTCCCCGGGAGAGCCGCGATGAGCTCGTACGTGTCGCGCAGAGCTCCCTGCAGGAGGCCGAAGCGGCGGGCGGTAAACGTCACCTGAAGTGAGCTGTCGCCAGCGGTGGGGCGGTAGATGCGCGCGCTTGGATCGTAGAAGACAGCCTCGAGTCGCGCGAAGACTTGGGCTGCACGATCGCGATAAGCGGTCTGCCCCGTGCAGAGGTATGCGATCAGCAGCCCTCGAATGGCGGCCGTGTGCCCGTCGAGGCTGTTTCCTTCGTCGGTCGGGGCCGCGGTCGCCGCGTTCCATCCCGCGTAGGCAATCCCTGCCGATGTGGTGAGCTTGTTCAGAAAAGCGCCCGATAGCCCGTCGATGAGCTGGTCGAGGCGCGCCGCGAACGTCATGCCGTCGACGGCGGGGAAGCTATCAAGTGGTGACGGGATTCCTTGCGTGTCGGGTGACGTGTTGGCGTAGAGCGTGAGCTCGGAGTCGAGCGCGCGGCGCGCGGTACGGAGAGAGAGGAGCGTATAGGCCGCCACGTCGGCCGACAGCGTCGTTCCAGGCTCGAGCGTGCCACCGGCGAGCTTCGCGTCGTCCACGAACGACCCGGTCGCGGAATCGAGGTGGAAGCGGTCCATGTTGACCACCAGGACGCGCATCATCGCGAGCGCGCGATCGTGCAGCGTCGGCGAGCCGTCGGGGGTCTGGTTTTGGACCGGGAACGGATCGCCGTCGAAGTAGACCTCGGCCGGCTGACTCCCGCCGACCTCCGCGTTGGCCTGATCCGTGAGCGCGTAGATGCTGGAATAGGCGCCGAGCAGACCGGCCAGATCCAGGAGGTGACTGTCGGCCGAGGCAATCGCGTAGCCGGTCGGAGCCGGGAAGCCGCTGGCGTCCGGCGTCTCGGTGACGGAGATGGACGCTGGGAACCAGCGCGCCGGGCTCTGCGGGGTGTAGGCGAGCGCAGCGGCGAGCGAGGCGAACCCACCCAGCGTCGTCCCGTCGGCAGTGGAAAGCTGGAGCAACCACTGTGCGGCCTGGTTGTCGAGGATCTGGATGAAGTTGCCGGCCTGAAAGCCCTCGATGTTGCTCGATCCGAGATAGGTCCCCGGGTGGATCGATCCCTGGGCGATGTTGCCGGGAATGCCGACGTCCGCGACTTGGCCGTCCGGGACGGCGTCGACCGCGACCTCCGCGGCATCGTGCATGATCTGCAGGTAGTTCAGCGTCCAGAGCGCCTCCTTCCAGTCGGTCCACCCGGACGATCCCGGACCGATGGTCTTGGTGACCTGGGCGTCGCGGTTCGGAAGGTTCAGCGTCGTGTAGTCGCACTCGTAGTCGTCGGAGAGAAGCGCGCCGTTTTTTCCCGGATTGTCGTCGGACGACAGCGAGCAGCCAGCCTGGTTGGTCGGCGCGATGGCGGGGTTCCACGACGAGAAGGGCTGTAACACCGGCCAGAGCCCAGCCCAGCCCAGCCGATTGTCGGCACCGGGTGTCGCCACGTACTTCCCGCCGGCGTTGCTTTGGCTCGCCATGTGCACGAACCACGTCTGTGCGAGCGTGAGCGCGGCGGTCCCCGTGGCGCCGGCGGGATTGAGCACCGGCCCGAACAGCAGCGACGTCCCTGCCCCCGACTCGAAGGCGATGTTGTTCATCGGCTGCTTCGAGTATTCGTACGACTCGATCCCCGACGAATACCCCGCGAGATCGATGACGCCCGCCCCCGCGTCTGCGGCGGCCGGATCCACGTATAGGCTCGGCGAGCAGACGCTCTCTTGGCAGGCGTAGTCGCGGCTGTAGCCGGTCAAATCACGTCCCATCGCCTGGGCGAAAGGCTCACCCGAGAGCTGCATCTCGACCGCGGCTATGAAGTGGTCCTCGGTCACGAACGTCGTGTCGACCGCCGTCACGTTCAGGGCGAAGGTCTGGGCGGTGGGCGGCGCGTCTGCGCCGGTCGCGTCGCGCGCCGCGTCCGCACCGTCGATCGATCCGTCGCGCTTGGCCGAGCCGCCGCCCCCGCAGGAGCCGAGCGCGAGAAGCGCGAGCGCGGCCGCACCCGCGCGCGGGCGCCAACTTGTTGTGTATGACCACACGTCTTCGAGAAGTTCCCCTATCGGCGCGCCAAGGCTCAACAATGTGCCCGCCGTCGTCCGATACGGAGGGCGGCTCTACACCGCGATGCGAGCGATCGGGAGGTCGCCGAGGTAGACGCCCTCTGAGACTGCACACCTAGAGTAGCGTCGACCAGCAATCGCCGGGCGCCTTGGGCGGCAATGGCGGCGGTTGTAGGACTTTGAATTCCACGCGCTCGTCCTTGGGCGGACAGGGTTCCTTTCTCCCCACACACATCGCGAAGCGCGTTCCATAGCCGCGGTGAACGAGCCGCTGTGATGGCACTCCACGGGCGATCAGAAGTCTCTCGACCTCAGCGGCGCGGGACTCCGCGAGCTCGTCGGGCGACCGTTCGTCCGCGGCCGCTTGCCCTGCACCTCGATGACACCCAACTCCGGTCGCCGTTTGATCATTGGCGCCAGCGCATCCAGCTCACCCAGCCCGTTGTAGAGGCTGGGGGCAACCTCCGACCTGCCAGCTTCGAAATAAATCGGGGGCATCGTAAACGGCCAGCCCCGGGGCGTGTGGACTAGCTCGTCCGGACAGCCGTCATCGTCGTTGCAGCCGTTGTAGGTCTCAGGCTCGAGCGGGCAGCGGTCTCGCGAGTCCGGAATGCCGTCATGGTCGCTATCGACAGCAGCGCCCGCCGGGTTAGCGGGAGAGGTTGCCGGCGAGCGGGTGGCTAGGTTCGCGGAGTGGGCGGGAGCTTCCGGCGGCGGTCCCGCCGGCGCGGCGCACGAGATGACGATCGTGGCTACGACCGCACCGAGCAGGTTCGCAATTCGCCCCCGGCCATCCACGGTAACTAGCCTACCAGCTGAGTGACAGCTCGCTGCGAAGGTGCCGGGGTGGGGCTCAAGCAGAAATCATACGCCTGCGCCGGCCGCGCGATCTCGAAAAGCACGCCAGCCGGAATCCACCCGACTCGTTCTTGCGGTAGCGCCCTCAGCTCACCGAAATCCGCGCGATGGGGCGGATCTGCGCCTCGGGCGACAGCTCCTGGAACGACAGGACCGCCAGGTCCGGGTGGTCGGCCTCGATGAGGCGGCGGACGTAGCGGCGGATCTCGGCGCCGGTGATCAGGACGGCGCTCGAGCCGGCGCCCGGGCCGACCGCGCGTCCGACCGCGCTCACGATGTCGCGCGAGAGCTGCGGTTCGAGCGCCAGGTAGTTTCCGGTGGCGGTCTTCTGGACCGCGTCGCGGATGGTGTCCTCGATCATCGGATCGAGGAGGTAGGCCGCCAGCACGCCGCCGTCGCCGGCGCACCGG
>CALAOV010000300.1 GCA_937889515.1 uncultured Myxococcales bacterium | reverse complement strand
CGTGGATGAGCGCCTCGTTGAGGCTCTTGTACGACTCGACCAGGTCGACGTACTTGCCGACCAGACCGATCTCCACCTCCGCGTGTGGGCTCTTGAGGCGGTGGACCACGTTCTCCCAGCCGGTCAACTCGGGCGCGCGCGACCAGATGTTGAGCAGCTCGGCGATCTTGTCGTCGACCCCCTCGGCGTGAAAGCGCAGCGGAACTTCGTAGATGCAGTCGACGTCCTCGGCCGAGAAGACCGCGTCGGCGGCGACGTTGGTGAACATCGCGATCTTCTTCTTCAGGGCCGCCTCGATCGGGCGCTCCGAGCGGCAAAGAAGGATCTCCGGCTGGATGCCGATCTCCCGCAGCTTCATCACCGAGTGCTGGGTCGGCTTGGTCTTCATCTCGCCGGCGGCCCCGATGTAGGGCACCAGCGTCACGTGGACCGAGACGAAGTTGGTCGCCCCGACCTCGAAGCGGAGCTGGCGGATGGCCTCCAGAAACGGCAGCGACTCGATGTCGCCCACCGTCCCGCCGACCTCGACGATCAGCACGTCGTTGCCGGCGGCACACTCGAGGATGCGCGACTTGATCTCGTCGGTGACGTGCGGGATGACCTGCACGGTGCCTCCCAGATACTCGCCGCGCCGCTCCTTCTGGATCACGGTCTGGTAGATCTGGCCGCTGGTGGCGTTGTTGAGCTTGGTCATCCGCTGCGAGATGAACCGCTCGTAGTGACCGAGATCGAGGTCGGTCTCGGCGCCGTCGTCGGTGACGAACACCTCCCCGTGCTGCATGGGGTTCATGGTGCCGGGATCGACGTTCAGGTACGGGTCGAGCTTCTGGATCGTGATCTTGAGGCCGCGGGTCTCGAGGAGGCTCCCGATCGACGCCGAGGCCAATCCCTTGCCGAGAGACGAGACCACCCCCCCGGTCACGAAGATGAACTTGGTCTGTTTCGCCGTCGGTTTAGCGGGCGCGGTCATGGTCGGTCTCCTGTCCGCGTGGCAAAGCCGGTCGGGACCCGAGCGCTCCGCTTGACGCCGAGAAGAATGTCGTCTTCAACTCGGGCCAGTATTCTTTCTGTCACGCTGTTAGAAGTCAATCGGAACTCGATGCCCGGCGAAGTCATCCTGATCATCGAAGACGATGTCCACATCGGCGGCCTGGTGGCGCAGGTGTTGCGCGAAGCGGGGTATCGGCCGGCGCTCGAGCGCGACGTTCGCGCCGCCCGCGCCTGGGGAGCGGGCGGAAATTCGCCGGCGGCCGTGCTGAGTGATCTCATGGTGCTGGGCTCGCCCGGCCCCGATCGGCTGGCGGCTGAGCTGTCGGAGATCTTCCCCGGTGCGCCGGTCACGCTCATGACCGGCGTGCCGCGCAACCGGCGCGCCGCGCTGGGGGTCACGCACGATCGGATCATCGAGAAGCCGTTCGAGCTCGAGACGCTGCTCGACGCAGTGAGCGGGATGTTGGCGGCGGGCGCCCCCGGCCAGCCGACATCGGGCGAGCCGACATCGGGCGAGCCGACATGAAGATCGTCTCCGGCGCGGCGGCCTTCGCGGAGACCCGGGCGGCCGGCGCGGGCGGCGCCCCTCTGTCGGTGGCGATCGGAAACTTCGACGGCGTGCATCACGGTCACCAGGTGTTGCTGCGGGAGGCCCGGCGACGCGCGACCGAGGGGGGTGGCTCGTCCGCGGTCCTCACCTTCACGCCCCACCCGGCTCGGCTGTTCGCGCCGGATCGCGCGCCGCCGCTCATCATGTCGCTGGAGCGGCGCCTGGAGCTGTGCGCCGAAGCGGGGATCGAGATCGCGGTCGTCGAGCCCTTCTCCCGCGCGTTCGCCGCCATCGAGGCCGACGCGTTCGTTCGCGACGTCCTCCGGCGCGATCTCGACGCGCGCGACGTCGTCGTTGGCTACGACTTCAGCTTTGGGCGGGGACGCGCGGGCGACACCCGGCGGCTCGCGGCGCTCGGGGCCGAGCTCGGCTTCGGGGTCGGGGTGATCCCCCAGGTCGCGATCGGCGACCTTCCCTGTTCCTCGACCAAGATCCGGGAGCTCGTCTCCGAAGGACACACCGCCCTCGCGGCGACGCTGCTCGGACGGCCGTTCGAGGTCGAAGGTCGGGTGGTCCGCGGCGCGGCCCGCGGACGCCAGCTGGGTTTTCCGACCGCCAACGTCGTCCCCGAGGGCGAGCTGACCCCCAAGGTGGGGATCTACGCGGCCCGCGCGCGGCAGCTCGACGGACCGGCGGCGGATGCGACCCACGCGGTCGCGCTCAGCGTCGGGCGCAACCCGACCTTCGCGGGCCAGCCGGGCCACGACGGGGGCGTCACGATCGAGGCCCACCTGCTGGATTTCGACGGCGATCTCTACGATCGCCGCCTGCGGCTGGAAGTCGGCGCGCGGCTGCGCGACGAGCGACGCTTCGATTCGGTCGCGTCCCTGATCGCGCAGATCCAGGCAGACGTCGCCCAGGTTCGAGGGCTATCATCCTGACCGTGTTCGACACCGAGACCATGGCCGAGCTTTGCGTCAAACAGGGCCTCCGCGACCAGGCGATAGATATATTCCGTCGGCTCGCCGCGCAGACCAACGACCCCAACGATCGGCGCCGCTTCGAGACCCGCATCGGCGACCTGACGGGAAATCCGAAGACGGCGACGATGCCGCCGTCCCCGCTGGCGCCCATCGAAGTCCCGGGGTTGCGCGTCACGGAGCGCGCCGGCGCCGTCGAGATCGAATGGCGCCTCCCCCCGGATGTCCGAGGCCCGACCCTGCAGCTCCTGCTCTTGCGTCGAACGCCCGACGGAATCCAGACCGACCCGCGCACGCTGCCGCTGGCATCGGCGCAGGGACATACCGTCGTCACCGTCGATGATCTGTGCGGCGTGCGCGCGGCCGCCGGCCGGCTCGACGGTGGGGCCTTCGTCCCGCTCGTGCGCTTCCCCGACCGGATAAGCTGACGTGTGATATACGAAACCCTATGTTTACTGGGGCTATTACCGCGCTCGTGACGCCTCTCCGCGGCGACGCGGTCGACGAAGAATCATTGCGGCGCCTGGTCGAGGAACAGATCGCCGGCGGCATCGACGGGCTGGTCCCGGTCGGAACCACCGGCGAGTCGCCGACGCTGAACAACGAGGAGCACCTCCGCGTCATCCAGATCGTCGTCGAAACCGTGAAGAAGCGCGTGCCCGTGATCGCGGGGACCGGCTCCAACTCGACGCGCGAGACGATCGAGATGTCGGAGGCGGCGCGGCGGGTCGGCGCCGACGGCCTCCTGCTGGTGACGCCCTACTACAATCGGCCGGGCCAGGAGCACCTGTATCGCCACTTCAAGGCCGTGGTCGAGGCGGTGCCGCTGCCGTCGATCCTCTACAACGTGCCGGGCCGAACGGCTTGCGACCTGCTGCCCGAAACCATCGCCCGCCTCTGCGAGCTGCGGCAGGTGGTCGGTGTCAAGGAGGCGACCGGCTCGGCGCTGCGGGCGTCGCAGGTCATCGCCCGGGTGGGTGATCGGCTGGCCGTGCTGTCGGGCGACGACGCGACGGCCTTCCCGCTCTTCGCGCTGGGAGCCCGGGGTGTCATCTCCGTGGTCAGCAACGTGGCCCCGGCGCTCATGAGCGGGATGTGGGACGCGGCCGCCGCCGGCGACTGGAAGAAGGCGCGCGAGCTGCACTACCGGCTCTTTCCGCTCGGCGAAGGGCTCTTCGTCGAGGCCAACCCGATCCCGGTCAAGGCGGCGCTTGCCATGATGGGACGGATCGCCGACGAGATCCGGCCGCCGCTGTATCCGCTGGCGGCGCAGTACCGGGAGACCCTCCGCGCGCAGCTTCGGGAGCTCGGTCTGGTCTGACCATGGAGGGGCGGGTCCGCATCGCCGTCCTTGGCGCCGACGGGCGGATGGGGCGCGCGCTCACCCGCGCGGTGCTGGCGGCCGCCCCTCGGGCGACGCTGACGGCCGCCAGCGAACGGGCCGGGAGCGCCGCCATCGGCAAAGACGTCGGCCTGCTGGCCGGCACGGGAGCGGTCGGGGTCGCGGTGAGCGGCGAGCTGCCCACCAAGGGCGCGGCCGACGTGTGGCTCGACTTTACCGCCGCGACCGCCACCGAATCTGTGGCCGTGGCGGCCAACGCCGCCTGCGCCGGTCTGGTGGTGGGCACGACCGGCCTGGGCGCGCACGCGCGGGCCGCCATCGAATTCGCAGCGCTCAAGATTCCCATCGTCTACGACGCCAACTATTCGGTCGGGATCAACGTGATGCTCAAGCTCATCGCCGACGCCGCGCGCGCTCTCGGCCCGGACTACGATCTCGAGATCATGGAGACCCACCACCGGGCCAAGCACGACGCCCCGTCGGGAACCGCGCTGCGCCTGGCGGAGGCGCTGGCGGAGGCGACCGGCCGCGATCTCACCAGCGCCGCCCGCTATGCCCGCCACGGGGACGTCGGGCCGCGCACCCCCAGCGAGATCGGCATCCAGGCCATCCGCGGCGGCGACGTCGTCGGCGACCACACCGTCTTCTTCCTGGGCGGTGGCGACCGGATCGAGATCACCCACCGCGCCAGCACGCGCGAGACCTTCGCGGTCGGCGCCGTGCGCGCCGCGCTGTGGGTCATGGGACGCCCGCCCGCGCTATACGCCATGCGCGACGTCCTCGGGACTTGATGGCGGCCGCGCGGCGCAAGGTGGTGGACTTCGCACACCTCGCCACCGAGGCGCTGCATCCGCGCGCCGCCAAGCTGGACACGCTGGCGCCCGAGGCCATCGCGTCGTTGATGCTCGCCGAGGAGGCGAAGGCGGTGCGCGCCGCGCAACAGTGCACCGAAGAGATCGGGCGCGCGGCCCGCCTCGTCGCCGATCGCCTGGCCGCCGGTGGCCGTCTGGTCTACGTCGGCGCGGGGACCTCGGGTCGACTGGGGACGCTCGACGCCGTCGAGTGTGTCCCGACCTTCGGCGTCCCGCCCTCGCGCCTGGTGCCGATCATTGCCGGTGGGCCCTCGGCCCTCACCCGGTCGGTGGAAGGGGCCGAGGACAACACGCGCGATGCCGAGCAGCGGATGCGCCGCGCCGCCGTGGGCCCGACCGACGTCGTGTGCGGCATCGCCGCCTCGGGCGTGACGCCGTTCGTGCGCACCGCGCTCGAGTACGCGCGCTTTCGCCGGGCCGCCACCATCTTCGTGACCTGCGGCGAGATCGAGCGGGCCGCGCCGGCCGACGTCGTGATCTCGCTCCAGACGGGGCCCGAGATCATCGCCGGCTCGACCCGGCTCAAGGCCGGGACCGCGACCAAGATCGTCCTCAACGCCATCTCGACCACGGCGTTCGTGCTGCTGGGCAAGACCTACGGCGGGCTCATGATCGACGTGCGGCCCACCAACGCCAAGCTCTGGGCCCGGGCCGCCCGGATGGTCTCGGCGCTCTCGGGCCTCGACGACGCGGCGGCGCGGCGCCTCATCGAAAAGGCGGGCGGCCGGGCCAAGGTCGCGCTGGTCATGCACCACGCCGGCGTCTCGGCGGCGCGCGCCCGCGAGCTGCTGGTCGCGCACAAGGGCTCGTTACGTTCCCTGGTCGGCGACCTGCCGACCCGCGCCCCCGCCGAGGCGCCGTGAGCGCCGGCGCGGGCGATCCGCTGGCGCGCCTGCTGGCCGCGCGCGATCGTCCCGCGCGCCTCGTGATCGGCCTGCTCTCCGGCACCAGCGCCGACGGCACCGACGCCGCGCTGTGCGCCATCGACGGCTCGGACGAAACCACCCGCCTCGCGGTGCGCGCCTTCGTGAGCACGCCCTTCGAGCGCCCCCTGCGCGAGCGGATCTTTCGCGTCTCCCAGGCCGACGCCTCCGAGCTGTGCGACCTGGACGTGCTGCTCGGCGAAGCCTTCGCGGAGGCCGCCCGCGCCGTCTGCGCCGCCGCCGGCGCGAAGATGGAGGACGTCGACCTCATCGGATCCCACGGGCAGACCGCGGTGCACCACCCGCGTTCGGCCGGGCGCCTGGGCGCCACGCTGCAGATCGGCGAGGCGGCCGTGATCGCCGAACGCACCGGGCGCCCGGTGGTGAGCGACTTCCGCGTCCGGGACGTCGCGGCCGGCGGCGAGGGCGCCCCCCTGGTCCCGCTGGTCGATCACCTGCTCTTTCGCGCGCCGGGCCGCAAGCGCGCGCTGCAGAACATCGGCGGGATCGCCAACGTGACGCTGGTCGGCGATCGGGTAGCCGACATCGTCGCCTTCGACAACGGCCCCGGCAACATGCCGCTCGACGCCGTCGCGCGGGCGGCCTCCGGCGGCCTGGAGGCCTTCGACCGCGACGGCGTGCGCGGCGCCCGTGGCGCGATCGACGCCGCGCTGCTGGCCGAGCTCCACCGCCACCCCTACCTGGCGCAGCCGCTGCCCAAGACCACCGGACGCGAGGACTTCGGCAAGGACTTCGTCTACCCGCTGCTCTCCCGCTACGAGGGTCGCCTGGACAATCTCCTGGCCACCTTGACCCGCTTCACCGCCGAGGCCATCGCGCGCAGCTACCGCGAGGTGCTGCCGGCCCTTCCGGACGAAGTGTTCGTCTCGGGCGGGGGCGCGCTCAACCCGACGCTGATGCGTCACCTGAGCGAGCTGCTGGCGCCGATTCCCGTGGAGAGCACGGCCGCGCTGGGCGTCGACCCCGAGGCCAAGGAAGCGATCGCCTTCGCCGTCCTGGCCAATCAAACCCTGTTCGGCTCCGCCGGCAACGTCCCGGCGGTCACCGGCGCGGTCGGACCGCGGGTGTTGGGAAAAATTTCGTTCTAATCCGCGCGCGACGCGATCAGCGCAGCGGCAAGCGACCGAAAAGCTCTTCCAGGTCGGCGCGGGTGGCGCGACCGCCGCCCATCACCTCGATGTGAAGGCCGACCCGTGTCTGGATGTGCAGGTCACAGGCCGCCGCGCCCCCATCGCCCGCGCAGCTGAAGAAACCGCTCGCGCCCGGGATCCCGGCCGCGGCCGGCGGGTAACCCTGGGATTGCCGCTCCCAATCCGCGTATTCTTCGGGGGTGACCGGCCGGCGCGCGATCGTCACCTCCACCGGCACCGCGCCGCGCGCGTAGCTCCGTCGTATCCACCCGTCGCCCATCACCAAGGGGCCCGACGCGTAGGCGTCGATGGGCGGCAACAGACCCGTCATCCGTTCGCCCGCATCGGGCAGCGGCGCGGGCGGCGCGCCGCTCACGACAGGCGCACCCGAACCGACGTCGTGCCCGCGGTGGCCGCAGGCCGAGAGCGCCAGGATCAGGAACCCGAGTTGTTGGAGGTGCCGCCCGGATTTGAACCGGGGAATAAGGGTTTTGCAGACCCTCGCCTTACCACTTGGCCACGGCACCGAGGTTACTGAGAGAGTTGATATCATAAAAGGCCGGTCGCTGAGCAGAGTCGGTGGCGACTGGATCCCGGCGTCGGTGGTACATTTCGGGCCATGCGCATGACTTTGACTTCACGTGGATCGGCACTCTCCCTTACCTTTGCTCTCGCCGTTGCCGGCTGTGCTGGAAGTAGCGGGGGCAGCGGCAGCGGGGGCAGTAACGGCGGCGGCACGAGCGGCGCTGGACACGGCGGCGGCGGCACGAGCGGCACCGCGGGCAACACCGGCACCGCAGGCACCACCGGCACTGCGGGCACCTCCGGCACCGCGGGCACCTCCGGCACCGCGGGCACCTCCGGCACCGCGGGTACCACCGGCACCGCGGGTACCACCGGCACTGCGGGCACTTCCGGAAGCGGCGGCGGCGCGGGCACCGGCAGTGGATTCACCCCGTACGCTTGTCCGTCGGGCGTGACCACGCCGAGTGCGGGATCGTTCCCAGCCGGCAGCACGGCGACGCGGATCACCGGCGCCCCCCCGGTCGACAACTTCGACGGCAACCAGGGCTTCGGCTTCACAAACATCGAAGGTCCGGTCTGGATCGGCAACGCCCTCTATTTCTCGGAGATGGTCAGCTCCCCCAGCCCGCCCCCGGCGCGGATTCTCAAGATCGATTCGAACGACACCGTCACCCAGTTCTATCCGTCGGGCAGCGGCGGCGATTCGGGCTCGAACGGCCTGGCGGTCGATTCGAGCGGGAACCTGGTCAGCGCCAACCACGGTGTGGGCGGCATCGTAACGTTCACGCTTCCGAGCGGCACCCCCAAGACCACGAACATCAGCTCGTATAATGGGCACCGGTTCGACTCGCCCAACGACCTGACGATCCGCAAGGACGGCACGATCTTCTTCACCGATCCCAACTTTCAAGCGCCGAGCACCCTCCCCCAGCCCACGACGGGCGTCTACATGGTTCCACCCGGCTCGGCGACGGCCACCCAGCTGCTCGGCAGCACCATCAGCAATCCGAACGGCATCACGCTCTCGCTCGACGAGAAGACCCTTTACGTCGGCCACGGCGGCGGCGTCAATTCATATACCCTGAACACCGACGGCACGATCGGAGCGACGGCCACCCAGGTCGACGCCGCCGATCTCAACGGCGCGACCGACGGCATGGCCATCGACTGCGCGGGCGATCTCTACGTCGTCAACGTCAACGCCCACACCATCGTGGTGGTGACCTTCGGCGGCAATCCTGGCTCGGCCGGCAGCAAGCTCACCACCATCAGCGGAATCCCGGGGAACGGTCAGCTCACGAATTCCGCGTTCGGCGGCAGCGACCACAAGACCCTCTACGTGACGGTCCAGGGGACCGGAACGACTAAGGGCGTCTTCAAGCTGGCCATGCCGATCGCCGGAATGCCCTACTGACCGCGCGCGGCCAAGAGCTCGGGAGTGGGACCGGAGGCGGAGTTCCCGGGCGAGAGGATTCGACGTCCGGCCGGACCCGGGTGACCGAGCGAGACAACTCGCTCGGTTCGCCCGGCATGGGACTTTGGGACTCTAGAAGTTGCTGAAGTTGCCGCTCATCGTCATGGCGCTGAGCAGACCGACCGTCGCGTTGAAGTAGGTGTAGGCGATCTTCCCGCCCGAGTCGGGGATGCGGGACGCCGGCGTGTAGGTGGCGTCGATGAGGAACCGGTAGGCGGTGTTCACGAAGGCGGTGTTGCCCGCCGCCATGGCGCCGACGCCGGCGGTACCCACGACGGACATCGAGTTCGGCGCCGCGTCGCCGTTCGCCGCGCCCGTGAGCGTGTAGATGTCGACGATGCGGCCCACACCGCTGGCCGCTTTCGTGGCGAAGAAGTTGGCGTTGTTGGTGACGAAGGTCTTGCCGCTGGCCGGGACGGCGCTGCCGTTCCAGCAGACGTCCATACCGATGCGCCAGGGGACCCGGTGGGCGTCGTATTGGTAGACGCTGTCGTCGGCGCCGCCGTTGCTACCGACGGCGCTGCAGTTGTTGCTGCACCAGGCGGGAATCAACCCCGAACTGTTGGCCACCTTGGCGATGGCGGTGTAGCAGTTGGTCGCCACGGTGCCCCAGGCGTGCCCCGAGTCGAGGCCCGCGAAGATCCGGTAGAAGGCCGGCGCGAAGTAGGACGGGTTGGTCACCTTGCTGCTGGTGCTCCCGTAGTTGCTCCCGCCGGTGGGCAGCAGCGACGAGGCGTCGATGTCGTGGCTCCAGATGTCGCCGATGAGCGAGGTGGCCGTCGCGGCGTAGGTGCCGCCCCACTGCTTGCCGGCCTCGATGAGCGCGAAGGCCATGTCCTCGTCGGCGTCGGTCGCCGAGCCGCCGGTCGCGGAGCAACTGTTCCCGCCGCTCGGGATACACCAGGTCATCAGGTTGCCGGCCGCCTTGTGCGCCTGCTCGTACGACCAGAGGCCGTCGAAGAGCGTCTTGTCCCCCATGTAGGCCGCGATCATCATCCCGTACCCGATGCCTTCCGAGACGGTGTCGTTGCCGTTCTCGGGCCGCTGGATGCGGGTCGACGTGCCGCTGCCGGTGACGAAAGTGCTCGTCCACATGGCGTACATATCCGCGATGAACTTCCCGGAAGCGCCGGTCGGCTTGGCGCACGATCCGACCGTTCCGTCGACGGGGAACGGGTGCGCCGGCGTCCCGCCCGTCGGGGTGACGGTCGCGAGGCCATTGGTCCCGGTGTAGAGGGTCACGTCGTCGACCCAAAGGTCGTAGTTCAGCGACGAGGCAGAGAACTGCGGGTAGATCGCGAACTGCAGGCCGAGCAGCGACTTCGGGTTCCAGGCCGGCGCCTGGCAGAGGACGCTGCTGTTGGAGCACTGCGACTCGGTCAAGTTGGGCAGGTAGCGCGGCGCGAGGAGCCCGAACGGAACGTAGACCGTCGTCCAGGTGGTGCCGATGTTCGAGAGCAGCTTGCCGCGGGTGTTGTACTCATCGACCGCGTTGTTGACCGCGGTGCCGTCGGGCGCGGGCTGCGTCTCGGTGTTGCCGAGCTCGAACCAGATGGGCGGGGCCGTACCCGAGCCCGACTTGATGTTGAAGCTGATCCCGTCGAACGCGCTGACGTCGAACGGGTTCTTGGTCTTGGAGCCCGCCGCCGGCGGCGGGATGATCTGGGCCAAGGAGACGCCGAAACCCTCGTAGTTCGCGGCGTTCGAAGCGGCGTGGCCGGTGGCGGTCGAGTGCATCGCCCACTTGTCACACGACGCCGTGTCGCCGGTTGGCAGCGGCGCAGCAGCGGCGGCGGCCACGATCGGGCCCGTCGCGTTCGTGGCCGGCGTCTGGCTCCCGCCGTTGGTGTCCGCGAAGACGTACCACCAGCCCTGACGCCCGCCCTGCACCACCTCATCGCCGGTTCCGTCCTCGAAGTCCGAAATCACACTGGTGCTCGCCGGGGCGCAGGCGCGCGCGCCGCTGCCCCCGGTGCCGGTGCCGGTCGTTCCGGCCGCGCCGGTCGTTCCGGCCGCGCCCGACGTTCCGGCCGCGCCGCTCGTCCCG
>CALAOV010000299.1 GCA_937889515.1 uncultured Myxococcales bacterium | reverse complement strand
GCGGTCAGGGAGGCTCGAGCCCCGGCACGGGCGGCGCCACCGGCGGGGCGCACGGCGGCGCGGGCGGCGGCATCGCGCCGTCGGGGGCGGCCGGATCGACCACCACCACGGGACCGCACGAGGCGGGCGGCGAGATCGGCTGCTCGTGCCGGGCGGCCGGCGGGAGCCCAGCGGGCACCGTCGCGCTGCTGCTGTTCTTCCTGATCGCCGTCTGCCGGCCTCGCGGCCGCCGGCGAAGCTGAGCCGTTACTCCCCGCCGGGGCCGGCCAGATCGTAGAAGAGCGCGATGGTCAGGCAGTGAAACTGGCTGTCCGAGCTTTGCGTGATGGTCTTGTCGATGACACGCAGATCTGGATTATCGTGAAGCCACCGTGTCACGGCGTCTCCCAGCGCTTCCCGATCCCTGGCCTTGGTCGCCGTGAAGACTTTCACCCCGCGCAGCATGATCTAAATCTAGTGCAAGTGACGTGCCCTGCAAGGCGAACCCGCACCAAGCGGAGCGGCAGCCCGAGAAGCCCCTTCCGCCCACGAGCGGCCGTGGGTCCCACGACGGTTCGCGGTCCGCGCGGGGGCTGGTTTGCCTGAACGCCGTGGGCGCGGCTACCATCGGGAGCGGTGGCCGACAGCATCGTTCACAAGATTCGCGCCCTTTTGGGCAGCGAGGCGCACGAGCGGCAGATCGCGGCCGCCATCGTGCTCGGGGAGATCGGCGCACGCGACGAGGCGGTGACCGCCGCCCTGGCGGCGGCCGTCGCGGGCGGCATCCCGCCGGTGCAGCGCCACGCCCTGGAGGCGCTGGCCCGCCTGGCGACCGGCAAGGCGGCCCGCAAGGCCTTGCCGGCGGTGCTGGCCTGCTTCGGCGCGCGCGAAGAGGCAGTGCGGCGCGCGGCGGTCGATGCCGCGATCACGTTCGGCGACGACTCGATTGCGCCCGTGCGCGCGCGGCTGGAGGAGTGCACCGACCCGACCGAACGGCGCGCGCTCGAAGAGGTGCTAGGACGTGTCGGGGGCCAGGACGCGTTCAAGGCGCTGATGGCGGCCCTGGACACCCCGGACGTCGAGGCGGCACGCAGCGCCGCGCTGGCGGTCCGCCAGCGGATCAAGGAGGCGAATCCGCGCGAGAAGTCCGCCTATCTGGGCGCGGTCACAAAGATGTTACGCGCGCGGCAGTCGAAGTCCACGGCGCGCCACGCGCGGGGTGGTGGCGGTAGCGGCGGTGTCGGCGGCAGCGGCGGCGGCGGCATCGGATTGCTGGTCGGCGGCCTCAAGATTCTCGGCTACCTCGAGGATCCGGCGGCGATCCCGACGCTGATCGCGTTCGCGCGAGACGCTCGCCAGATCCCGGCGGTACGCGAGGAGGCGATCGTGGCCCTGCGGTTCGCTGCCCGTGGCAAGGGGGGCCCGGTGGCCATGGCGCTCGCCGACCTCGCGGAGCGCGCGGCGCCCGAGCTGGCGCGCGCGGCGTTCTTCACGCTGGCGAGCCTCGAGATCGCGCCCGCGCTCGCGGTGCGCCTGCGCAAGATCGCGCTCGGCCGCGAGCCCGAACGGGCGCTGCTGGCGATCGAGCGTCTGGCTCAGATTGGCGGTCCCGCCGGTGGCGATGCCCTGGCGGCGGTGCTGGCGGCCACCGCCGACCGTGGGCGCGCGGAGGCCGCCGCGGTGGCGCTCGACGGTCGGCCCGACGGTGCGCTGGCACTGGGCCGGGCGATCCTCGCCACCCACGACGGCGAGCGGGTCATTCTTCTGGCGCGACTCCTTCGACCCCGGGCGCGGGCGCTCGCGACCGCGGGCGCCGCTGGAAAGAAGCTGGCTCGCGAGTTGGTGGCCGCGGCCGTGGACTGCGCCGGCAAGGTGGGCACCGGCACCGGCACCGGGAGCGCCGGCGCCGACCAGCTGCTGCCCCTCGCGCGTGAGCTCGACCGCGAAGCCACGGTCGCCGGCCTCCGCGCGCAGGCCGCCAAGTCGCAAAGGCGCAAGGACACCGCGACGACGCTGGCCCTCCTGCGCCTCATTGGCCAGGCGGCCGACGCCACCGCCGACGACGGCTATGCGCTCGCGGCTGCCGAGCTCCGCGCCGGGCGTCGCGACGAGGCGCTCGCGATCGGGCAGCAGCTCCTCGATCGCGGGTTCGATCTGGCGGCCGCCCTGCGGCGCGATCGCACTCTCGATCCCGCCCTGCGATACCAGGTCGGCTTCGCGCTGGTCGAACGGCGCCAAACCGCAGGCGAAGAGATCCTCTCCGATCTGGCGCGCGGCGGCCGCGGCAAGATCGCCGGCATGGCGCGCGCGAAGCTCAAGTCCGCCGGCTACCTCTAGCTCGACGGGCTGTTTCAAAATAGAGCAGTCGCGCCCGAGCGCTGTTCGAAAAACAGACAGGTTCGATCGGGCGAGGCGACCGCCCGAAAGTGACCCAGACAGCTTTTTTGCAATTCTAGTTCCGGTTACGCTTCGCTTGGCGCGGCATGGTGGCTCCTTCAACGGTGGACGGCCGGTCGATCGACCGCCGATCAATGGACCGCCGGGCTTGGCGACGGGAATCGCGGCGTCTGGGCGTCGCGCTCACGGTGCTGGTCGCCGTGCTCGGGGCCTGCGGGGCGGGACAGCCCGTCGCGCGCGGGTTCGGCTCCCACCAGGTGCTTCAGATTCGCGACTCGACGTTCTTTTTCAACGGGGGTTTCGGCCCGACGTCGATCGGCTTTTCGACGACGGCCGACGGCAGCACCAGCCTCTTGACCCTCGACCTGACCACCGATCGGGTGCTGCCCTACGCGTTTCCCGACGGCGGCACCACCGGCGGTGGCGGCTACGACGACTGCGAGCTCGCCCTGAGCAGCGACCCCGCCGACCCCGGAAGCCTCACCGTCACCGACGCGCAGACCGGCCAGATGACGACGATCGACAACGTGGCGTCGATCTTGTGGTGCCCGAACAGCGCCTCGCCGGCGCTGACGGTGCTGAGATCCGACGCGACCGGCGCACTGACCCTCTGGAGCGGACCGGTCGACAATCTCCAGCAGGTGGCGCTGCCGATAACCCTCTCGCAAGCCGTCCTGTACGGCAACCTCTTCCTGGCGGCGTTCCCCGCGCATCCGAACGCTCTCGGCCTCTTCATGATCGACCCCATGGCCCTGACCGTCACCGAGATCGTTCCGCCCCAGCTCGGAACCGCCGCCTGGGCCAGTGGCGCCACCGGCGCCGGATCTCTGACGTCGAGCACGCTGGTCGCGTCCGTGGGCGGTCTGCAGGGTAGCGTCTCCAGGACCGGTGTCCAATACACCTACGCGCGCGCGATGGACGACGGCTCGACGATCATGTTCGCGGGGCCGTTTTCGTCCGGTCCCGCGAGCGAGCTGGCGCTCTTCCCGATCGCGCCCTCGGCGGATGTCTTGCCCTTCTCCACGATCCTCACGGAGACCCCCACCGCCCGGAGGCTGGCCCCCGTCGCCGCCTGGCAATATGAGGCCACCGTCTCCCAGGGACTTTCGCTGCAGGTCTGGAACGACGCCGCCCAGCAGCTCGTCGCCTGTCCAGAGCCCTCGGTCTTGTCCGACTTCAGTGCCGCCTCGGCCGATGGGACGAAGATATTGTTTGGCGTCAATGCGTCCTCGTACTCGTACTCGTACGATTCGGTCGCCAGTGCGCCGCTGATGCTGGTCGACCTGGCTGTGGCCGCGCAGGGTGGCCCGGGAACCTGCACGTTCCTGTCGACCGAAGCCACCTACGCAGATTTCTCGTCGGACGGGAGCACGGTCGCCTGGCTGGTTCAGCCCCCGACTGGCGATGCGACGCTCTGGACCGCCGCCAGCGACGGCAGCGGCCAGCGAATGATCGGGAGCGGCAACATCACCCAGCCCCACTTCGCCGTGGGAACGGAGCTGGAGCTCGAGCTCGGCGGCGATCTGGTCTGGGTGGACACGAACGACACCTCCAACACGCTTCACTATGTGGCCGAACAGGTCTTCGGCACGGCCATCGATCTCGAGGGCTCCTGGGTCCTGACCGGATATCAATTCAGCAGCCAGGATGCGACCGGGCTCCTCGGCCTGGTCAACCGCGACACCGGAGCGAAGCGGCTCATCTCTCCGGAGGTTTCGACGTACGTGGCCCAGTACCAACAGGGCGGCGCGCCCCAGGACGGGGGCGTGCCGGCCCAGCAGATCGCCTATCTGGTCCGCGGCCGCAATCCGTCCAGCCAAGACGGCATCTGGGTGGCGACGATCGGCGAGAGCGACCTGCAGTGAGCGGCCGCGCCGCGCACTCTGGCCTTTTCGCGCTGACCGCGCTGACCACCGCGCTGACCGCGTGTGGCTCCGGGACGCCGGTGGCGCGCGGCTACGGCTCGCGGGAAGTGTTGCCCATTCGCGACTCGACGTTCCTTTTCAGCGACCCGGAAGCGCAAACCATCCGCTTTTCGATCTATTCGGACGGTGGATCCCGCGAGGCGACCATCAATCTACTGGGTCCGGACGCGGGGCAGCCTCTTGTCGATGCCGGCGCCGACGCCGACGCCGGCCCGGCGGTCGGGAGCGACCCCTGCGACTCCGTGACCCCGAACAATCAGATCCTGACCCTCACCGACCCGCAGACGGGCCAGCAGACGATCCTCGACGGCGTTGTCGAGGTTCTCGAGTGTTCGAGCGCCGGCCCGACGCTCGTCCTGCTGCGGGTCGACGCCAGCGGCGCGCTCACCCTGTGGAGCGGACCTTTCGCGGCGGTCCAGCAAGTACCGCTGTCGATCGTCATCACCAACGTGCTCTACGGCGCCAACCACAAAGGCGTGGTCAGCGCGGTCGTTCTGGGCGGGCTGCCCGCGCAGCCGGATGCGGTGGGGCTCTTCTCGATCGACCTCGGGTCCTTTGCCGTCACCCAGCTGATCCCGCCGACGCTCGGCACCGCGGCCTGGGCCAGCGGGGCCGCCGCCGGAACGAGCGCGCTGTCGTCCGGCAGCTTGCTCTCGGTGCCCGACGCCATCGAGGGGCTGGTGTTTCCCGTGAGCGCCCAATACAGCTACGAACGCACGATGACCGACGGTTCGATGGTCATGTTCGCGGGGACCTTCCCCTCCGGGCCGGCCAGCGAGCTGGCCTTGTTCGGGGTCCCCCCATCCGCGATCGTAGACCCCACGCTCGTCGCGAGCCGGGCCGGAGCGGCGATAGCCACGCAGGAGTGGCAGGTCGAGGACAGCGCCGGACCGCAGGTCACGCTGTTCGTCTGGGACGACGGCCACCAGCAATTGATCTCGTGTCCGTTGCCGGGCCCGACCAACGAGGAGGCCGTCTCGAGCCTCGACGGGACGAAAATTCTCTATGGCGTGCCGTCGATCTTCGGTCCGACGGTCGGGCTCCAGGAGCCGCTGGCCTTGGTTTCCTTGCCCACCGGCAGCCCCGGCGACGCGGGCGCCTGCACGATCCTGGCGCCCACCAACGTCGCGGCGGCGGGATTCTCCAGGGACAGCAGCTCGGTGTTCTGGCTGATCGCGCCCGAGACGGGCGACGCCACGCTCTGGACCGCCGCGGCCGACGGTACCGGCGCGCGCGTGATCGGCCAAGGCGCCATCACCCAGCCGCGCTACACCTCGGGGACGGAGCTGGAGTTCGAGCTGGGCGGAGATCTGGTGTGGGTCGACACGGCCGACCGGTCCAGCGCCCTCCATTACATCGTGGAGAAGGTCTTCGGAACCGCGATTGATCTTCAGGGCTCCTGGGTGGTCATCGGACACGACTTCAGCACGCAGGACGGGACCGGCACCCTGAGCCTCGTCGATCGCGACGCGGGGACGAAGCACCTCATCTCCGCCGATGTGGAGCTCTACGAAGAGATCCCCGCGGCAGGTGCAGGCGACGGGCTCTTCGTCAATTCGACAGCGGATAGTGGCGTGCCGAAAAGCTGGCAGATCGCGTACCTCGTCCGCGGGCGCAACCCCTCGCCCCAGGACGGCATCTGGCTGGCGACGATCGGCGAAAGCGATCTGCAATGACCGGGCGCGGGCTTCTGTGCACTTGCGCGCTGGCCGCGGTTTTCCCCGCGCTGCCTTCGTGCGGGGCAGGGACGCCGGTGGCGCGCGGTTTCGGCTCCCGCCAGGTCTTGCCGATTCGCGACCCGACGTTCCATTTCACTCAGAACGGGTCGAGCGCCATCGACTATTCGACGGGCCAAGATGGCGTCGACGGCGGCGATGGCGGCGTGAGCAATTGGACGCTCGACCTCGCCAGCGGACAGGTCCAGCCGCAGACGCCTCCCGATGGGGGCGCCCGGATCGGCTGTTCCTGCGGGCTGATCCAAGATGAGGATGCGGGCACCGGGACGTACACCTTCACCTTCACCGACCCTCAAACCGGCCAGCCGGCTTCGGTCGACGGCGTCTCCGCGATCGTGCAATGCCCCTGCGTCGCCGGGGCGACGGCGACCGTTCTGCGGCCCGATGCGACCGGTGGCCTGGGGATCTTCTCGATCGACCCGACGACGCTCGTCGCCACCGAGCTGGTTCCGGCGACGCTCGGAACCGCGGCCTGGGCTAACGGCGCTGCCACGGAGACGGCAGCTCTGGCGTCCAGCGGCGTGCTCCTCATGGACTTCAGCGTGACGCCGATCGACGGACACTTCACCTACGAGCGGACGATGACCGACGGCTCGACCATCATGTTCGCCGGACCCTTCCCGTCCGGACCGGCGAGCGAGCTCGCTCTCTTCGGAGTCCCGCCCGCCACGACCGCCCGCACCGTTTCGGTGAGCTATCCGGCGCAAAGGCCGAGCCCGGGCGTTCTCGCCTGGGAGGTCCCGGACGTCGCCTCCCAGGGCAGCTCTCTGGTCATCTGGGACGACGGGCACCAACAGCTCATACCTTGTCCGTCGACCACCGGCCCGATCACCGAGGTTGGCCTGGCGTCGGCGGACGGAACGAGGATCCTGTTTGGCCCAACCACGCTCTGGGACGAAAGCCAGGCGGGCGTACCGGGTGGACGGCTGGTCCTGGTCTCGCTCGCCTCGGAAACCTGCACGGTGTTGGTATCGTCGGATACCACCGAGGCGGGATTCTCGGCGGACGGCAGCAAGATGTTCTGGTTGACCGACCAAACCCTCTGGGTCGCCGCGGGCGACGGCAGCGGCGCTCGGCCCGTCGGCGGTAACGTCGCATTTCCCCGCTTCGTCGAGGGGACGGAGCTGGAGTTCAATCTCGGTCAGGACCTGGTTTGGGTGGACGCGACCGACAGCTCCAACGCCGTCCATCCCGTCGCGGAGCACGCCTTCGGCGCCTTCTACGACCTCGACCCTGCCAACAAGTATGGCGAGGGACCGTGGCTGGTGGCCCGCTACGCCTTCAACACCGAGAACGATACCGGCACGCTGGGCGTGATCGACCGAGACGCCCCCACGAAAACGAAGCTCATTTCTCCGGAGGTCGCCCAGTACATGATGAGGACCGGCGGGCTCGTCGACGGCGGCACGCCCGTCCTGCAGATCGTGTACCTCGTGCGGGGGCGCAACCCATCACCGCAAGACGGCGTCTGGGTGGCGACAATCAACCGGGCCGATCTTCCTTGAGAGCTGCACCCGCGGCGTGGCTGGCTCCCGTCCTCCTGATCTCCCTGGCTGGAGCCGCGGCCGAGGCCGCGCCAGACGCGGGCGCGGACGCCGCTGCGGATCTCGCCGCGGTCGATGCTGCGGCCAGCTCCGTCGACGGCGCGCACGACGCAGGCGACGCGGGCGACGCTTCTCTGTCTTCGACGGTGCCGGTCTCCCCGCCGCCGGCAGCACCCGCAACGCCCGGCGTCCAGCTGCGCGGGCGCGTGCTCGAGCGCGGGACGAAGAGCCCGCTCGCCGGCGCGGAGATCAAGGTCGACGCGGCCCCGGCCGGCAGCACCGACGGCGAGGGTCGCTTCCTGCTCCTGGTGGCGCCGGGCCCGCATCGTTTGGAGATCCACCTCGAAGGCCAGGCGACGCTTCACGCCCGCGTCGAAGCGCGCGCCGACCTGCCGGAGCAGACCTATCGGATGACGCCGGGTCTGAACGGCGAGCACCACGAGACGGTGGTCCACGCGGGGCGGCCGGAGCTCGCCAAGGTCACGCTCTCCGGCGACGAGGCCCGCCAAACCGCCGGAACCTCGGGCGATCCGATGCGCGTCATCGGCTCGCTTCCCGGGGTCATCCAGATCGCCTGGCCCGCCGCGCTCTACGTCGTGCGGGGCGCGAACCCCGGGAACACCGGATTCTTCCTGGACGGCATCCGCGTGCCGGCGCTGTTTCACATCGCCCTCGGTCCGTCGGTGATCCACCCGTATCTCATCGACGGGGTCGATTTCTACCCCGGCGGTTACCCCGCGAACTACGGCCCCTACGTCTCCGGAATCATGGCGGCGCGCACGCTGGCGCCGCCCGCGGATCGGGTGCACGCCTCCGCCGACATCACGTTCTTCGACGCCGGTGGCATCGTGACGGCGCCCTGGGACGGCGGGCGCGGGACCGTCGCCGTGGCCGGCCGGTATTCGTACACCGGGGAGATCTTCTCGCTCCTGCAGACCGGCACGACCCTCCGCTACGGCGACTACCAGGTGCGCATCGACCACCCGCTCGGCGGCGGCCAGGCGACCGTCTTCGCGTTCGGATCGGTCGACAGCCTGGGCTGGACCAATCCCGGCGCCGCGGCGCAGGAGTACGGTTCGCTGCAATTCCACCGCCTCGATCTGCGCTGGCGCCGCGCGCTGGCGGGCGGCCGCCTGCTGGTCGGCGCCACCGTGGGCGCCGACTGGACGCAGTCGACCTTGTTCGACGCCCCCATCAAGGTCCGGGCGGGGAACGCGTCACCGCGCCTCGTCTACGACCGCGCGCTCGGTGGATCCGTGGACCTCGAGCTCGGCGCCAGCGCCGATGCTCAGACGTTCGCGACGGTCAAGCCGACGTTCGAGCAAAAGCAGGGCGACCTCGGCAGCTCGCGTGACGCCTTCTCGCAGGCCGCGTTCGCTACGGTGTCGTTCCGGCTGGGGAGCCGGTTGGTCGTGGCGCCCGGCCTGCGCAGCGATCTCTTCGCCGAGGAGAACACCAAGGCCTTCTTCCTCGAGCCGCGTCTCGACGTCCTGTACAGGCTCTCCGACGCGATCGCGCTCAAGGCCGATGGCGGACGTTTCGCCCAGATGCCGAGCCTGCCGGTGAGCGTCCCCGGCTTCGAGGCGTTCGGGCTGGCGGACCTCGGCGCCCAAACGTCGATCGGTGGATCGGTCGGTGTCGAGACGCGCCTGCCACGCAGCTTCACCCTCGGCGTCACCGGCTACTACGAAACGCTCCGGCTGACCGACGTCCGCAACATCGACCTCCAGAACATCCAGCCGACCGAGGCCGACTTCCTGGTCTCCCGTCTCGGCCGCGCCTACGGCGCCGAGCTCCTGCTTCGCCGCGCGAACGAGGGGCGACTATTTGGTTGGCTGGCCTACACGTTGTCGTGGAGCCTGAGGGCCGACGACAACGGCGTGTACGGACGGTCGGACTGGGACGAACGCCATGTGCTCAATCTGGTTACTGGGTACCGGCTGCGGGGTGGCTACACCGTCGGCGCCCGGTTCCACCTCAACACGGGGCGCTGGGCGCCCGTCATCAATAGCAATGGCGAGTACCAGCAGATCCCCACCTACTATCAGCTCGACCTGCGGGCCGAGCGGCACTTCGTCTTCGACCGCTTTGCGATGGACGTCTATGTCGACGTCGCCAACGCCACCTACGATCACGAGGTCTTGCAGCTCACCGCGACGCTCGATCCGGTGACGGGGCAACCCGCGACCCAGTCCGGGAGCGTATTCCTCGTTCTTCCGACTGTCGGCCTGCACGCTCAATTCTGACCGCGAGGTCCGCACGAAGATCGCGGGCGCCAAAGGCGGCCAGGTGGGAAGGTGGGAAGATCGGCGCCCGCCCGCGTTAGGATAGGACGTAACAGCCGTTTTCCTTGTGTGCGCGCGGTCCAGGGGGAGCCGCCGGAACACGTTCATCACGGAGGTGACCCATGACCGTCGATCATTCAGGCAACAAGCTCGGCAAGAGACCGGCGCGAATCGACCCGCGAACCCTGCAGATGGCCAACTATGTGGAGCTGCCCCAGATTCCAGCCGCACGCGACTGGACGACCAAGGCGGCGGCCAACTGGGGAATGATGTTGAACGACAAGCTCGGCGACTGCACCTGCGCCGCCACCGGCCACATCACCCAGGCCTGGACCTCGAACGCCGGCCCGGCGGAGGTCACCCTCCCCGATCCGGCGATCTTGACGGCGTACGAGGCGGTGGGCGGCTACACGCCCGGCGAGCCCGACACCGATCGCGGCGCGGTCGAGCTGGACGTCCTTCGCTACTGGCGCAAGACCGGCATCGGGGGCACCAAGATCGACGCTTTCATGGCGCTCGAGCCCAAGAACCACCTGCACGTGCAGGCGGCCGTCGAGCTGTTCGGCGGCGCGTACATCGGCGTCGCGCTGCCGGTCTCGGCGCAGAAGCAGTCGGTCTGGTCGGTGCCGCCGGGCGGACCGATCGGAACCGGTGCGCCGGGCTCCTGGGGCGGCCACGCGGTCGTCATCGAAGCCTACGATCCGCACGGCCTCACCTGCATTACCTGGGGCCAGAAGAAGCGGATGACCTGGTCGTTCTGGGACACCTACTGCGACGAGGCCTACGCGCTGCTGTCGGAGCTCTGGGCGGGCAAAAAGCCGGCGCCGTCCGGGTTCGACCTGGCCGCACTGAAAGCCGACCTCAAGGCCGTCGCGGGCTGAGCGGCGCGCCGACCGCGACCGGCAAGTCGAAGGCCGCGGTCTCGATGCGTCCGTCTTCCTTGATCTGAACGAACAGCCGGTAGTCGCCGGCGTGCGGAAAGACGCAGGGGAAACGGACGCGCGGCGCGAAGGTCATCGCGTGGTGCGCGTGCGCGTGCGCGTGCGCGTCATCGATAGGCGGGGCAGCGCCGGCCACCATCGCCAGCGCGGCCATCGGCACCGAGCCGGTCGGATGGATGTGCGCGAAGACGGAGAAGTCGCGCGCGACGATCATCGCGTGCCCGGCCATTCCCATGTACGCCTCGATGCCGGCCGCCGGGCGGCCATCCGGGCCCTCGGCCTCGAACTCGAGGGATACGGTCTCGCCCGCCTGGGGCGCGCGCGGTGCCACCCAGCGCAAGCGGCCACGGCCGTCGGCAAACGGAAACGCCGGCGCCTCGATGGTGGCGGCGTGGGAGATCAGCGCGACGGCGTCGTCGGGATCGGAGAGCCGATCGGAGAGATCTGGCGGCAATGACGGAACAGCCGACGGCGGCGGCGTTCCGGCGAGGTCCAGCGTCGTGGTGACGGTCTCGTCGAGGCCGGTCCGATGAACGATGTCGCCGAACAGCCGATACGTTCCGGCCGGCAGCGGCGGCGTCGCCTGGTCGAAGCGCGCGGTGTCGACCAGCTTCGGGTGCAGGTGGGCGATGGCGTCCAGATCGGGCGCGCGGACCAAGAAGAGGTGCATCAAGTGGCCGTGGTCGGGAACGAGATCGTCGACCTCGCGCCAGCGCATCCAGCCCGGATCGGTCAGCGCCAGCGTGAGCGTGGCGGGCGACGCCTGCGTCACGGCGACGTTCATGGGCTTGTAGATGGGGCGGCGATAGACCCGGGCTTCGCCGGTCCCCCAGCCGCGGCCGCCCACGATCGCCAGCGCCAAGACGCCCGCGGCGACCACCATCCCGACGCGGCCGCGCAGAAGACGCCGCCTGTCGGGGAGAGCCCCCGACACCAGATCGGCCTCCCGCAGGCTGGCGCCCACGATGGTGACGAGACCGATCACCAGCAGCGCCAGCAGCGCCAGTAACATCCCTTTCAACACCGTCGGCATGGGCCGGACCGAGCGCGCCAGCGCCGGCACCGGAATCGACAGCACACCGGCGCCGCGGCCGCCGTCGACGGTGACCCGGACCTGCCAGGCGCCGGTCCGCATGAGCCAGAGCGCGCTTTCGAAGAGCTGCGGATCGGCGGCGCTCGGGCGCGCCCGGTCGGCGACCGGCGGCGAATCGACGCCCGGGCCACGCATCGGCAACGGCACCACCGAGACGCCCGCGACATCGTCGTCGAAGGTCCGGACGTCGATGCGGGCGATGCCGGGAACCACGTCGGGCGGACGAATCGTCACCAGGAGGTGGTAGGGGCCGGCCTGCCCGTCCTGTACGGCGTCCGGGCTGCCGACGTGCGCCTCGGCGGTGGACGCAGCGACCAGGGCCACCAGTGCCGCCACCAGCCCGGCCGCAAACCGGCGCACGGATCTCATCGCCCTCATCGCCGCAGGCGCGCCAGCCAGCGACCGACGGCCCGGCCCGCCGCGATCGAAAGAGCCGTGCCCAGGAACGCGAAAGCCAGCCCGCGCACGACGGCGCCCGCCGGCTCGGCCAGGAATCGGTAACGCCGGTAGAGCGTCTCGGGCGGCAGCCAGAAATCGAAGTACTTCGCGCCCCAGAAGTAATTGCGCGCGTGCGGAGACATGAGGAACGAAGCGAAGGGCCACTGGCAGACCAAGAAGATCGCCGTGAACAGCAGGGCCGCGACCGCCACCGTCGCTATTCCGGGCCGCGCGCGACGCCGCCAGAACCAGGCATCCAGCGCGATGGCGGCCGGTAGGAGCAGCAGCGGAAACTCCGGCGGCACCAGGTTGTGGGTCGGCACCAACACCGGCCCCAGCTTCGGCTGCGCCGGCACCAGGGGGAGGATCCAGAGCAGCGCCAGCAGAAAGATCGAATAGACGACCGCGGTCGTGGTGGCGGCCCAGCGCCGACCGGACGCGCCCTGCGCCGCCGCCAGCACCACCGGCACACAGAGGCCCACCACCAGGTAGAAGGATCCGCCGTGCATGAAGGGGCGGACGGTCTTCTCCATGAACATCGTGAGGAGGGCCACGATGATCATGGCGCCCACCACCAGCACCTGCGTCTCCAGCATCTTCCGCCGGGGCCCGGGACCGAGGCGATTCATCGCGCCGGCCAGCATCACGAGCGCGCCGATGTGAAGGGCGATGATCCCCAGGCCCAGCACGACGTGGGGCGGGCTCAGGATTTTGACGTCGAGCCCATAGGCGTTGTGCCACCAATCGTCGAATGGCGCCGACGACAGCATGGTGATGCCGCCCCAGGCCGCGATGAACGCGCCGAGCGGTCCGCGGAACCCCAGCACGCGCACGGAGGCGTCGCGGGCCGCGCCACGCCCGAAGGTGGCCGGCAGCACCTGCGCCAGCGCGGAGACCGCCGCCAGCACGGCCGCCGCGTAGATCGCCACGTGCGGGGGCGACCAGAACCCGTCGCGCCCGATCGAGCGGTGCCAGGCGATGTCCCAGTGCACGCCGAACGCGACCGTCAGCGACGAGGCCAGCGCGCACCACAGCGGCCAGAGCGCGCCGGGTGCGTCGGCGTCGGCGCGCGGGGTCGTCGCGCCGACGCGCGCGCCACCGAAATCCGAAACTGCGACCGAGGTCGCCACGCCGGGAGCATAACCGAGCGATCGGGCCGATGCCCGTTCAGCGCGCTGCCTGTGGATGCGCCGACAGGATATAGTGTCCGGGTGCGGGCCCCCCCTTGTGCGATCGCCATGGGTGCGTTGATGGTGGTGGGCTGTGGCGCGAGCGGGTCGCCGGCCGGAGCCGACGGCGGCGGCCGATCC
>CALAOV010000298.1 GCA_937889515.1 uncultured Myxococcales bacterium | reverse complement strand
CCGCGACGACGATCCTGTAGCCGCTCCCGGCCGGCAGACCGCCGATCCCGGTCGAGACGGTGGCGCTGTTGCCCACGTCGATGCTGCCGCTTCGGTTGAAGCTATCCGGACCGGTGATGGTGTAGCTGGCGCCGGTGATGAGCGCGCCGCCGCCGAGCTGGAACGCGACGTTGATGGAGCCGAGATTGCCGGCGACGCCGCCCCCGAGTCCGACGCCGGTGCAGGCGCCGACCAGCGCGGCCACCGCCAGCGACGCAACGAATCCCCACCGGATGAGAGCTCGCACCACGCCTCGAACGTTTGCGCGCGGGCGCGAGACCCGTCCAGCGACGTCTCCGTTACAGCCGCCGACCGCGCCGCGGCGGCAGCGCTCACCGAAAATCGAGCACCCGGCCGACCGAAATTCGAAAATTCGGGCGCGGCGCCGACGATCCCGCCTTATGCTCCCGGCCGATGAAAACCATCCAACGCCTGCCCCGGTTGTTTCTGCTGATCGCGATCGCGGTCGCCACGGTGAGCGCCGCCGGGATCGCCCGCGCCGAGTCCTGGACCGCCGCGCCCAAGGTCCCGCCGGCGCTGGCGGTGCCCGCGACGCCCAAGGGGCCGGCCAAGGTGGTGGCGCACTTCCACGGCGTCGGCGCGCAGGTCTACGCCTGCACCGCGGCCGCCGGCACCACGACCTACGCCTGGACGCTGCAGCGCCCGGACGCGGCGCTCCTCGATCAAAAAGGCGGCCCCGCGGGGACCCACGGCGCCGGTCCGATCTGGACCGCCAAGGACGGCAGCACGGTGACCGGCAAGAAGATCGCGCAGGCCGACGCGCCGGCCGCCGACGCCATCCCCTGGCTGCTGCTCAAGGCCGACAAGACCACCGGCGACGGGATCTTCTCGAAGGTCACCTACCTGCAGCGGGTCGCCACCAACAAGGGCAAGCCACCCGCCACCAGGTGCGACGCCACCACGCCCAAGACCGAGACCCGCGTCGACTACAGCGCGGATTACTATTTCTACAATTAGATTCCCCCGACGCGCGACAATTAGCGTGGGACCCTGGAAGGGTCCCACGCCCCCCGCGATGGGCTCGCACGGGCAAAGCCCGTGCTCCCCCGACGCGCTCTGATCGGGGTCAGTCGCGGGTTCGAAACCAGCCGGCGATGCTCCAGCGCTCGCGGGTCGCGATGCGGGCCTCGTGGGGGGTGTCGTCGCTCATGAACAGGACCAGCGTCCCACCGTCGGGCGCCTGCGTGAGCCGCGGCGCGTCCTGCGCGTCGTAGATCACCAGCTCACCGCCCGCCTCGGCCGGCCAATCCGAGTTGAGATAGATCACCGCCGAGACCACCCGCGCGTTCGAGCTCTGGTGTCGATCGACGTGGGTTTCGTAACCGGCGCCCACCGGGTAGTGGGCGTATTGCGCCTCGAAGCTGTCCAGCCCCAGGAAGAGATCCCGATTCAGCGAGAGGCGCAGCCCATCCATCCAGCGCAGGAACGAATTGCCCGCCGGCATGCCGGACTCGAGCCAGCAGATCGAGCCACCGCGGGTGAGCCCCTCGGTTCGAGCGCCGTCCCCGCGCCCGATGCGCGCGCTCGAGAACGCGTCGTCGGCAAACAGCTGCTGGGCCTCGGCGCGCAACGTTCGCCACGCCGACGCTGGCATCGCCCCCGGCAACGTCGCGTACCCGCGGTCGCGGAGGGCGACGGCCGTCGCCCGCCAATCGCTCTCGTCCTCGAGCATCGGTCTACTCGGATCCGAGCGCGAGCGCCGCGCGAAAGCTGATCGCCATCCGGTTCCAGGCGTTGATGGCGGCCACCGCCAGCGTCAGCTCGACCAGATCCTTGTCACCGAATTCCTTCTGCGTCTCGTCGTAGAGCGCGTCCGAGACGTGGTCGGGCCCGAGGCGGGTCACCGACTCGGCCCAGGCGAGCGCGATCCGTTCGCGCGGCGTGAAGAACGGCGCCTCGCGCCAGACCACCAACGCGTCGAGCCGCTGGTCGGTCTCCCCCGCCGCCCGCAGCCCCTTGCTGTGCATGTGGACGCAGTAGGCGCAGGCGTTGACCTGCGAGACGCGCAGATAGATCAGCTCGACCAGCTTGCCGTCGAGCCCCGACCCGCGCACGTGGGCCTGCACCCCGGCCAGCGCGCGGTAGACGTCGGGGGCAACCTCTTTGTAGCGAAGGCGTGCGCTCATGGCTCAAGCGTACCCGCGAACGACATGCCGCGCTTGCGCGCTGGTGGTCCAGCCACATGCCGCGCCCGCGGCGCTTCAGCGCTGGTGACCGAGGCGCACGTCGATGGCCGGGTGCCGCGCGACCAGCGCGCGCAGGTTGCCGAGGCTGATCGCGTTTTCCGGGCGGTTGCCCGAAAACGATCCCGGCTCGACGCCGTGGTCCCAGCCCCAGCGCGTGTGGCAGGTGTCGCCGGTCAACAGAACCGGCCCCTTCGGCGTGCGCACCAGATAGGCCAAGCTCCCGGCTGTGTGGCCGGGCACCAGGATCGCGAGGACCGTCCCGTCGCCGAAGAGATCCACCACCCCGGCGAAGTGCCCGCTGGGATCGGGCGCGAAGGTCAGCTCTTGGATGGGGTCCTGGCCGTCGAGTTGGCGATCGATGGTTCCCTGGGTGAACAGGTACGGCAATTCGCTCCCGTGCGTCTCGCCCGGGCCGGCGTAGATCGGCGTTCCGTGCGGCACGTCGCGCATCCCGCTCACGTGATCCAGATGGAGATGGGTGAGCAGCACGCCGGCCAGCGGCGGCTCGCGCGATAGCAACGTCGCCGTGTCGGTGCCGAGCTTCATCTTCTCGACGTGGTCGGCGCCATGGTGCTCGGCCGGCCCTTCCACCGTCTATCCCGCATCCGGCAGCTCGCCGAGCTGGCGGTCGATCTCGGCCCCGCGGGAAAAGCGACGTTCCATCTGGTCGTCGCCAAGCGAATGGTCGACGTGCCACGCATCCGCGCCGTCGTGGACGTCCTGCTGGGCGAGCTGATCAAGACATAATGGCGGCGATTGTGGGGTCCCGATGTCAAGATAGCCAGTGTGAAGCACGGTGCGGCGGCCAGGCCTCCCCTCTCCGTCGAAGTGCGGGCGATTCGCTTCGAGGACGTGTCGCCGATCGTGGACCTGATCCGGCGCGCCATGGAGCGCGGCTGCCGGGACCATTACGATCCCGCGCAACGCGCCGCGGTCTTCGCCAGCTACGCGCACAACCTGTTCGTCGAGGCGCTGGGACCCTTCGAGACCGTCGCCGCCCTGCAAGCCGGCCGGCCGATCGGGTTCGCCCAGCTCGATCCGTCGAGCGCGCGCCTGCGGGCCCTGTTCGTCGACGGGGAGTTTCAACAGCGCGGCATCGGCAGCGCCCTGCTGTCCGAGGTCGAACGGCGCGCGCTCCGCCGCGGCGCCGCCCGCTTGCACGGCGCGATGTCGCTCAACGCGATCCCCTTCTACCTGCGCGCCGGCTTCCAGCCCTGCCCCGGCCCCGAGCGCCTGATCGCCTCCGGCATCTCGGTCCCGGTGCTTCGGATGGACAAGACGCTCCGGGCTACGGAATCTGGGGGAACGGATCGCCGTCGCGGAGGATGAAGACCGGCTGCGCGGTGTACGACCCGAGCCGCATGGGATCTCTCACGCCCGACGATTGCCCCGGATCGACGCACAGCGCGCCAATCGCCTCCGCTTGGATGGTCTTCACCGACCCGAGCGCGAACGCGATCGAGCTCAAGGTCTATCGAGACGAGTCCACGATCTTCGGCGCTTGACGACCGCTGAGCTTGCCGGTGACCGACGGCGACCCCAGTTTACCGGCGCTGGAGCTCGTCTCGGAATGACGAGCCCGCATTTTCACCCAAGGAGCGAACAATGACGCGACGAGGACTCACGCTGACAATATCCGGGATGGTGGCGCTGGGGGGCCTGATGCTGCCGGGGTTGGCGCTCGCCAACGAGGCCAAGGCGGGTGGGCCGGACATGTTTCAGATGATGGACACCAACGGCGACGGCAAGATCTCACCGGCCGAGCACGCGGCGGGCTCGATGATGATGTTCCAGAAGATGGACGCCAACCACGACGGCAAGGTGACGGCGGCGGAGATGGACGCCTTTCACGCCAAAATGATGGCCGGGGAGAAGGGCAAACCGATGGCGATGTCGTCGGCCGACAAGATCAAGGCCATCGACACCAATGGCGACGGCGTTCTGAGCGCGGAGGAGCACGCCGCCGGGTCGAAGATGATGTTCGACAAGATGGACACCGACAAAGACGGCTACCTCACCAAGGCGGAGCTCGAAGCGGGCCACGCCAAGATGATGAGCAAGGCGGCCGCCAAGTAGGCGGTGCGGCGCCGCCCCGCGGGGCTATCGGCTGTAACGCCCCGGCCGGGTCACGGGCAAGCGCCATTGTGGGCCTTGGAAACGCCGGCCTGCTCGCGGGGGCAGTCCCCCGCGTAGGTCTTGCCGTCGCATCCGCAGACGGCCGGACCTTGCACGCAGTCGGCATTCCACAGTCTGCCCTGGCACGTTCCGCTGAGCGCCGCGCACATTCCGTCAGGCCGCTCACAGAAGAATCCCACCATGCAGTCACCGTCCGATATACAGAACGCCCCGGCGGGGCCCCCACCGTCGGGATAAAGCGGGCCGCTCGAGCTGCAACCGACGCCCAACGATAGTGCGGCCAAGGCCAACCCCAACCCCAACCCCAACCTAACGATCGCCGGCGGCGCAGAAAACGAAACCGGAGGCCGAACCCGAAACGACCAACGGCTCTTCTTCGTCGTCCCGTTCCGCACCCCAGATCCCCGCATTTCAGAATCGTAGTCCAAGAAGCCCGCCGTCGACATGACGGACCGCACAGCGACGAGGTCCGTCGCAGGCGTTGCGGTTGTCGCAAGGGCCTGGTCCAGACACTGCGGAATCAGCTCGCCCAGAAGCGCGCGGAGCCACCTCGCAAGATCGAGCTTCCCCGCTGCCCCGGGACCGTGACCCGAGGTCTTCGACGGGACGACATCTATGCCGACGCCGGCTGATCCCGCTATGAAGCAGATGCGTGAAGAGTATGAGCTGAAGGCCGGCCGCCCGAACCCGTATGCCCGCCGGTTCGGAACGAAGGGGGGCCGGGATCTGCTGCGATGGTGGTCGAGGACGACCGCAAACGTGCGCATGCTGTCTGACAGCCCAACCCGCGAGTTTCCCGATGCGAAGTCGACGAACGAGGCATTGCGGCTTGTCGTGAAGCTCCGAGCGGGCAAGCCGAAACGGCAACCACGCCGAACACGTCGCGCCGCCGCGAGGTAACTTAGGTCGCGAGATCGAGCTTCCCCGACTACCCCGCCCCTCGATCCGATAGACTGACTGCGCCATTGGTGGGCCCATGCCGAAGACCGGAGCAGTCCTGGCAAGCTTCTGGCTCATCGCTACGGCGAGCCTCGGGTGCCCGCAGGGCCAGCGCCCCGTGTCGAGTGGGGCCGGAGGTTTCATGGAACGCGGTGGCAATGGCGGCGCGGGCGGCATCCGTGCGGCCGGGACAGCCGGCGACACCGCGGCTGGCACCGGCGGCCTCGCCGGCGCGGGCGGCAGCCCCGCGGCTGGCACCGGTGGTGGTGGCTCGGCGGGCGCGGGGAGCGGCAACGGTGGGTCGGATGGCGTCTGGACGACAGCTCCCACGAACGGCCCCTGCTATCTCGAAGTAGCCGATCCGAGTCGCCTGGCGATCCTTCCCTTCACCTGGTCCGTTTGCGGGCCGGGCTGCTTGGTGACGCCGGCGCTGCTGCTCTCGACCGATGTGGGGGTTCAAGCCGGGCCCGCCACGGCTGCGGTAGAGGGCGACGATGTCCTCCTGCATTTGGACTCACAAGCACTCGGCTACACGTTGGTCGCGACCCGGCGGCTTTTGGACGGCCAGCTTCTGGGTGCCGTTCGCCAAACTACGAACCTCGGGGCATGCGTCACCATGGCGTGGGCCGCGAGCGCCCCGAGGGTCTTTGGATTCGGCGCCGAGGTCGCGGTGACAGGTACCGGCGTGGACATCTGGGTGGGCTACTTGAACGTTGACGGATCGTTTACTTGGTCGCCGACGCTGGCGAGCGTCCCCATACAGGACAGCATTTTCGAAAACGACCTCGGTTGGGGCCTAGCCTTCGACGACGGCACCTTGGAGACCATGTTTCCACCGGGGAGTGGCGCGCTCACGACCATCGACGAGGGGGCGATCTATCCGGCGCACAGTGCCGTCGCCAGAAAGAGCCTCGTGATCTCCAACCCGGCGATGCCGGGCGACGAGGACGCGGTACTAAGGGCCTGGGAACCGACCCGACCTTCGCGAACGATCGTTGCCCAACCGAACACGGACGTCCCGAGCGTGGCCCTTTCCGACACGGCGATGGTCTGGATCGGAACCCACGGTCCCGAACGAACGAGCGGTGGATATACGGCCGCCGAGCTGTACTGGACGGCATGGCCAGCGGGCCAGGACTCGCCTCCCATCATGGGTGGCAGCCCGCTCCCGGCGATCTCAGGTCTTCTGACGCTACAGACCTGGGGCGACTACGCGGCCATGACCGGTGACACTTCCGACACAAAGCAAGTGATGTTCGTCGTCCGCCTATCGGACGGCAAGCTCTGGACGATCGCCGCTCGACCAGGAACTTTCTACAGCAACGTGCTCGCCGTCTCGCCGACCGAGATCCTCTTCGGCGAGATCGACGACGTCAACAACCCAGCGCTGGGACAGGAGATCCAGCGCTTCGTTCGCTACGATCTGGCCCACCTCGACGACCTTTCGACCGCCTGGTGACTCCTATCCATGAACCAACCCAGACACGCCGAACACGAGGACGCGTTGGTGCGGGCGTTCATTGCGTCTCAGAAGCAAGCGCGCTGGCTCGACCTTCTGGCGAGGCCCAAACGCCGCCGGGACCTCCTGAAGACCCTGACGGACATCAAGGATCTCGACTGCCGGTTCACGTCCCGAATTCCCCCTGCCCAGCAATCGACCGCCGGCATCCTGGCCCTCCTTCGATCCCGCGGGGCGCCGCCCGAGTGCTACCTGATCTCCGAGCGCACCGCTCTCGACGCCCGAGCGCTGCCGTTGGTTGAGGCGCTCGACGCGGTCGTGGGGGCGGGATTCGGGACGCTCGTTTCGTGCGTCCCCGGGCGGCTCGGATACTTCGAAGGCGAAGGTCAGGGTCAGCGCTACCTTCTCGAGCGGCGGACGCCGTGACGCCGAGCCGTTCGAGGCCTGGTGCCCGAATGGCGCGGTACTATCCGTCATGATCGACCACACCGGCATCGGTGTCGCGGACGTGGCCCGTTCCGCGGCCATTTACGACCGGCGTATCGAACGAGGTGATGTATCCGGAGGGCGCGGTCTACGACGGCGAGGGGACGTTGGACGCGACCCTCCCCCCCAATCCGGATTCCCCGTCGAACGGAACCGGGGCGGTCATGCTCCACGCCACGTTCTGACCTGCGGAGTCGAAACCGTCACGGTCGGGGACGCCGTGATGCCGAGTAGGCCGCCTGCGAACGCCACCGAGGCGTGGCCACCAACGCGAGCCAGCGGTAATATCCCCCCATGGCCACTCGCGTATTCCGGATCATCCTCGAGGTCGGCGACCCCGAACGGGCTACCGAGTTCTATTCGCGGCTCCTCGGCGCCGAGGGACGGAAGGTCGGTGGCGGCCGCGTCTACTTTGACTGCGGCCCGATGATTCTCGCGCTCCTCGCGCCGGAAGGGACGCCGAGGCCGCTGCCCGAATACATCTACTTCGCCGTCGACGAGCTGGAGGTGCTGCACGCGCGCGCCAAGGACCTCGACGCTCTGTCGAAGGAAAAGGTACATGGCGAAAGCGCCGCCGACATCGTCGTGCGCCCCTGGGGCGAGCGTTCTTTCTATGCGTTCGATCCCTGGGGCAACGGTCTCTGCTTCGTCGACGACCAGACGCTGTTTACCGGCCGCCGCTAGTCGCTTGCCGAAAAGCCCCGCGCCACCTGTATTGTCGCGTCCATGACTCAACAAGCGTGGGGCGGCCTCGAGGTGGTCCGTGTCTCGGACATGGGCGAGGACGAGCGCGGCGGCATTGCCGTCGTCGTCCTGCACGGCTGGGGCGCCCCGGGCGACGATCTGGTGCCGATAGCGCAGCTACTGAAGCGCCCGGGCGTGCGGTTCTTCGTCCCGGCCGCGCCGCTGCCCGAGGTGGGGGGCGGCCGCGCCTGGTGGCACCTGGATCCCAACGCCCGACCGCCGCACGCGGCCACCGATCAACCGACCCCCGGGTTTCGACCCACCCCGGCGGTCGTCGCCGCGCGGCAGGCCTTGCAGGCGCTGATCGCGACGGTCGTCGACCGCCATGCGCCGACGACGATCGCGCTGGCGGGCTTCTCGCAGGGGGCGATGCTCGCGATCGACGTCGCGCTCGCCGGCGCGCCCAGCGTCGCGCGCGTGGTGGCGATGTCGGGCGTCTTGCTGATGGATTCGGTGGCGGCGTTGAGCGCGCCGCGCCCGAGCAAGCCGCTGTTTCTGCTCTCCCACGGGCGTCAGGATCCCGTGGTCCCGTTCGCGGCCGGCACCAGCGCCAAGGACCTGCTCGAAAAGCACGGCTTCGCCGTGACCTGGCGACCGTTCGCCGGCGGCCACGAGATCCCGGCGCCGGTGCTGCGCGACGTGGAGGAGTTTCTGTTTCCAGAGCCGTAGCGACCGGCAGCAGGGCCCGATCGCTAGCCGGGGCAGTATTCCCGGACAACGGACATGAGGCGCTCGAAGACCACCGGCTTTTGAAGGACCCGCGTGGCGCCCGCGGGCGCCGGGCCCGGCGCCGACGAATGCACGACCACGGGGACCGATGCCAGCTCGGCGCGCTGGCGCATCTTCTCCACGAAATCCCAGCCGTTCATGACGGGCATCAGCAGGTCGAGGATGACCAGGCACAGGTTCTCGATGCCGCCGATCTTGTCGAGCGCATCTTGACCGTCCTGGGCGGTGACGACCGCGTACCCGCTCAGCTCGAGCGCATCGCGCATCATCTCGCGCAGCTCGTGCTCGTCCTCGACGACCAGTACGGTGTGCATCATGGATTCTCTTGCGGTAGCCTGGAGATCATCGGCTGCGTCGTCGGCAATGTAACCCGAAACGTCGTTCCCTCGCCCGCGCTCGATCGCAGCTCGAGGTCCCCGCCATGCGCCAGGCTCACCTCCCGCGAGATGTAGAGGCCGAGGCCAAGGCCCGCGGTCTTCGAGGTCCGGCTGTCTCGCTCTCCCCTTCGAAAGGGGCTGAAGATCGTGGCCTGCAGGTCGTCCGGAATGGGCGGGCTGTCGTTATGTACGTCGACCGATACCAGACGGCCGTCGTTGCGGCCGTCGATCGCGACGGGCGTGGCGGGGTCGCCATAGAGCAGCGCATTTCCGATGAGGTTCGAAAATACCTGTTCCAGCCGATCCGCGTCCCATACGCCCGGCAGCGGACCGGAACGCAGATCGATCGTTCGCGACGGGTGGACGACCCGCAATTCCTCGATGACGTACGAGATGAGGGCGCGCAGGTCCATCGGCTTCGGATCGAGCGGAAGGCCACCCGCCAGGCGCGCTCGGGTCAGATCCAGGATCTGCTCGATCATGCGGGACATGCGCTGCGAGCTGGACTGCATCCGGTCGAGGATCCGGATCGTCGCCGGGTCTTTCGACATCTGCCGCAGAATACCCGCACCCATGTCGAGCGAAGCCAGCGGGTTCCGCAGATCGTGTCCCAGGATCGCCAAGAACCGTTCCTGAAATTCCTGGATGCGCGCCTTTTCTTCCAGCTTGGCCCGTTCGGCGACCAGCGCCCGTCGGGTCTCCTCGGCGGCCCGGCGCTCGGTGAGATCCCGCGTGACCTTCGCGAAGCCGAGCAGGCTTCCGTCGGCGTTGCGCAAGGCCGTGATGACGACGTTGGCCCAGAAGCGGGTGCCGTCCTTTCGGACCCGCCAGTCTTCGTCTTCGAAGCGCCCGACGCGGGAGGCGACTTCGAGCTCGCGCTCGGTCTTGCCCGCGGCGATGTCCTCCGGGGGATAGAAGGTCGAGAAGTGCTTGCCGATGATCTCGTCGGCCCGGTAGCCCTTGATGCGCTCGGCCCCGAGGTTCCAGGTCAGCACGTGACCGCCGGGGTCCAGGATGAAGATCGCGTAGTCCTTGACGCTCTCGACGAGGAGCCGAAAGCGCTCCTCGCTCGCGGCCGTGCGCTTGTCTCCCGGCGCCGGGGTGCTCAGGGCCGAGGCCACTAGGCTCGTTCCATCATGCGTGAGCTTAACGCATCCCCGCCCCGCTGGTTGGATTGAACTGGGTCCCGGCTGAGATCGGTCCCGACCGCCCGCCGGTTCACTTCCGCGCCACCGACAGCCCCGCGAACGCCTGCCCCACCGGCATGATCTCGATCGAATTGACGTTGACCCGCGCCGGCAGCGTGGCGACCCAGAACACCGTCTCCGCGACGTCCTCCGGCAAGAGCGGCTCCGCCCCGGCATAGACCGCGGCGGCGCGCGCGTCGTCGCCGTGGAAGCGGACGTTGGAGAACTCGGTGCCGCCGACCATCCCCGGGTCGACCACCGTCACCCGCACCTTCGTCCCGAGCAGGTCGGCCCGCAGGTTGAGCGAGAACTGGTGCACGAACGCCTTGGTGGCGCCGTAGACGTTGGCGCCCGGGTAGGGCCAGTGACCCGCCGTCGAGCCCAGGTTGACGACGTGCCCGCGATCGCGGGCCACCATCCCCGGCAGCACCGCTCGGGTCATCGCCATCAGGCCCTTGACGTTGGTGTCGACCATCGCCTCCCAGTCGTCGAGGGAGGCCCGCTGCGCCGGTTCCAGCCCGCGCGCGAGGCCGGCGCTATTGACCAGCAGATCGATCGCGGCCAGCTCCGGCGGCAACCCGCCGATCGCGCGTTCGACCGCGGCGCGGTCCCGCACGTCGAGCGGCAGCGTCAGCGCGACCGCGTCGCCCAGCTCGCCCTGAAGCGCGGCCAGCCTTTCGGTGCGCCGCCCGGCCGCGATGATGCGGTGGCCCTCCCGGGCGAATCGGCGTGCAATCGAGGCGCCGAACCCGGAGGTGGCGCCGGTCACGAGAACGATCATGGGTGGCTCCTGAGCGCGGGTGTGCATGCGATCTTTCCACACTGTGGAGCTGTTCACCATCGAGTCACGCAAGACCGTCGTCCATCCCGCGGCGATGCGCACGGGATATGGTGAAGTCAGGATCTCGCGTCCGTCAAGCCGACGTCTCTCCGCCGTACAATGTCCCCATGTCCGGCGTGGCCATCGCCCTGCTCGCCATCGCCGCGGTCGGCCTGGTTCGGATCGCCTACAGGGCATTCCTGAGCCAAGAAGCCCGGACCACCCGCGCCCTCGCGGACCGGCCGCGCGCCCGGATCCGCGACGCCGCCGAGGGATCCGTCCGCGTGACGGGACGCGTGCGCCGGCGCGGTGAGCTGCTCGAGGCGCCCGTGAGTGGCCGCCGGTGCGTCGCGTTCCAGCTTCTCGTCGAGGAGGACAACGACGGCTGGGGCAAGCTCCTCGAGTTGCGGGACGCTCGCCCGTTCGTGCTCGCCGACGAGACCGGCGAAGCCCTGGTCGACACCGCCGCAGGACCGTTTCGGCTCGCGCTCGACTCCGACGAGCGCGGTGGAACGGGATCGTTCGACCAGATTGGCGAAGCACAGCTCCAGGCGATCATGAGCGTCGGCTCGTTCGAATCGCCGGGAAGGTCCCGACTGAACCGGCGCTACCGGGAGGGCATTCTCCGAGAGGGTGAGACCGTCGCCGTGGGTGGCCGCGGTGTCCGGGAGGCGAGCGCCGAGGGGACCAGCGCCAACCTGCGCGAGCCGTCGCAGTGGCTGGTGTTGCGTGGCACCGTCGACGAGCCCTTGCTCATCAGCGACTCACTTGACGCGATCGCCCCCGACGCCTCCCGATTGCCCCGCCGTTAGCCGACCCGCCATCTTCCGCACATCGGTGCGGCGTCGAGGATACCGTCGACAGAGGCGCGCCCTGCTTGCTATGCTTGCTAAATGAAGGCTGTGTCTCCCCAGTCGCAGGGAGGTAAGGCGCGGGCCAAGGCCCTGGGGCCCCGGAAGCGCACCGACATCGCGCGCAAGGCGGCGGCCGCTCGGTGGTCGAAGCGCCCGAGGTCGGGGACCGTTCCGCTGGCGGACATCCGGCGCCTGGCCGTCGAGATCGCGCGGTCTGCTTCACATCCGACGTCGGTCACGCTCTTCGGTTCCTATGCACGGGGAACGGCGGGTCCATCCTCCGACATCGATTTGATCGTGGTCGAGGACGGTTTGCGCGATTGGGCCACCGAATCGGTTCGCTTGAGACGTCTCGTTCGCAGAACACCGCCTCTGCTTCGTGCGCCTGTCGATCTGGTGGTGATGAGCCGCGCGGACTACCGGAAGTGGCGCGGGCATTTTGGTACGGTCCAGCACGAGGTCGAGCGCGAAGGCGTCCCGCTTGTCGAATAGGGCGATCGCGAAGGTGCCGGCCGGCAAGGCCTACAGCAACGCGAACGCCGCGCGGCTGATGAAGGACGTACCCAGCCAGCAGATCGGCGACGAGGTCTTCGGCAACAACGTCCAGCAAGCGATTGAGAAGTGGCTCAAGGCGATGATCGCCTGGAAGGGCCACAAGTATCCGTTCACGCACGACATCGGCGAGCTACTCGAAGCCGCCGAAAAGGTGGGACTCGCCAAACCCGTCGAGGTGGACGCGGATCTGGCAGAGACGCTTACCGACTATGCCGAGAAGGAACGATACGAGTCCGTACGCCGAGGTCCGCCGATGGATCGGGACGCCCTCTCCGCGCTGCTTGACGCGGTCGCATCCTGGGCGGAGAGCGTCGGGGTCCGCAAAGGCTGAAGGTCGCGGCGCTGTACAAGTCCGACGCGGTCGCGATACTGGTGGCGCTCGCGTTGTTCGGCCTGGTGATCGCACCGGTGAGCGGACGTCCGTGCGTGGCGTTCCAACTCTTCGTCGAGGAGCGTAATCGTCGGAGCTGGCTCGATCTCCTCGAGTTGCGAGATGCTCAGTCGTTCATAGTGGCCGACGATACCGGCGAAGCGTTCGTCGACACCTCCGGACCGTTCTCGCTGGCCCTGGTCCCCGACGAGCGGGGCACGATGGGATGGTTCGACCGCATGGTATTCGAGCTACCCGGCCAGCAACTGGGCGGACTTGTTGCTGAAAGGCGGATCGCTTGCATCGTTCGCGTTGTCGTTGGGGCCCTTGTTGGAGCAGGCCACGGCGAACAGAAGCCCAAACGCCGCGTAACGGGCCAACAACGTCATCGGTCGAACGTACCATTGGCAGACCTCCACATCGATTGATGCTGGGCCGCGACCGGAAGCCTACTTCGCGCCATTGCCCGCGCCGGGCCGCATCCCTTTGCCCGCGCCCGCGCCACCGCCGTCGCCCAAACTCTTGCCCGTCACGATCTGCGCGGCCAGCAAGGTTTGCACCACCCGCAGGACGTCGTTTGATCCGGTAGTCACCGCGCCGTGGTCGCCGTCGCCGCTGCCGAAGTTCACGAACTGGCTGTTGGCGAGCGCGCTGGCCACCTGCGCCGTCAGCTCAGGCGCCATCTCGAGGCGGCGCAGATCCAGATAGGCGCCCCCCGCCTCCATCAAGGCCTGCGCCTTGATGCGGATCGCTTCGGCGTCCGCCTGGGCCACGGCCCGGATCCGGGCGGCCTGGGCGCGGCCCTCCGCCTCTTGATTGATGACGTTTTGCTCGGCGTCGGCGCGGGCCTGCGTGATCTGGCTGGCGTTCAGCTCCGCCTCGCGCTGCTGGCGCACGGCGGACTGCTTCTCGGCCTCGGCCTTGGCGATCGAGGCGCCGTTCGAAGCGATCTGCATGTTCAGCGCGCGCTCCTGGTCGTTGATCTTCTGCGCCGCCTCGAGCTGCGCGATCCGCGCGCGCTGCTCTTCCTGGGCCTGGACCACGTCGGCGTCGGCCTTGGCGCGCGCCCCCGACTCTCGCCGGCGCGCTTCGGCGACCTCGCTGAGCACGGCCTTGATGTTGAGGCTGTTGAACGACAGGCCGATGTCCATCAGCTCGCGCGAGCAGGCGTCCTTGATGATGACGGCCAGCTCGTCGTCCTCGCCCCGCTGCGCGAGCGCCAACGCGTTGGGGGCGGCGGGAACCAGCGCCGCCGTGCCGGTCACGGGCGGAACCGTTCGCACGCTGAAGAGCTGATCGTGCTTGAGCAGGTTGATGGCGCGGCGGCCGGCCGACGACAGGACGTCGGTCAACGTCGAGAGTTGCTCGGCGACCGACTTGGAGAAGAACTTGTTGGCGGCGGTGTTGACCATCGCCTCGTCCTCGCCGACGCTGACGATCGCCGAAGCCCGCACCGTGACTTTCACGGGCGCCGAACGGCCGTTGTTGTCGACGTCGGCCGTCTGGTCGGTGATCTCGATGTCGACGTTGATGGCCTGCGCCGGGATCACGCGCGTCTGGGTGATGATCGGGACGATCAGCGCCTTGCAGGGACCGCGGTAGATCTGCAGATTCCGGCCGCGGCTGGCGAGCAAGATCTCGCCCGCGTCGACGCTGCGCAGGAAGGTGGTGATGATGATGGAGGTGAGAACGACCACCCCGACGACGACGCCTCCGACCAGAACGAGTGACGGTTCCACGATGATCTCTCCTTGTTGCGTTGGCTACGTTGGGTTGTCGATTGATGAATCATTCGGCAGAACGGAGACGGTGACGCATTCGCGGCGCGCATCGACGTCTTCGATGCGCAGCCGCTGGCCGACCGCGACCGGCGCGGTCGCCTGGTCGCCGGTGAGCCGGGCGCTGAGCTGGACGCGGCGGCCATCGCGGACCGTCGCGACCAGGCCGCGCCCGTTGCGAAACGGAACCACCGCGTGGGCCTCGGCAAGGATCAGCTCCTCGAGCGGCGTGCTGGCCTTGCCCTGGAAGCGAAACACCAGATTCCAGAGCGGCCGAATCAGCAGCCATTCGATCAGGAGCGCCGGCCCGATCGCGATCCAGGCGGCGAGGGCGCGGGGAAGATGCGCGGCGTGAACGAGCGCGTTGCCGAACGCACCGTAGAGCGCGAGCAGGCTGAACACCGCGCGCGGCGAGGGGATGAAGCGCAGGCCGAGGTGCGCGGGGACCGACGGGGCGTCTGTCCGCGCGAGCGCGTGCGCGTGCCCGACCGGATGCCCGAGCGTCGGCGGGTGCCCGACCGGATGCCCCAGCGTCGGCGCATGCCCGTGCAGACGGAGCTGCGCCAGGTGGTGTCCGCCCAGGGCAGGCACCGCCATCATGACGAGCCCGACCAGTCCGATGACCATCACGGTCAAGAACACGCTCCACGCTCCTTTCCCACGGCGCCGTTCGCGCCGTTACCGTCCGCGCGTTTACTATGTCCCTCGCCCGATATTTGTCGAGCCGCGGGGCGCTCTGCACCGTCAGCGGTAAGATGCCCGCCCCCGGCCGAGGTGACAGGCACGGCGCCGTCCCGCCCGGCAAAAGACGGCACAGCTCATCTTCGACCGATCATCAGCAGGTCCGGGACGGCGTAGCCCCCCGGCAGATCGATCTTCGCCGATCCCAGGTGGAGCGAGAGCTGCGTCGAGGGTCCGCCGTCGAGCAGGATCGCCGAATCGAAACCGGCGGCCGCCAGCTGCTCCGCCAGCTCGCCCGCTTCGATCGGCGCGTCGACGACCACCAACGTCAGCGTCCCACCCCCGCGCTCGAGCGCGACGCCCGTGCGCCGGGCCCGCTGTGGCTTGAGCTGCAGCGCACGGCCGTCGACCACCAGCCGCGGACCGACCTGGATCGCCCCCGACGGGGCGGCCTTCGGCGCGGAGGTCTGACCATCGAAGTCGCGCGAGTGAACGATCCGCGCGCCCGCCCTGTCGAGCAGGAGCACCCCCCAATCGACCTTGGGCCGCAGCGGCACGCGCACGACCGATTGCGCGATCCGCAAGCCGAGCGGGCGGCGGTGCTCGTCGAAGAAGCCGCCGTTCACCGCGGCGACGGCGCGCCGCTCGCGCAAGAGATCGGCCGCCGTCGCGGGCCGCGGCGGCCACCCCGCCCCGACCGCCACCTCCGCGCGATAGCGGTCGAGGCCGAAGCGGAACAGCAAGATCTGGGTGACGCCGTCGCGCGCGATCAGCGTGGCCCGCGACGCCCCGGGGCCGAGGTCCTTCCAGTCGACGGAGGTCGGCGCCGCGAAGGCCGGCGCCGCAACCGCTGGCGTGGCGACCGCTGGCGCCAACGCCGCGAACGCCAACGCCGCGAACGCTAACGCGGCGAACCCGGCACGGACGAAGCGATCCCGGACGAGCGACATGCGCGGATGTTACCCGGTGTGACCATCAAGGAACCTCCTCGGCGCAGGACAGCAGTGCATTTGATCCGCCCAGGCAGATATAGGCCGCCGGACACAACGACGCCGCGCAGCCGCAGGTAACCGTGCCGGCGCAGCCGCCCGGGATCGCCTGGCAGAGGTAGCCGGAATCGTGGACGCACAGGTTGGCGGAGCCCTCAGGATGGCTCCCGGTCGGACACATGCCGGCGTCGTTGGCGACGATGAACGCGCCACCGCTGACGACCGTCGAGACGCAGACGTAGCCGGATCCGCACGCGGGGCTGCAGGTCACCGAGATC
>CALAOV010000297.1 GCA_937889515.1 uncultured Myxococcales bacterium | reverse complement strand
TGGTCAGTGACTGGAGTTCAGACGTGTGCTCTTCCGATCTGCAGGGCGCCCTCTGGCGGCACCTGGCCGCCGCCCACCTCGGTCCCAGCGCCGGCCCACTGGGGGATGTCTTCTTCGCGCTCTCGGTCTTCCACGCGCTCCACGTCCTCGGCGGCCTGATCGTGCTGGCCGCGACCCGGGCGCGGCGCCTCCGCCTCCTCACGATCTATTGGGACTTCGTGCTGGTCGTCTGGATCGTCATCTACGTCGCGGTGTGCCTGTGGTGAAGGCGCGCGGCGCGCGGGGCTCCGGCCGGCAGCGGCTGGCTCTGCGGGCGCAAACTCTGCGGGCGTTTGTTGTCCTGGCGCCGGTCCTGTTTGCGCCGGCGTGCCGGCGGGCGGCCGGCTCGCCGCCGCCGTTCACGGAGCCCGTGACGCTGGGCGGTCGCGCCATCGCGCCGGCCGCCCTCGAGCACGGGCGCGAGGTCTACACCCACTACTGCCGTCCCTGTCACGGCGACGCGGGCGACGGCAAAGGAACCTCCGCCGCCGGCCTGCAGACACCACCGCGCGACCTCCGCCTCGGGGTCTACAAGTTCGCCGCGGTCCCGGCCGGCCAGCTCCCCCGCGACAGCGACTTCGTCCGCACCATCCGGCATGGCCTCCACGGCACCGCGATGCTGGCCTGGGACGTCCCCGAGGCCGAGCTCGACGACCTCATCCAATACGTGAAGTTCTTCGCACCAAGATGGCGGAATGAAAGCGCGGGCGAGGCCATCATCGCAACGCCCGATCCCTGGGGCGCGCGCGAGCCCGAGGCCGTCGAACGGGGCAAGCGCGTCTACCACGGCCTCGCCCAGTGCGCGGTCGCCTGTCACCCCGCCTACGCGACCAAGGCCGAGATCTACGCCTTCTCCAAGGAGCTGACCGGCATGGAGGTTCGCGAATTCCGCGCCGATCTCTACTTCGCCGTCGCCAAAGACAGCGACTACGGCGTCAAGATCCTCCCGCCCGACTTCACCTTCAACGAGCTGCGCGGCGGCGACACGCCCGAGGACATCTACCGCGCGATCGCCGCCGGCATAGGCGGCACCGCGATGCCCACCTGGAAGAACGTCCTGCCCGACCCCGACCTGTGGGCCATGGCCCACTACGTCCGGTCGCTGGTCGCGATGCGCGATCGCCCGGAAGCCGGCGCGCTGGAGCAGCGCCTCCGCGACCAGCCGGCCTGGCAACCACCTCCACCGCCCGACGCCGGCGCAGACGGGGCGACCGACGGCGGCCTCCACCCGTAATCTTCACGGTCGACAAGGAGCAGACATGAGATCGATCCCGATGCTCGCGGTTCTCTGGGGCCTGATCGGATGCAGCGGCGGCGGTGGCGCCGGGACGATGGCCGGGAGCGCCGGAACTGGGGGCGGCGGACTAGCCACCGGCGGTACCTCCGGATCGGCGGGAGCGGGCGGCGCGGCGGGATCCGGCGGCAGGGGTGGAAGCGCGGGATCGACCGGTCTTCCCGCCTGTGCCGTCCCCGAGCAGCCGGCGAATCCAACCGACTGCGGCGATTTCGAGATCTCCGGTCAATGGTGCACGAGCGATCAGGTCCTCGTGGGCGACGGAGGATTCACGGTGGGGGGCGTCCTCGACGTCCCGAAGGGCGGCTCGTTGGTCGACGGCGACTACGACCTCGTTGGCGTCGCCTGGGCCAACGGCAGCACCCGCCGCACCATTCGTCTGTTCGCCAGCGGCACGTTCATCGAGTGGGCGATCGACGATGGAACCCCCGGCACGGACGCCGGCCTCGAGCACTTCCGGATCGATTCGCCGGTGACGGCGACCGGGCACACCCTGCAGGTCACCTCCAGCTCGTGCATCGGCACGCTGTCCGACAGCTTCGGGTATACGGCCACCGGCGACCAGCTCCAGCTGTTCAATTTCGAGGCGAGCGCGCTCTTCACCTACCAGCGCACCTGCGTGAGGTGAATAGCGGATCGTCCGGCCGGAGGCTCTTCTGTGCTACACTGCCAGTATGAGAGCCGGCCGCACCAAGACGACGAGCTTTTCGCTCGACGACGCGACCATGAAGAACCTCAAGGCACTCGCGGCCCGGCGTCATGATGGGAACGTCTCTGCCCTACTCGCCGAAGTCGCGGCCCGCGAGGCGAAGTTCGTGGCGGCCGAGGCATTTTTCGAACGGTACGGCGTTCCGCCTCTTGGAGACGAAGCGATTGAACGAATCGAAAAGGAGTGGCGCGGCGAGCCGCCGTCGAAAGATGTGCGACGGCGCCGCGCGGCGTGACGTTCACCTTCGACACCGGGATGCTGATCGCGCTCGAACGCCGCAAGGGTCGAGCAACGGAGGCTTTTCGCAACATCGTTCGGCGGGGCTTCCTGCCGATCGTCCCGGCGGTAGTCTACGTCGAGTGGTGGCGCGGACGAAGCGACGTTCGTGAAGCGATCTTGGCGGCCGTGGTCGTCGAAGACATGCCGCCAAGTTTGTGCCGAGCCGCCGGCGAGGCCTTGGGTTCCGTCAAGGGCTCCTCGCTGGCCGACGCCATCGTGATGGCCTCGGCGGCCTTGCGGGGTGGTGGCGTCGTGTACACGGGGGATATCGATGATCTCAGCCGGTTCCAGAGGCATTTTCCCAGCGTACGCGTCCTCCCCGTGTGAGCCCTAACGCGAGAATCTCCGGATCGCGATCGCGACCGCGAAGAAGATCGCGGGCGGAACCAGCAGAAAAACGCCCACGATGCGCAGCGCGGGGCTCAGCGTGGGGGATTGACCGAGGCAATTGGGGCAGAGCGCCCAGCTCGGCGTGGCGGCCAGGAACGCGGCCGCGCCGACGACCGTCGCCGCAAGTCCGCCGCGGACCCTCATCGGTGGCGCATCCGAAAGGCCATCTCCAGCATGAGCACCACCGCGAAGCCGGCCGCCAGGAACAGCGCCGCCAGCGCCAGGCGCGGATCGCGGCGGCGGTCGCCCACCCGCAGGAATACCGTCAGCACCAGCCCGACCTTGGCGATCAGCAGCCCGCAGAGCGCGGTGACGCGCGCGGCACGGTCCAGATCCAGGACGACGGCCACGCCCAGCTCGGCCACGGTCAGCGCGAGCAGCACCCCGAATCCGATCGCGGTCGCGCGAAGGCGAGCCTCGGCGGGAGGGGTGACAGGCCGATCGGGCGTGGCGGCGGTCATCGGGCGGGCAACAGGTAGAGGAAGGTGAAGATGGGCATCCAGGCCAGATCGACGAAGTGCCAGTAGAGCGCGACCACCTCCAGCGTCCGCTGTCCGGCGCGACGGAGCGACATGACCGACAGACAGACGACGCCCGCCAGGACATGGAGACCGTGATAGCCCGTGAGCGCGTAGAACGTCGACGCGAAGAGATCGCTGCCGACCCGGGTGGGCGCCGCGGCCGTCCAGAGGTGCCGGTATTCGAGCAGCTCTCCGACCAAGAAGACCAACCCGAAGGCCAGCGTCGCGCCCAGCCACCCGGCGCGCGCCCATCCCCGCCCGGCGCGCACGGCCAGCGTCATCGTGAGGCTCGACGTCAAGAGCGCGACAGTCATGGCCGCCACCGGCGCCAGCGCCAGCCGCGCCCGCGGGTCGGGCCAGCTCTCGGCGCGCACGCGCAGCATCGCGTAGGCGATGAAGAGGCCCCCGAACCCCATCGCGTCGGTCGCCAGGAAGGTCCACATCCCAGCGACGCCGACGCGCGCCGGCGCCTGTGACCCCGCGCCTATGGCGATCTCCGAGCTGGCCTGGCTCATCGTTTCTACCGATAGCACGATCGGCGGGCCGCAATCATTTGAGACAGCGGTGCGCGATCTCTTCCGGATTTTCGGCCACACGCAGGCAGCCGGGCAGATCGTCGCGGACGCGCAGCGCCTGACAGTGGCGCAGGTCGGCTGCGAAACGGCGCGCCAGCTCCTGCTGCCAGCGGGGGGCCAGCGCCGGATCGCGATATCCCGATTCCTTCAGCTCCAGCTCGACCAGGCGGTCGAGGACCGCGCGGCAGTCGGCGGCGGAGGCGACGTGCCGGTGGCAACCGCCGATCAGCGACCCGCCGGCCAGGACGGCGGCAAGAGCGACGCGACGAATTTCCCTTGCGACATTCATCGGAAGAAGTGAACCCGAATGGGGGGCGAGAGCGCGGCGATCGGGTCGCCGGCCGGATCGCGCGCCGGCTCGAACCTGGTACCGAGGGCGCACTGGCGCGCCGCGCGCCCGAAGCCGAAGCCGGGATCGTCGACGACATCGACGCGATCGGCGCGTCCGTCGGCCCGCACCGCGACCCGAAGGACCACCGTCTCCTGATCGACTTGCCGCGCGTCGGCCTCGGCGGGCCAGGGACAACTCCAGGCCGCCTGATCGAGCGCCACGCCGCGCGCACGGCTTCGGGCGATCGCGCCGTCTCCGGTGCCACCGGGCGCGACGATGCCGGTAGCGGGCGTACGGCTGGTTCCGGCTCTGGTCGTCGTCCCCCCCGCGTACGAGGAGCCCGAACCGACCACGAACGCCGTGCCCGTGAAATCGACAGGCGACTCCGCGACGGCCGCGAGCTTCCCGGCTTGTGCGGGCGCCGCCGGGCCCGGATGCGTCGGCGCCGCTTTCATTCGCAGGTGCACCACCGGCTCGGCCTTTGCCGGGGCCGGCGTCTCCGCTGCCGGCGCTGGAGGCGGTGGCGGCGGCGTGACATCCACCGCGCGCTCGGCGGCGACTGCATCGTGAACGCGCGCCGCCAGCTCTGCGCCAAAGCTTGGCCCTGAGCTTTCGAATCGGCTCACGACAAAGAAGGCGCCCGCGTAGAGCGCCGCGACCACCGCGCCGCCCGTAGCCAGCCGTCGCCGCCGTCCGGTGGGCTCACCGGCAAAAACGAGATCGACGATTCGCCCGCTATTCGTCCTCGCTGAAGGCCGGTTGTGATGGTGCAACGTCGTCGCCTTCAGCGTGGGGGCGCGTCGACCGGTAGCGCGCCGAAGGCGACGCGGGTGATGCCGACACCCTTGAGCTCGTCCAGAACGTGGACCACGCGCCGGTGCGGGACGTCGCCGTCCGCCTGGATGACCGCCCGCAGATCCGGGCTCCCGGCGAGCGCCGCGCGCGCTCTCTCGTCGAAGGCGCCGTCGTCGGAAACCGCTGCGCCGTTGACCAACATGGCCCCGCGGACCGGTAGGATGATCGACAAGACGACCTGCACCTCCTCGCCATGCGCGGCCCTCGGCAGATCGAGAGGGACGGCCGGCGTCACAATGATCTTGGCGGTCACCACGAAGATCACCAAGAGAACCAACATCACATCCACCATGGGCGTGACGTTGATGCCGGAGATGATCCCGCTGTCGGGACCGTTAGCGGACGCCACCCGACACCTCTCGCAGCGGTGGGATTTCGCGCGGGCCGCGCGCGGCGTCGGCGATGTACGCCAGCACCAGGTTCGACAGCACGTCCGTCCCCGCCAGCAGCGACGTCACCCGCCGCTGCAGATAGTTGTAGGAAGCAACGGCCGGCAAGGCGACGGCGATGCCGACCGCCGTCGCCACCAGCGCTTCGGCGATCCCGGCCATCACCGCCTGCGTCGCCACCTGCCCCGCCGCCGTCGCGCCGTGCCCGGGTGCTGCGTGCCCCAGCTCCTCGAACGCGTGGATGACGCCCACGACGGTCCCGAAGAGACCCACGAACGGGGCGTTGTTGCCGACGGTCGCCAGAAAAGCCAGACCGCGCTCGAGCCGCCCGCGCTCGAGAGCCGCCGCGCTCTGCATCGCCTTGTCGGCTGCCGCCGTGCCGCGATCGGCGAGGCGCAGCCCGGCGTCCGCCACACGCGCCGCCACCGCCGGGCTGGCCTCCAGGGATCGCCGCGCGCTCTCGAAGTCGCCCCTGTCGAGCTGCGCATCCAGATCGCGCGCCAAGGCTTCCAGATTGCCGCCGCGGCGCCGCAGGTAGAGCCAGCGCTCGGTCGCCAGGACCAGGCTGCAGACCGAGAGCGCCCCCAGGAGCCAGAGCACCCACCCGGCGCCCGACGCCAGCAGTACCTCCTTGACCGATTCCATCGCGCCCATTGTGTCCTCAGTTCGGCGACGGGTAGTGGCGAGCAACGTAGCAGAGCCCATCCGAGTTCAGGTGCCCCTGGGTGCTCTGGTCGTAGGTCGAAAAGTCGTAATAATCGCGCAGCCCCTTGCACGCGTCGGTACCGGCCGCATGCGGCACGTTCTGCGGATCGAACGCCATCACACCCGTGAACTGCGCGTGCACGTCCGTCGGAGGAGCGATGCAGTAGCGCCAGGAGAGGGCGTTGCCGAGGGCATCTTTGTAGGCGGTGTAGTCGACGCCTTGGGTCTGTTCCAGCGTCACCGTCGGGAATACCCCGGCCTGCCCTTGGCCCGCTACCCGCGCCGCGAACTGATCGAAGTGGGCGGGCGTGTCGTGGAGGACGCTGTCCCAGAAGGGATGGTCGGTGTGGATGGTGATTTGACCGACGACCGACTGGTTGCTCTTGAAGAAGATCCCGCGCTGATGCTCTTCCCCTGCGAGCCCGGCCGCGGGATCGTTGTCGGGATTCTGGCAGTTGACGTACGAGGTCGGCGACTTGAAGCACAGATGAAATGGAACGGACTGACCCACCGCGGGCCAGGCGGCGTATACGGCGGGATCGCAAGCGGCATTCGGCATGGCGGCCGTGGGACAAGTACAGCTCGTTCCGTTGAACGTCGCCGTCCCGACGTAGAGCACCGCGCATCCGTCCGCGGCCATCTGCTGGTAGTCGGTGAGACCGGCCGCGTCGATATTCACGTTCATCGCCGCGGAGGTCGCCGGGATGACATCGAAGCCGAAGGCATAAGCATTGGCGCCGCCGGTGTCAAAGGCGGCGTTGTTACCGGCGGGATAGTTCTGGCGCGACAAGGCCGCGATCGGCACCGCCTCTTCGCCCGGGCCCCCCTTGCCCTGCAGATATCTCGAATCGCCGTGGGCCAGATCGACCGCCCAGGGACCGGAGATCTTGGCGACGGTTGGCTCGGTGCAGGATTGATCGCCGGGCGTCACGTTCGGACCGTTCGAGAGTGAAATGTTGTCGAGGGTAACCAGAAGCCGGGTGAAGCTGACGCTCCAGCCATCGACGAACGCCGGATCGCCCGCGTTTGCGGGTGGGAATTGGTAGCCGGTGAGCGCCAGAACCTCTCCGGAAGCCGCAAAGAGAATGCCGCCTGGTACCGGATCCACCGGCGGCGGCGTGAAAGGCGCCAGGGTAAAGCTGCCGCTGCTCGTCCCGGCGTCGCCCGCACCAGCGGCGCACATCGCGCCGCTGGCGCAGGTGATCGTCAACGATTGCTTGCTCGAGCACGACGCGCACAGGGAGGTCGTTGCCGTTGCAAGCAGGCCCATCATTAGCTTCAGGTTTTGGGTTCTCATGGTTCGTCTCCTCGATTGTTTGACGTGGGTCAAAGGGCGTCGGTCCAGGAAAACGTGTAGGGCGCGGTGGAGCGGACGTCGGCGTAGAGGTTTTGACCGGTCGGTGCGTATCCCGGAGCCGTCGGGTCGTCGCTGAACGCGTAGCCACCGGTGCCGGCATCGGCCGGCAACTGACTGAAGTCGACGTTGACGAAGTAGAGACGTGGATCGATCCGGAGCAACAGCCCACCGGCCGTTTGAATCGCCACCGCCGCCGGAATCGGCGTCACGATGCGCTGCTTGCAAATCGGATCGCCACCGCCGGTCCCGACGCCGATCGCCTGGCGGTTCGAGCCGATGGTGATCGTTCCCGTGAACGGAAACGTCGTTCCGTTTTGCGCGGCGGTCCCCGCGATGACCAGGATCGGTGTCGGGTCGGAGGCCGCGTTGACGTCGCCGCCGGTCAGCCAGACCTGGCCCACCAGAGCCGGAGGTTCCGTGATTCCGAGGGCGCTCGCGGGGAAAGTCTGGAGGGCGGGGTTCAGCAGATCGACGTCGAGCGACGAGGTTTCCTGCGCCAGATAGGTCCCGGTCAGATAGCAACCGGTCGCCTGGCCACCGGAGACCGGCTCGCTCTGGTCCAAATAGACGGCCCCGACGTGGAGCGTGGCCTGGGTGAGCAGGACGTCCCAGGTGCCCGAGGTGAACGACAGCGGTTGGCCCGAGATCGCGTCCGCTGGCCCTGCGGCCGCGACGGGGAACGCGACGGTATTGCCGCCCGTCTGACCGATACAGCCGACGCAGAAGATGGAGCCCATCAGCAAGATCCCGGCGCGCATCACACCCCTCCGAAATTGATGGCAAACGTCGCGAACACGCCGCGCGGCGCGCCCGCAGTGAAAGTTCGCTCGGGAACCAGCGTCGGTGGTTGTGACTGGCTGTGAAAGTCGGAGGCGTAGTTGAATTCGCCCAGCCGATACTGCGTGTTGAGCAGGTTCGTCGAGACGATGCGGAGCTGATAGCCCCCCCAGGACAGCGACGCCGACCCGTCGAGCGTGAAGATGTCGTCGCTGACCTGACCGTACGGCAACGGCCGGGGACCGACGTACGTGATCCCGGCGCCGAGCGAGGCACGGAACGGTTTGCCCCGGAGCGTCCAGGGCAGCGCGCGGAAAAGCGCACTGTCGGACCGGAAGACGACGCCCGGAACGTAGGCCACCGCCTCGCCGTCGTCGTTGAAGGTCGAGCGGACCAAGGTCAGATTCGCGGACTCGTCGAAGAACGCTCCAGTCAGGCGCAAAGCACCTAGCCAGCCGGTCCTGGTGGTGCCAACGCCGAGCAGGTTCCGCCCGGCGGTCTGATCGAAGAGCAGATCCTGATCGACGACCGTCCGGAAGAAGACGGACCGCGCCACCACCACGGCTTTCTTGAAGCTCCCCGCGTAGGCGGCGCCCGCCTCGGTGGCCACGATGTTGGAGAACGGCGCATTGACGTCCGCGATGACGTGCAGGGGATCGACGGAGCGGATGCCCTTGCCGTAGCTGGCGGAGAAGGTGAAGTTTCGGAACGGACCGGCGATCACAGAAGCGCGCGGCAGAAACGCCACACCCGAGGTCGAGGTGACCTGATCGGGCTCGCGCGGTCGCCCCATATCCTGTTGCGTGAGGCAGCTCTGGTCGATCGGCGGGTCGGTGGTCGACGGGTGAGCGACGCTCTGGGCGGCGCAGTTGTCGAGGACGTCGTAGGTGACGATCTCGGCGCGCGCGCCGCCGCGCAGTGACAGCCAGGAGAACGGACGAAGGTTCGCGTCGCCGTAAAGGCCGATATTGCCAAGCTGCGCGTCGAGATCGGTGTCGGTCTTATAAGGAACGCCGGTCGACGCCTCGAGGCGCTGCTGCGTACCGGCGGCGTCATCGCCGCGGGCGAAGTAGCCGAGCTCCAGCTCCTGCCGCTGGCCGAGAACTTGCGCGTGCAGGCGCGCGGCGCCGCGCGCGCCGATCGTCAGCTCGTGGACGTTGAGATCGAGCATGTCCCCGCGCTGGTCGTGCAAGCTCTGCAGCGGCTCCTGCACGTCGAGTAGGAAACCGGTGAAGTTCTCCAGCAAGCGCATGTCACGCTTGATGAGGAAGACCTGCTGCGAGAGCACCGTGTCGCCCGGATGCGTCTCGATGTCGGCGGCGATCGAATAGCGCGAGGCATCGCCGCCCTCAGGGACCTTCTCGCTCGCGAAGCTGGAGAAGTCGTAGCTGTCGTAGAAGCCGATCTTCCCCGATGCGTAGTCGTCTTCGCGGATGACGCCCGCCGAATGGAAGTGCGTCACGTACGCCTGCGTGGTTAGCCGGAATGAACCGGACTCACCGAAGCGCCCTTCGTACTGCCCCATCGCCGAGCCGCGCTGAGCATCGCGGTTCTGACCGAAGCCGTCCGTCTTGTAGATCTCGGCGCCGGCGAACGTGTGCGTGCTCTCTCCAGGCGGACCCCAAAGCCCGAGCACCCGCTCCGTGCCGAAGCTGCCGGTGGTGTAGCTCGCCGTGAGGCCACGCTGCGCCAAGCCGAGCTGGTAGTCGGCGCTGCCAGCAACGGCGTAGTTCCCCTGGCGTGGATCGAAGGGCCCCTCCACCACCCGCAGCGACTCGACCAGCTCGGGGATGATGAAGTGGGTGTCGGCGTAGCCGTTGCCGTGCAGGTTGCCGCTCTCGTTGATCGGGACACCGCCCACGGTGAACTCGACGTCCTGCCCCTCGCCCGCGTCGAATCCGCGCATGAACACCTGCTCGGCGTGCCCCTCGCCGCCTTCGTTGGTGAGTAGGATTCCCGGCGCCAGCTTCAAGAGATCGGAAGCGTTCGCGTGCGGGACCTCGGCGAGCGCATCGACCCGGATCTGGAAATCGGACGCACCGCGACTGACCGGCGGCCGGCGTCCGAGAACGCTAACGTCCAGAGCGCTCGGCATGCGGAGCTGCGGCGTGTCCGGCGCCAGAGCGATGGGCGCCGGGATGGGCACCACCGCCACGGGCGGCAGCGTGACACTAGGCGCCGGGGCGACGCCCGGCACCGGCGGGACCGCTGCTGGCTGCGGCGGCGCGGCGAGCGGCGGTTCGAAGTGAAACAGCAGCTGAATGCGGCTGGGAATCGGCATGCCGTCCCGCAACGCCGGACGAAATCGCCAGTGCGTCGCCGCTTCCAGTGCCGCGCGATCGACCGTGGGGGCGATTCCGTGCGCCAGCTCGACGGCGCTGACCTCGCCGCTCGCCGCAACCGTGGCGGTGACCGCGACGTCGCCACGGAGGCCGCTTGCAAGCGCCTCTAACGGGTATGGCGGCCGGCTCTCCTCGATCACGATTGGCGGCTGCACCCGCGGCTCCGCCGCGTGCGGCGTCCCCTCGGATGGCGAGTCGGCCGGAGCCGGGTCGGCACGCGCAACTGGTTCCGCGTGGACGACGAGCGCCCAGGCAAAGAACACCCATGGGAAATCGCGGAACAATAGTGCGTGAGCGGACTGGTAACGAGACAACGGGCCCTCCTTCGGCGAGTCCAGCAGAGCGCGCGACCACCCGGAGGGTCGGAGCGCCCAGGCACGCGCGATCACGTCGGCGACGGATCGCGTGCGATCGACCTGCGGATGCGCGCCAACGAGCGCGCCGCATCCTGGTCAGAGATCGCGGATCAGGCCGAAGGGGGCGAGGTCTTGGGAGCGCTCGCCAGAACGAAGGCCCGGCCGAGCTGGGCGGCGACGACCGGTTCCGAACGGCAGATATTGGGCGGCGGCGTGAAACGAACGGAGACGTGGACGACCGGCGGCGCCGAGCCGCTCTCGACCGTGAACGCGGTCGCGCAATGCTCGTGCGCGTCGACGGTTTCGGCGGCCTGCGTCCCGATCGCGTCGCCGTCGCGGCGTGGCCCGACCGGCGACAGGTCGCTCGCCATCGCCGCCACGTGCGTCAGCTCGCCGTGCTCGGCGCAACGGAAGTGCCGCACCGTCATCTCGTGCGACAGCGCGAAGAACTGGGCCAACGTCGCGGCGGCCATCACGACGACGGCCAGCGATTTCGCCGGCTTCGTCAGCCCGAACCAGCCGTGATTTCCCGCACCCCGCCGCATCAGATCCTTCCATTTGACTAGACGAAAACAAACCGATCGTCAAGGATCGACGTCACGGTGCCACGCTTGCCCCACATCTTCACCATCGCGGCGTTCTTGTTTCTCGCCGGATGCCACGACGATTCGACCGGCTGTTGCATGGTCTGTCCCAGCACCACCTGCGCCTGTGGCAACAGCTGCATCAGCTGTGCGGACAAGTGCATGATGGGCCAAGGCTGCGCCTGCAACTCCACGTTGCCTCCCGCCTCGCCGAGCACCGCCGCACCGGCTCCCGCGCAGATGTCGGAATCGCCCGACGCCGGCGGGTAGCTTGACAGGGGCGCGCCCAGGACGGATGACCAGCGGATGAACGGGACCTCCGCCGACCTTCCTGCCCCGCGCTCGCCGACCGCGGCGCGCCTGGCCGGGAGTCCGATCGTCTGGGCGGCGCTGCTGGCCCTGCTGTTCGGCGTGCCGATCTTTCGATCGGTCACCCGTCGAATCGGCGCGTCGCCGGTGGTCCTCGGCACCCTCCCCGCCTTCACGCTCACCGATCAGCGCGGCCAGCCGTTCGGGACCCGCGAGCTGACGGGCAAGGTCTGGGTCGCCGACTTCATCTTCACGGCCTGCCAGGAGGCCTGCCCGCTGCTCAGCCAGAAGATGGCCGAAGTGGGCCGCCGCGCGCGCAAGCTGGGCCCCGATTTTCACCTGGTGTCGATCTCCGTCGACCCGGCGCGCGACACGCCCGCCGCCCTGGCCGCCTACGGCGCGCGCTACGGCGCCAATCCGATCGCCTGGTCGTTCCTCACCGGCCCCGCCGACGCCATCGAAGCGGCGGTGGTGGGCGGCTTCAAGGTCGGGATGGGGCGCGACAAGACGTCGGGCGAAGGCGCCGGCGACTTCTGGCAGATCTTCCACGGCGAGAACCTGGTCCTGGTCGACCGCGAGCTGCGAATTCGAGGCTACTTCCCGGCCACCCCCGAGGGCATCGACCAATTGCTCGCCGCCGCGGGCCGGGTCGCGAACGGCGCGTGACGCTCGACGGAGCGCCGTGGAGATACCTTGGCTCGTTACCATGCCCGTGACATTAGTAACATATATGTTACTATAAATCGGGCGACGCTTGATTCGCGTTCTCGGGAATCCTCGAGAGCAAGATCGATTTTGGTCCCGGGTATCGCATCTACTTCGGCAAGGATGGGGACTCCGTCGTCGTTCTTCTTGGCGAGAGCTCCAAGCAACGCCAGCAGGCTGCGATAGCCGCAGCGCTGGAGCGCTGGCGCGACTATCAGCGGCGCAAGAAATGAACGAGCGAAAGGCAACTACATGGCTCTAACCAGAGATTTCAAAGAAACGATTGTTGCCCGCGCTCGGCGCGATGCGCGTTTCTCCGAAGCGCTTTTCACGGAAGCGATCAACGCATACCTGGCGGGCGACACCGCAACCGGGAAGGCTATCTTGCGCGATCTCGTCAACGCCACGGTCGGCTTCGAGGGGCTGGCGGGAGAAGTCGGAAAGCCCAGCAAGAGTCTCCACCGGATGCTCGCGCCTCGCGGCAACCCCAGCACCGACAACTTCTTCGAGATCGTCAAGGCGCTGCAGAAGAAGACGCACGTCAAGCTGCGCGTGACCGCCAAAGCGGCTTAGATTTCACCCGGTCAGGACGTCGAATCCCTCGCGCGCTGCGGCCTGAGCCAGCTTCCGGTCGAGCACGACCACCGTCAGAGATCCAGGCGCCGGATCGGAGACGACCAGCGCCGCCCCGAGCTGCGCCGCGTCCGCCGCGCGTAGCGCGTGACGACCGAGGAGGGCCATGCTCTTCGCGCGAACCGCCAGCAGGTCGGTGACCTCGTGGGCAGCGTTCGCTATCCGGTCGATTCGGCGAAGCGCCGCCGAGCGGGTCTCGATGGAGAGCAACCCTTCCCGCGCGCGTCTCTCGACGGCCGAGACGAGCTCGACGCGGGTCAGACCCCACAGAAGCATCTCCGGGTCGGCGTCCAGCCAACCGGACACGACGCCGGTGTTTGGCTCCTCGATGACCAGCGGGACGACGGCCGAGGCATCCCAAAATCTCATGACCGAATCCCCGCGAGCAGTCCCCTAGAGACGATCTTGGCGATCTTCATCCAGCGCCCCTCGGAGATCGGCGCCGGCCGCAACGATCGGCGGCTCGGAGACGATGTCGCGGACGTTTCCGCTCCCACGTCTCAGAACGCCCGCCTTGACCAGCCGATCGACACGCTCTTTATCGCGCGGGTCCGGCGACTCCGATGTCTCGGCAAGTCCGACCAGGCGGGCGACCGGCACCCCCCGATCGAGGATCTGAACCTCGCTGCCGCGGCGAACCAGGCGAAGGTAGCGCGACAGATGGGCCTTCAGGTCGCTGACCGACGCCGTTTTCATATGACTATTCTAGTCTTTTAGATCTGACCTATCAAGTCATATGGCGATCGAGCCGGCCGGCCGCCGCCGAGGTGCCCGCCGAGGTGCCGCAACCCTTGACGTGCCGGGGAGCGCCTGTTAGCACGACGGGCATGAAGACGCTGCCTCGGGCCTTTTGCGCGGTTGCGGTTGCGCTGGCGCTAACGACGGTGGCCGCCGCGGGCTGCCAAAAGAGCGCGCCCGAGCCGGCCGCCGCCCCGCCGGTCACGCCCGGCGCCACCACCGTCACCCCGGTCGCCGCGCCCGCCGGGCATGCGGTCATCACGGGCGCCGTGAAGCTGGCCGGGACGCCACCCGCGATGGCGCTGACCAAACGCGACGCCGATCCATTTTGCGCGCGAACGCCGATGAAGGACGAAGAGGTCCAGGTCGGCGCAGGTGGTGGTCTTCGCAACGTCGTCGTCCGGATCACCCAGGGCGCGAGCGGACACTACGAGGCGCCGCCGACCATCGCCACGCTCGACCAGAGCGAGTGCATGTACCGACCGCGGGTGCAGGGCATCATCGCCGGCCAGATGATCTCGATCCGCAACGGCGACCAGACGCTGCACAACGTGCACGGATACAGGGGCGCCTCGACGCTGTTCAACCAGGCGGAGATCCCCGGCCTGCCGCCGATCGCGCGGAAGCTCGGCGAGGCCGGCGACGTCCTCAAGTTCAAGTGCGACGTTCACCCCTGGATGACCGGCTACGTCGTCGTCTCCGATAACCCGTTCTTCGCGGTCACCGGCGACGACGGCCACTTCAAGATCGGCGACGTGCCGGACGGGAAATACACGCTCACCGCCTGGCACGAGCGCTACGGCACCAAGACCACCGAAATCACCGTGGCGGCCGACAAACCGACCGAGGTGAGCTTCCAGTACGACGCGCATTGATGTTGGTTTGATGTTGGTCTATCGCTTCGCCGTCGCGACCGCCGTCGCCACCTATCTGCTGATCCTGATCGGCGGTCTGGTCCACGGCACCGGGTCGAGCCTGGCCTGCCCCGACTGGCCGACCTGCTACGGGACGATGATGCCCAAGATGGAGGGGGGCGTGCTGGTCGAGCACAGCCACCGCCTCGCGGCCGGAACCGTGGTGGTCCTGACGCTGGTGCTGGCGACGTTGCTGACGCGCAGCCGGGAGCCGGCGCTGCGCCGGCTGCGCCCGTTCGGCTGGCTGGCGGTGGCGCTGGTGTTCGTGCAGGCGCTCTTGGGCGGGATCACCGTCCTGCTGCGGCTGCCGACGCCCATCTCGACGGCGCACACCGCGACCTCCCTGCTCTGCTTCCTGACGGTGCTCTACATCGCGGTGCGCGCGCGACCCGAAGTCGCCCGGCGGGCCGCCGTGGCCGCGCCGCCGGTGGTGGCGCGGTTCGCGCTGGTCGCCGCGGTGGGGGTCTACTTCCAGATGGTGCTGGGCGCGCTGGTGCGGCATTCCGGCGCCGCGCTGGCCTGCACCGACGTTCCGCTCTGCCGCGGCTCGCTCTGGCCCGACGCCCACCCGACGGTGCTGGTCCAGGCGCTGCACCGACTGAACGCGGTCGCCGTCGGCCTGCTGGTGTTGGCCTCCGCGATCGTCACCCTCCGGCGCGCGTCGCGACCGGCGCTGCGGGCTCTGGCGGTGGTGGCGCCGATCTTGGTCGGTATCCAGATCTGGCTGGGTCTCCGATCGGTGACGACGTTCCTCGACCTCGCCACGGTCGAGAGTCACCTGGCCGTGGCCACCGCGCTGCTGGCGGTCCTGGCGCTCACCGTGCTCGGCGCCCGGCCGGAGGCGCAGCCGAGCTTCCCGCGACCGAGCTGGTTCCGCGACCTCATCGAGCTGGCCAAGCCGCGCATCACCGGCCTCGTGGTGATCACCTTCGTCGGCGGGCTGTGGCTGGCCCCCGGCCGGATCGCGCACTGGCGGGCCCTCATGACCCTGATCGGGACCACGCTGCTGGTCGCGGCGTCCAACACGCTCAACATGTACCTCGAGCGCGACATCGATCCATTGATGGAGCGGACACGCGAGCGGCCGTTGCCGCGCGCCTCCCTTTCGCCCGAGACGGCCCTGGCCTTCGGCGTAGCGATGGCCTGCGTCGCCGTCCCGCTGGTCTTTCTGGGCAGCAACCTCCTGACGGGAATCCTCGGTCTCTTCGCGCTCGGCAGCTACGTGGCGATCTACACGCCGCTCAAGCGCCACTCCGCCATAGCGCTGTTCGTCGGTGCGGTGCCGGGCGCGTTGCCGCCACTCATGGGATGGACGGCGGTGACCGGGAGGCTCGACGCCGCCGGTCTGGCGCTGTTCGCGGTGCTGTTCCTCTGGCAGATTCCGCACTTTCTCGCGATCGCCATCTACCGGGCGGCCGACTACGCGCGCGCCGGGTTCAAGGTCCTGCCGCTCACGATCTCCGCGCGCGCCACTCGGGCGACCATCGTGATCTTCTCGGCTGGATTGGTGCTGGCGACGATCCTGCTCGAGCCTCTCCGCGTGGCCGGGGTTCCCTATCTCGTCTGCGCGGCGGTGCTCGGCGCCGGGTTCATCGCCTGGGCGATCGCCGGGTTTCGTCGGGCCGCCGCCGGGGCCTGGGCGCGGTCTCTCTTCTTTTATTCGATCGTCTATCTGACGCTGCTCTTCGTGGCGCTGGTCATCGACAGGACCTTCGCGTGAGCTCGGCCGCCGCGACGGCGGCACCCGACAGCGTCGGCGCGCGGCTCCGCGCCGAAGGGCTCACCCGCCGCTTCGGCGCGCGCACCGCGCTCGACG